>JAGPGT010000039.1:17833-23139 GCA_018055905.1 Phycisphaerae bacterium
CGAGCCTACGACTCCTATGGTTGGACCGCCGTGCGGCTGATCGACACCGACGGCGTGCTCGACGACGCGACGGCGCAGGAGATTCTTGCCTTGAAGAAGCCCAGGCCTCTGGCGATCTCGCCGATGACGCCGCTGGGTGACTATGGCTTCAACGTGGAGGCCGCGATGCCCGCCGACATTCGCTTCGTCGGAGGCAAGGCCGCAAACTTCGGTATGCTTCGTCGCGCGATCCCGGACAATTCGCCCATCGCAACGGCCCTGTCGTTCGATTTGTGGACGGACTTCCTGTCGCAGGAACTGCCCGGCGGCTTGACGCTTCAGGAAACGATCGCCGCCCGTTTGGCGTCTTTCGCGTATCCGCCCGCGGACATGGAGGCACTGACGGACGCATTGGACGATGTTCGTGATTTGGTCGAAGACGACAAGTCGGTTGATTTCACCGACGCTCAGAAGCAGGCGGTTCTGTCGATTCTCCAGGACCCGTTGTACGGCTTCGATCCGTTTAGGAACCTGCGGTTCCGTAGCTCGACGAACGTCGAAGACGGAATGGAGTTCACCGGGGCCGGGCTGTATGAAAGCTATAGCGGCTGTCTCGCGGACGATCTCGACGGCGACGACAAGGGGCCATGCCACTGCGATCCGAGCCGCGCCAAAGAACGCGGCGTATTCACCGCGATCCGCAAGGTCTTCGCCAGCTTCTACAACGAGAACGCCTATCTCGAACGTCTGCGGCGAACCATCGACGAATCCCAAGTCGGCATGGCGCTGCTTGTCCATCACTCGTTCCCCGACGAGACCGAGCTGGCCAACGGCGTGGCGGTGATCGACCGAAGCTCCCCTTGGAGCTGGGATCTTACGATGGTCACCCAGGCCGGCGCGGTGTCGGTGACGAATCCTCAGGACGGCAGCGTCCCCGAAGAGGTCGTTGTGACAATGTACTCGTTCGGGCAATACACCCAGCGGATCCGCCAGTCCAACCTTGTCCAGCTCGGCGCCACGGTGATGAAATGGGACGACGATTACCTCGCCCTGGGCGAACTGCTCGTCAAGGTGGGCGAGGAGTTCGCTCTCACGACCGGACGGGACAAGTTCGTTTTGGAAACGGAGTTCAAAAAACTGGCGCCCGACGGCCAGCTCATCGTCAAACAGGTTCGCGAGATCCCGCAAGCGGACGACACGCCTTCGGTCACCGCGTTCCTTGTGAAGGAACCTGCGGACTACGTCGTTTTGCAGGGCGAGTTTGGGGACGTCTTCGCCAACCACCGCCTCAAGTCACGATGGCATCTCCAGACCCGCAATCTGTGGTTGACCACGGCGAACCTCGGCGCGAGCCTCTACGATTTCGCCTCTCTGGAGTACATGGCCGACGGCGTCACCGGTACGCTGACGGGCCCACCCTCGCAGTGGCCGCAGGCTTCGTACCACTACACGCCCCCCACCGAGGGAAGCCTTCGCCCGGACGATCCGATCGGTGGGTCGGACATCATGCCGACCGATGGGATCACAACCGATATATGGCAGATCGCCAATATCGCAAATGCTCGCACGTATCACCTGAACACGGGGAACATCCCCGCTCTCGTGTCGCCCAAAGCCAGCGCGGTCCTGACGCTCCGAGACCTCGGCTATCTGACGTTGGAGGTCGAGTATGAGCGGCCGGTCCTGCAGTGGAATTGGGAGGGGCCGACGGCGACCACGCGGGACCAGGTTCGGCTGTGTCCTGCCTTTGCGCCCTCGCCCGAAGACCTGCTGCAAAATCGGCGTTTCGAAGGGCCCGATGGCGTGATCATCGAGGTGAGCTTTTATTGGCCGCCGTACCCGAAGGGTCCGACCGCCGGCTACACCGCGCCGCTGGCCCGTTGGGTCGAGACGAGGATCACCGGCTACACGGGCGAACCGATCGTGCTGCGAGGCGAATACTCCCAGACGTACCGGCCGGAGCATCACAACTTTGCGGAACATTTCCTCTTCGAGCCGCAGCTCGAGCCGGGTTTGTCACCCGCGACGCGGGCGGAACTCAAGGAAAAAAACATCCGCTATATCCACGTCCTCGGCGGTATGGGTTCTTCGACGATCACCACCTACGGCTATGACGCTCCGGGTCTGTAAGGGCACGGCAAACGATCAATAGCGCAGTTCGATCTGTGAAAAGCCTTTGACTACGAGGGTGGCCAGTTTCTGCGCGGCGTTGTAGTGGACCGGTGGATCACGGTCGCCGGCGCCGGCTACAAAAGGTCGATCGACGCCCGCCAGGAGGAGGGAGTATGCCTTGTCGCCCCAGCCGTCCACGGTGAATGTCACGGAGCCTTCGGTTTCCTTGAGCTCGTGAATTGCGCAGGGCGCGTGGAGGAACCAGCCGGTCTTCTGGAGTCTTCGGACATCGTACAGTGAGCCCTTGCCGAAGAACTCGGGGATATGGGTCTGGAGGGTGCCGGGATTGATCGCGGGGCCTTCGCTGATCTGGGGACGCAGCAGGAAGTAGTCGGGCAGAAGGCCCTGGCGTTTGACGTCGCTCGTCGGCCAGGTCATCTGAAGACCCGCGGCGGTAATACCCTTGGCCAGCGTTGCCCAGGGACCTTTCGTATCGTACTGGCTCAGCAGATGGAGAGCCGAGCCGTAGACCAGACCGCACCACTGGACCGGCTGGCCAAACCAGACGGGGGCCTTCCAGTTCGTCGCACCAAGCACCGCGATGGTCGCATAGGGACCGACCTCGCCTTCAGTCGGATTCGCCAGGTAGATGAAAGGCACGCCCGTCCAGGCCCAATAGCGGGCCTGTTCCAGATGCTTCGGTTCGCGGGAAATCATGTACCCGAGCGTATACGCTTTTACCAGATGAGCGGAGGCGAGAATGTCCGGCGTGTGCAGCGGGATCTCCCAGACCTGGGCCCCTCGCGGGACGGAATTCGCATAGAGCGAGGTCTGTTTGTCCAAGAGCTCCAAGCCTCTTGTGATGAGGTTCTGATCACCCGAGAGCGTCGCGGCTTCGAGGATGTGCACCAGGTCCGGGGCCGCGTGACCGTTGGCATGCTGCGCGAAGTGAGTCTTGCCATAATCGACGTCACGCGGTCGATATCGCTTGATGCCCTGTTCGTCGAAGCGCGCCAGGAGACTCTCGGCGTCGGCCCTTCGTCTTTCGACATAAGGATAGACGCCGCCGAACACGAACGGCGTTGTCGGAATGGTGGTGTGCGACACCGAGCTGAAATACGGCTGGCCCTGCGGCATCTTCGCAATCGCCAAATCGCGTGCTTCGATCAGTCGCTTCCCGAGTTCGGAGTCCGTGACATGACTGGCCAGCCAGTCCATGTACAGGATCGCATCGCCCGCGGGAGCGGCCTTGAAACTCTCGCCCCAAACCGCGTGGCGGAAAAGGCCTCCTTCGTTGATCGCCGAATCCAGCCACCCGTGCGAGAGCAGCGTCACGGCGTTGTCAAATCCTCCTGCGACCTTGGGAATGGGCGGGAGACCCTGGATCTCGACATATTTCTGAACCGCAGACACAATGGAATCGCCTCGCCCGCCGAGGATCGTCGCCTGCATATGGATCGCTTGGTTGGCTTTCAGGGTGAAGGGCGTGTGTGCCAGCAGGGCGTTCTCGAACCGGCTGTCGCCGACGGCCGGCGCGGTCAGCGCCATCAGATGCGCGCCGGAATTGTAGATTCTGTCGGGCGAGTCAAATGTCGGCGCCACGAGGTCCGAGGGTTCCCAGATCAGACCGATGTAGCGGCCGGCGTGGGCGATCGCCATCAGAGGGAATGTGATCTTGATCGGATCGGGCACGCGGCGAATGTGTTCGCGGGTCGTGATGTCCGCCTCGCTGCTGCTGGGCTCGTCGTCGAGGTACTCCAAACCTGCGAACAGGCCCTGGGTTTTGCGCTCGCCGAACGTGCCCAGGCCGGAAAAGAGCGTCAGCCAGGGGAAATGCAGAACCTCGCAGTCTCGATCGGCTTCGACCCGGATCTGGACTTCAATGGAGCCCGGTTGCAGGCCGGGTCTGTACCCACGCGTGATTTTCCATCGTCCGGCCCGAGCATCGTCCAGTCCTGCCGCGATCACGACGGAACCGTCCGTTGCGTGGAGGCAGAGAGCCTTCGCCTCTTCCAGCGCAAGCCAAACAGCATGCCCATCGATCATCAGGCCGATCTGCTCGGCGCGGTAGCCGGATGCCAGTTCCACCCCGCCCAGTTCGATACGGAAATCGCCCAACCCTCCTCGAAAATGGGTCAACTTCAGTTCACCCGAATCGACCGAGAGCGGTTCGGCAATTCCCTTCACGGGTCGTTGGGGTCTCTTGAACTGCGGCGGCTCCAATGCGGCGAGCGTCTCCACGCGGATCGAGGCGACAACGATGCGGCCCTCGGTGGTTGCGGGATCGAGGCGAAAACGCGTCTGAGGCCCGAGCGGTTCGGTGATCGTCAGGACGTATTCGTGCCACTGGTCGTCGCTCTGGACCGAGAAGCGGACGGAGCGGCCGGCCTCGAAAGTTCGACCGTAGAACAGCTCGCCACCGGCGTCGGCGTTCGATTTCATCCGCACCCGAACGCGCGTCATCCCGCTGCCGGGCAGGTCGATGGGGGGACCTTCGATCCAGGGGTCGATGCCGGTCGAGGTGAACGCCAGACCCTCGGATGACGTCGCGAAGTCCTTGACGTAGGAGTTGCCCTGCCAACCTTGCGGACCCTGGGAGAAATCCCAAGCGGCAATCTGGCCGGGCAAAGCCACCGCGCAGAGACTCATTGTCAACATGAGTGGGGCAAGCATAGTGATTCCCTCGATGCGCATCGCGAACAACCTCCGAAAAAGCACAAAGCGCTGAGAGTCCGTGGCCGGGACTTCGCGCCGCACAGTATAATCGCTCGCATGAGTCTCGAACAGGACATTAAGCACAAGGCCCTGGAAGTCGGTTTCGACGCGGTGGGCATCACCGACGCTTCGCCCCTCGGACGCGAGCACGCAGAGCCTTTGGACGCGTGGTTGCGGTCGGGCTATGCCGGCCCGATGCTGTATATGCACCGCAATCTGGCGAAACGCATCGATCCGAGCAAACTCCTCGACGGCGCCAGATCGGTGGTCGTGGTCGCGTTGAGTTACAAGCTGCCCTCTGCGCCGACACGCACGGATCGGGTCGGGCGGGTGGCCCAGTTTGCCCAATATGAGGATTACCACGCTTTCATCAAGGCGCTACTTCGCGAACTGGCGGCTTTTCTGCAGGATCGGACCGGTCGATCGCATCGGTTCAAGCTCTGTGTCGACTCGGCGCCGCTGGCGGAGAAGGCCTTGGCGGCGCGAGCGGGGCTGGGGTT
>JAGPGT010000040.1 GCA_018055905.1 Phycisphaerae bacterium
GCGGTCGCGTCGCTGGTGATGACGCACTATCTGTTCGACCGGCCTGGCTTTCAGCAGGACCCGGTGGCCGACACCGCCGACGACACGATCATCGGGGCCCACTGCTCGTGTCCGACGCGTCTGCATGGCTATGATGCACCGCCGGAGCCATTCGACATCAAGCACCATCACGGCAACCGGGACGCGGTGCCTCGGACGGTTTGGAGGAAAGGCCAGCAGGTGACGAGCATCGATCTGTTGCCGGGCAGTGGGCAGACGCCCTCCACGGTGCTGGTCTCGGCGGGGACTGTGATGGAGAACAAGGAAGTGCCCCCCAGCGGCGGGTGCGTCGTGTCGGTGAAGGTGAAATTCGACGGGCATCAGGAGGTCCTGAGTTTCCCGGGCTTCCACCAGATCTTCTTCTACGGCGACTACAAGGAGCAGATCCGCGACTTCTGCCAGCTTTGCGGGTTCACGGCGCAGGTCGTGTAGAGAAGAATGGGACCGATGGGGCGAACAGGACGAATGGGACCGGGCGTCAGACGTCCTTCACCGGCTTGAATCGCGTCACGTAGTCCGGGTCGATCCGGATTCCGAAACCGGGGCCGGAGGGACAGCGCACGACGCCATCCTTGCAGGTCAAGGGCGACGTATCGCACGTGAACGGAATGCCTGTTTCGCCTTTGAACTCCTGGAACGGCCCAGGGTCTGCTACGTACGACGCGAAGTGCAGGACGTTCAGGTAGGCGAACCCGAATTCGGACAGGTGCAGCGTGCAGGGCATTCCCGCCGCCGCGGCCATGCGGGCGACCTTCGTGCAGCGGATATAGCCGCCGAAATAGTGCAGGTCCGGCTGGATGATGTCCGCGGCTCGGTTCTCGATCACCCACTGGAAGCGGCGCATACTGAATTCTTGCTCGCCCAGGCCGACCGGGATCGTCAGTGCGTCGCTGACCTCCTTCGTCGCCCACAGGTCGTCAAATTCGCAGGGCTCCTCGAACATCGCGTACTGGTGCTCTTCCATCAATCGGCCGATGCGGATGGCGTTGGGCACGTCGTACGAACTGTTCGAGTCCGCGTAAAGCGTCATGGCGTCTCCGAAGGTCTTTCGCACGAGCGGAATCAGCGACTCGCTGCGACCGGGGAGCGAATCGGCGTTCTTGCTCATCCGTCCGCCCAGGCGGAACTTGACGGCTTTGGCGCCGGTCTCGGCCACGATCCGCTTGAGGTACTCGATCTCTGCTTCGGGCGTATTGCCCCGGTTGCCGCTGGCGCGGTAGACGCCGATGTCCCTGCGGCGGACCGTGCCCAGCAATTCGCCGATGGGCGCGCCGGCGATCTGTCCCATGAGGTCCAGCAGCGCCATTTCCACCGTCGCGACACAGACCCAGAACGCCAGGCCCTGGAATTTGTAGTTGCTCTGGTCGCGGTAGAGTTCCGCAAGCAGCGATTCGAGGTCGCGTGCGTCCTTGCCGATGAAGAAGGGCGCGACCCGCTTGAGGTACATCGGATACACCTCGAGCAGGCGGGAATTGTTGGGAACCGTGACGCTCTCGGCCCCGTCCACAGAGCGAGCGCGAATCAGGAACTTGGCTCCGTTCCGCAGCAATTCCAAGTTCTCGATTTTCACTGGGGACTTGAACAACTCGCGCCGCAGGACGGGCTCGGCCAGAATCCGATCGAGTGCGGCCTTGTCCGGCCCGGAGCGTTCCGCGGCCGTCAGGCGGCCGGAGGCGGAAAGGCCCGTTCCGAGGGTGGTCGTCAGAAATGCACGGCGTGTGGTTTTCATAGTGGATCATCCTTCATGCGTACATCATAATCTACATTTACCCACCCGGCGACACCGGAACAACGGAAAAAGTGGAGATTGGAGCCTCGCGTGGGGATGGTGGGCGGGTATCGGTTGTAAGGAGGATGAAATGAAGACGTCAGATCGTTTCCTATGGGTTGTGATGGGCCTCTCGGCGGCGCTCGCGTGCAACGCGTTCGCGCAGGCGCAGGATTTCACCGCGGTGCGGGCGGAGGTGGACTTCGCCAAGCACGTTCGGGTCTGGGATGGGTTCGGCGTCAACTACGTCGAGGTCGCCCAATCCATCGACTACAAGTCAGACCCGCAGGAATATGGCGGGTTCAGTCTGCTGACCGAGGACCAGCGTCAGCAGATCGTCGAGATGATCTTCGGCGACGACGGCCTCAGACCCGCGCTGGTCAAGATGTTCCTCGATCCGTTTCATCAGGCCCAGCCCGGCGGGCCGTTCGATCACGAGACCACCACTCGTTGGATGCGGTACTTCGTGCGAGAAGGGCTCAAGCGAACTCGCAGCCGGGGACAGGACCTGACGATCATCACGACGCTCTATGGCCCGCCTGCCTGGGCGACAAAGCAGAAGTTCATGCGCGGTCGCGATCTCGACCCCGCTCGCAAGTACGACCTGGCCCGGTACATGGTGGACTGGGTCCGCTACCTCCGCGAGGAGGAGGGGCTGCCCGTGCGATACCTTTCGCTGCACAACGAAGGCGAGGACTGGATGCGATGGCCCGCCGACGGTACCAGTGGCAATATCGGCACCGGTCACGACTACAATCTGTTCTGGCCTCCGGAGCAGGTGGCGGAGTTTCTTCGCATCGTGAGGCCGATGCTCGACAAGGCGGGCCTGACCGACGTCGGCGTCACGCCTGCGAGTGTACGAACTGGTACCGCTTCAGTGCCTGGGGTTACGCGGACGCGATCGCAGACGACCCCGGTGCCCTGGCGAGCCTGGGCCTGATCACCTCCCACGGTTTCTACGGCGGCACGTACGGCCGCTGGTTCGGCGAACATCGCAGCCTGGGCACGGACATCCTCCGCCAGAAGCGGCCCGAGCTGCACGCCTGGGTGACGTCCACGAGCTGGAGTAAAATGGACGCGGCCAACGTCAAGGAGATGCACGGCAACATCTATACCGCCAAAGTCAACGGGATCATCCCCTGGGCCTGCATCCAGCGGCCCGCCAAGTGGGTCGGTGGCGACCCGAACCCCGGCACCGCCTTCCGCGTCAAAGAGGACGGCTCCTATGAGGTCTTGCGGGGCTATTATTACTTCAAGCAGCTCACGCGGGCCGGTCAGCCGGGCATGGCGGTGGCCAAGGCGTTTGCCATGGATTCGGAGGTCGCGGTGATCGGTTTTTCCCGCAACGGAACGCGGCATCCCGATGCCTTCGTCGTGGCCAATCTTGGTAGGGACAAGAAGGTCGCGGTCAAGGTCGCAGGGGCCGGCAGCGACTCCTTCGAGGTCTTCCGGACCACCGACGAGAAGGACCGCTATGAGCAGGTGGGCAGGGCCACGCTGGAGAACGACATGATTGTTTTCAATGCCCCAGCCCAATCTGCGACGACGTTCTTCGCCCAGTGAGGCAGGACGGCGTAAAATTCGGTTTCTTGTCATCCAGAACGAAGTGAAGGATCTGGCCTGGGACCGAGAGAAACCTCCAAGCCGGTGCCCAAGTCCTTCGGTTTGGCCTCAGGACGACAAATCCTTTTTAATTCAGTAGTTATGGTGTTCTTGGAGGCCAGATTCAGGACGAAGGGTCAGGACGAAAAAAGGCCACGGTCGATTGGGCGACAGCGGCCTTTGGTATTCTGAAACTCGTGCTTCGGATTCATTCCAGGTTTCCCGCCGGGATGGTCAAAATCTCACCGGCCGGTCCTGCTTGAACGGTGTTACGATGCAGTCTGCGAAATGCGACAAAACAAGAAAGCGTTCGTTGCAAGTGCTTTCTTGTGCGGGAGTTATGATCCAGACGGGGTTCGGCGGCTCAGTGCCGGATGATCCGCTGGGCCTTCCGCATGCGTCGACGCTCCCTCTCGGAGGGCTTTTCATAGTAAGCGGTCCGTTTCATGTCGCGAATCAAGCCCTCTTTTTCACAGAGCTTTTTGAAACGCCGGATCATCTGCTGCACGGACTCGCCTGATCGCATCTTCACTTTGAGCATGTGTACTCCTTAAAAACCCTGACTCGATCCGAAACACTTGCGACTGCAAGACATAACAATACAGGTTGCAGAGCGGAAAACCTACAGCTTAGCGAGCTGTCGGTTCGATTTCAAGTCCTAAAATCGCTCTATGATATTTTTCGTGAAATCTGCGTCCGAAGGGGTATTCTTCTTTTGTGGGCCGTCATCGAACGGTTCCCCTCCAGGCCTTGTCGGCTGTTCGGATGGGGTTGATGAGTTATGGTGGCTGTCGTTTGGGAGGTTCAAGAATAGTTGGAGAAGCTTCGAGAGACGCTCAGAGTGAAAAAGGAGCGGGCCATCCTGGTGGCTGCGCTGCTGCCCAATCACGGCGTATACGACAATCTGGCCGAGCTGACCGCGCTGGCCGAGAGCGCCGGGGCGGTCGTCGTCGACCGGTTCAAGCAGAAGATTCGTACGATCAACCCTTCCACCTACATCGGCAGGGGCAAAGTCGACCTGCTGGCCGGGCGGGTCAAGCGGTTCAACGCCAATGTGATCATTTTCGACAACGATCTCTCGCCGGGGCAGATCCGCGAATTGGAGACGCTCACCCAGACCAAGGTGGTGGATCGCAGCGAGTTGATCCTCGATATCTTCGCCACTCGGGCGCAGACCCAGCAGGCGAAATTGCAAGTGGAATTGGCGCAGCTGCAGTACACCTATCCGAGGCTGACGCGCATGTGGTCGCACCTGGACACCGTGACCGGCGCCGCCGGCGGGGGGGGGGCCGGGGCAGTCGGCGCCATCGGCGTTCGAGGACCCGGCGAGCAGCAGTTGGAGATCGACCGACGAATCGTCAGCAGACGGATCACCGAGCTGCGGCGCGAGCTCGAAAGCCTCGACCGCCGCAAGCTCCGCGAGATCAAGGGGCGCAAGGATTTCTTTCAAGTCTGCATCGTCGGTTACACCAACGCCGGCAAGAGCACGCTGCTCAACGCGCTGACCGACGCCGGGACGTTTGTCGAGGATCGGCTCTTCGCGACTCTGGACACCAAGACTCGCAAGTGGACCCCCTCGCGGGGCGTCGAGGTGCTACTGAGCGACACTGTGGGCTTCGTGCGGAACCTGCCTCACCAGCTCGTTGCGTCCTTCAAGGCCACGCTCGAAGAGGCGGTGTTCGCGGATCTTCTGCTGCATGTGATCGACGTGTCGAATCCAGAGGTGCTCTCGCAGATCGAATCGGTCAACGGCGTGCTGGCGGAGATCGGTTGTAGCGAAAAACCCATCGTACTGGCGTTCAACAAGGCCGACGCGATCACCGATGCCGGCCCGCTGGAGACACTCCAGACGATGTATCCCGAGGCCGTGACGATCTCGGCCAGGACCGGTCTGGGCCTGGGTGAACTGGCCCGCAAGGTCATCGAGCATTACCGGGGGCGCGAGATCGTCCTGCGGATCACGACGTCCCAGGGCAACGGAAAAATACAGAGTTTTCTGCGTACCTATGGTCAGCTCCTCCGCGAGCAGTACGACGACGGTGTCGCGATCATTGAAGTGCGGATGGGCAAGAACCAGATCCCCGAGCTTGAGCGTCTGCGTCCGGAGAAACTGGAGGTGATCCAAGGGTGAAGGGCTGGGAAATGGCTAGGGGAAAGCCTCGGAGGGATAGGTACCTCAGACGGGTGGCACTAATTGATTCGAGGGACGATTCGGGTATCCATCCTGTTGTGTGTCGGCCGAGCTCCCGGCGGTCGTTTGCCAGAATTGCGCAAACACAGGCTTGACGAGCGAGTGATTTTGTCTATGCTCAACTTTTTCATGCCTCGATTTGAAGGAGTGTTGCCGTGCAGGGAAGTACATCCCCAGGGCAGTTTGTCTTTGAACAACGAGCCGGAGAGTCGGTGCCGAGCGTGTTGTACGACGAGCACGTCAAGTTGACGAGCAAGTCGCACATTACGGCCTTTGCGGGCTATCTGATGCCCTTGTGGTACTCGTCGATCGCTCGAACCCAATCGACCGATGGCCCGGAAAAACCGCACCCGAACCGGCGAGAGCCGAAATCGCTCTCAACGCCAAAGGATAACGGACTTGACAAACCCCGCCAACGAGTCGATGATACTCTCGTCAGCCCACCAATCGAGTTACTGGGCCGACCATGGGACCTGTCCAATTCCCGCTGAACCAACACGCATCACCGTGGGAACCCATGACATCGAACGTCGCTGCATGTCCAAACCTCCACGACCAAGAGAATCAAAAAGCATCTGATTGGCGCATACAGCAGGCTCATGGCGAGGGCAAGCGTCGGGACGGTTGCGGTCGGATTGTGGTGAATGAGTGACATCGTTCTGCTTGGGGGCGTTCAATACCGAAGCCGCAGAGCCTCTTTTTCGGTGTTGCCGACCCAGCAGCTTTGGCCGCCGTCGCCGGCGCCGCCGGTGTACCAGCGGGCGGGAACGTCTTGGCCGTGCGTCTGGCGGATCGGCTCGACGTGGCCGTCGAGCCAGAGCGTGTTGGACAGGCCCGTGCCCTGCGGGTCCCATGGGGAGGTCGTCTCCATCGCATTGGAGGTCCGGCTATGCCGGAAGATCTCGATCAGCGCGTCGGGGAACTGGCTGTGATGTCGCCACTGGGGCAGATTGCAGAACTCGCCCGGGCGGATGTGCAGCATGTCGCCGTTGTTGTCCAGTTTCTGCTCGAAGTGGTCCTGGATCACGATCATCTCGCCGGGCTGTTTGATCTTCGAGACCTTGCGGTTGGCGACGAAACCGTTGAGGCCGAAGTGGGCCCAGCGATAGAGCTCCACGTCCGACTGGGAATTCCACGTCTGGAGCTGATAGCGCGAGCTGGGGCAGTGGAACAGGTCCATGTCCTGGGCGTAGGGGTAGTACGCGATTCCCCAATAGGCGTTGGTGTCGTTCTTGTCGGCCATGGTCTTGGCGGCGTTCGGTTTGCGCGGGTCCTGGATGTACCAGAACCCGCGGTTGGGCCCCCAGTGAGACCAGTAGTCGTTGTCCTGCAGATAGGTCTGAAAGGCCAGGCCGAAGCCTCTCTGATGCGCCGCGCAGGCCACTCGCTGCGCCGCCTTCCTGGCCTTGCCCAGCGCGGGCATCAGGATGCCCATCAGCACCGCGATCGTTGCGACGACGACGAGCAGTTCGACCAGAGTGAATCCGTTCTTTCCGTTGTTTCCAGCAGCCATATCAACCATCCGATTCACACCCAAGACAAGAGTTCCGACGCAGTAAGATTCGACGCTTCGTGCAGACGGCCCGAATCCGCATCGCTCCACGCAAGCGTCATGACTATACAAAGGCGACCTCGCCGGCGTATTCGAGCTCGATTAAATCTTCGTTAAATTTCGCGTCTTCTGCGGGTAAACATGATTCTATCGGTGGTGTAATCGTTTCCTAATGTCCCCTCGTTACCATCCCGACCATGGGACGCTCGCGGAAAGGCCGGATGGAATCGTCGAATGTCCCTGTCGTGTTGATCCATATTGTTGTCAGGAGTCGTATGAGATGGAGGTGTCTATGTTGTGTTCGGAACTGAAGAACCTGTGTCGTCGCGTCGCCGTGGCCGGCGGCCTTTGTCTGGCCTGTGTGGGACTCGCGGCCGCCGAAATAGCGACCGTCAGTTTCCAGAATGGCGTCAACGGGTACAATGGCACGTTCGACCGGCGGATCGGCGAACGGGACGGCGATCACACCGACGGGATCACCGTCACGAGCTACTTCCTGGACGGTTTCCTGCCGGATCGAACGTCGCCCGACGCACAGGGACTGGTGCGGTTCGACGACATCTTCGGAAACGATCCGAATCTGATCCCGTTGGGAGCGACCGTTCTGAAGGCGGAATTGGTCATAACCACCTCCATCGTGAGCAACGCTCAAACGGGCGGTCCCTGGGGCGTGGCGGGGTTGCTCAATCCGTTCGATTCGACGACCTCGTATTTCGCGGACTTCCACTCGACGACGGATATGGTGAGCCGGGGTCCCTGGTGGCAGGACGGCTCGGCGACCCGGCCCGTCGGCGGCTTCGGCGCCCAGGCTCAGGGCGCCACGGACGGGGCCGATGTCACCTCGATCGTGCAATCCTGGGCGGATGGAGCCGCGAACTGCGGATTCGTCATCCAGGCGGGCCTGAGCGACTCGATCAACGTGCAAGCGAGCACCAGCGACGGGTGGTCGATCTGCACGACGGGCTCTCCCCTGGTCAATACACGTCCCATGCTGAGAGTCTCCTACACGACCGTTCCGGTCAAGAGGAGCGTCTTTCAGGACGGCGCGCGCGACTACCTCGGCACGACCATGGCCGTCGTTCGCAGCGGAACGAACGCCTTGATTGAGGATACAGGCGATCTTCTCAACCCCGAGAGAACCGAAGACGGCGCGACGCTCAACCAGACTTTCCTCGACGGCGTGCAGTTCTCCGATCTGGCCGGCAACACCAGCTCCCCCGACGATCTGGCCTTGCTGAAGTTCGCCGACGTGTTCGGCGCGGACCCCAATCAGGCCCCGCTGGAGATGCCGGTGGCGAAGGCGTGGGTCGTGATCACCACGGGAGACATCAGCAAGGACGCTCGCACCTCCGGCTCCTATTCCGCCCACGCGATGCTCCGTCCGTGGGACACCACGTCGTTGCACTCCTCGTTCGGGGCGGTCAACGGACTGCAGGTCGACGATGGGGACATCAGTCCCGCTCTTTCTGCGCCCAGGGGTTTCATTCGTGGGGCGGAGGTCTGGTTCGACGTGACCGCCTATCTTGAGGCCGTCCGCACCGGCGCCCCCGACTACGGCGTCGCCATCCAGGCCAACGGCACCGCCGACGGCTGGCAGATCCATGCGACCGGCTCGACCACGCCGGATGCTCGTCCCCGCCTGGTGGTCTATTCGGCGGATCTGGGCAACTGAGCGAACCGAGCTGACAGATACGCCGATCTCCCCAGGGGACCGTCGATCTGATATACGTTGGGCAATCGAAACAGGACGAGCCCGCTTCGGCGGGCCGTCCTGTGGCCTTTCTTGAGGTCTTCCTGGACTTCTGCGAGGCGGCTATCCGACCTGCTTGGGGAAGGAAGGACCGGATGAGCCAGCATCAGTCACACTTGCGGGGCACTCGTTTCTGGGCCAAATGTTTTGGTGGGCGTAGCAAGATTGTGCTATTTGGCGACTGTCGCCTGCCAAAATTGCGGAGAGGAAGGCTTGACGAGCGGGCGATTTTGTCTATGCTGACTGTTTTCATGCCTCGAGTTGAAGGAGTGTTGCCGTGCAGGGAAGTACATCCCCAGGGCAGTTTGTCTTTGAACAACGAGCCGGAGAGTCGGTGCCGAGCGTGTTGTACGACGAGCACGTCAAGTTGACGAGCAAGTCGCACATTACGGCCTTTGCGGGCTATCTGATGCCCTTGTGGTACTCGTCGATCGCCCAGGAGCATCGGGCGGTTCGACAGAACGCCGGGCTTTTTGATTGTACGCACATGGGCGTCTTGGAGGTCTGCGGCCCAGACGCAGGTTTGTTTCTCGATGTTGTGAGCACCAACAGGGTTGAGGACCTCAAGCTCGGTCGGGCCCGGTATGGCTATGTCCTCGACGCCGCAGGCAACGTGCTGGACGACATCATCGTCTACCGCCGGGGCGAGACCCGCTTCATGGTCGTGGTCAATGCGGCCAACGAGGCCAAGATCCGTTTCTATCTGCACGAGCTGCAGGAGGGCCGGGCGGTCGTCGACACCGAGTCCTCTCTTTGGGCGGCCAAGTTGCCCAAGTTGAAAGCGTCGATCCAGGACATGCGGGACCCGAACCGACCCTCGGACCGGCGGGCGGACTTGGCTCTACAAGGGCCGGCGTCCTTCGACACGTTGGGCAAGCTGACTGACCCGTCGGCTGCCAAACGGATCTGTGAGCTCAAGAGCTTCGCGTTCGTCGAGGAAAAGGTCGGCGGGATTGACTGCCTGATCTGCCGGACGGGGTACACCGGCTCGAATGTCGGCGTCGAGTTGTTCGTCGATCCAAAGGAGGCCCCTCGTCTGTGGAACCTGATTCTCGAAGCAGGAAAGCCGCTGGGTGTTCTGCCTTGCGGCCTGGGCTCTCGCGACAGCCTGCGGATCGAAGCGGGCCTTCCGCTCTACGGTCACGAGCTCGACGGCAAGTTCAAGATCTCGCCATTCGAGGCCGGTTATGGCTGGGCGGTCAAGCTGGACAAAGAGTTCTTCATCGGCCAGGCCGCGATGCAGCGGGTGGCCGCGACCTATGATATGGAAGTCGCGAGGATCGAGTTGTCCGCCGCCAGGGGGGTTCGGCCCATCCGTCAGGACGACGCATTGCTCGACGAAAAGGGCGAATGCGTCGGCTGGGTGCTCAGCGCTGCCAAGGTCGAAGAGAAGCAGATTGCCCTGGCCTACCTCGACCGCAAAGCCGCAGTCGAGGGTAAGCGCCTGGGGGTTTACTACTTGGCTCGCAGCGCCAGCCAGGCCGAGCAGGGCCGGTTGGAGGTTGTGAAGAAGGGGCAGAAGGTAGATTCGGATCTCGGCGGGACCGTGGCGAGTAGATTCGCAAAGTTCTAGCAGCACGGGCATTCTGCCCGTGATTGTGAGGAGAAACTATGGCGGTTGCACAGGGTTTGCTGTACACAAAGGATCACGAGTGGGCGAGAGTCGAGGGCGACACGGCCACCGTAGGCATTACGGATTACGCCCAGGAACAGTTGGGCGAGGTGGTGTTCGTCGAGTTGCCCAAGGTGGGCAAAGAGTTCGGCGCGCACAAGGAATTTGCGGTGGTCGAGAGCTCCAAGGCCGCCAGCGACGTGTTTTGCCCCGTCGCAGGCAGGGTGACGGAGGTCAACACCGAGTTGGAGACGCAACCGGAACTGGTCAACAAGGATTGTTACGGCGAAGGTTGGCTCTGCAAGGTTAAAATCACCGACACGAAGTCTCTCGACAGCTTGATGGATGCCAAGAAGTACGAAGAATACTTAAAGACGCTGTGAAGCGTGAAACGGGCCTCGTGAAACGTTGGGGTTCGCCTTTCGTTCATGTTTTACGCTTCACGAGGTGCCTGCAACGAGGAAGATGTTCCCATGGAATTCATCCCCCACACAGCCGAGCAGCGCAAGGAGATGCTTGCGACGATCGGCCTTTCGATGGACGATCTCTTCGGCGACGTTCCGCCGGAGTTGATGGCCAGGTCGCTCAAGCTGCCCAAGGGGCTCAGCGAGCAGGAAGTCCGCGAGCGCCTGGCCGATCTGGCGGGCAAGAACTCGATCGACCTGACGCTCTTTTTGGGCGGCGGGTTCTACGATCATTTCATCCCGTCGGCGGTTTACTCGATCATCTCGCGAAGCGAGTTCTATACCGCGTATACGCCGTACCAGCCCGAGATTTCGCAGGGCACGCTCCAGGCCATCTATGAGTTCCAGTCGGCCATCTGCCGGCTGACCGAACTGGAGGTCTCCAACGCCTCTCTCTACGACGGCGGTACCGCCCTCTACGAGGCGATGATGATGGCGTTGCGGATCACCGACCGTAACAAGGTGATCGTGGACGACAGCGTCAATCCGATCTATCGGGTCATGCTGCACTCGTATACACGGAACCTCCAGATCGAGCTCGAAGAGACTCACTGCGAGGACGGGCTGGCGAATCGGGCGCAGATTTTCGACAAGCTCGACGACAAGACCGGCGCGGTCATCGTCCAGAACCCCAACTTCTTCGGCTGCATCGACGACCTCACGGACATCGCTCAGGCGGCCCACGAAAAGGGAGCTCTGCTGGTCGTGTCGTGCTACCCGATCTCGCTGGGTATCCTCAAGACACCCGGCGCCATGGGTGCGGACATCGTCACAGGCGAGGGCCAGAGCCTCGGCATCCCGATGTCCTTCGGCGGGCCGTACCTGGGCTTCATGGCCTCGCGCAAGGAGTATGTGCGAAAGATGCCCGGCCGGATCGTCGGCGAAACGGTCGACCGCAAGGGCGACCGGGCGTTTGTCCTAACCCTCCAGGCCCGCGAGCAGCACATTCGTCGGGAGAAGGCCACGTCGAACATCTGCTCGAACGAAGCCCTCTGTGCCTTGACGGCGCTGGTGTACCTGTCGTTGCTGGGCAAGCAAGGTCTCAAGGAGACCGCCCAGCGGTGCGCGGACAAGGCCAGCTACGCCTATCAGCGACTGACCCAGATCCCCGGTGTCCAGCCGCACTTCAAGGCCAAGTGGTTCTTCAACGAGTTCGTATTGGACCTGCCCTGCGAAGCGGCCGATGTGGTCGCCAGGCTGATCGAGAAGGGGTTTGCCGCGGGGTTTCCGTTGAGTCGCTACTACAAAGGAATGGAAAACTCGCTGCTGATCTGCGTCACGGAGAAGCGAACGAAGCAGCAAATCGGCATGTTGGCCGAGGCGCTGGAGAGTGTACTATGAAGCTGGTGTTTGAAAAAAGCGTGCCCGGCCGGACGGGGGTTTTGCCGGGTCCGAGTGATGTGCCTGGAACGATTCATATCCGCGGGAGCCTGTTGCGCGAGAAACCCGCGGAGATGCCCGAATTGAGCGAGATGGACGTGATTCGTCATTTCACGGAGTTGTCCCGGCGCAACTACGGCGTCGATACGAACTTCTATCCGTTGGGCTCGTGCACGATGAAGTACAATCCCAAGGTGTGTGAGCGGATCGCGGCGTATCCGGGCTTCGCGCATCTGCACCCGCTGCTGCCCCAACTCCGGCGGGGGGGCATGCTCACCCAGGGCGCCCTGGCGATCCTGTACGAAATGGACCTACTGCTCCGCGAAGTCACCGGCATGGCAGGCTTCACCATGCAGCCCTTGGCCGGCGCGCACGGTGAGTTGACCGGCATGATGATCATGGCCGCCTACCATCGCGACAAGGGCAACAAGAAGAGCGTTGTACTCGCCCCCGACAGTGCCCATGGCACGAACCCCGCCAGCGCCGCGATTGCGGGTTATCGTGTCGTCACGATCCCGAGCACCGATCAGGGCGTCATGGACATGAATGCCCTCAAGCGGGAGCTGAACGACCAGGTCGCAGGCATCATGCTGACGAGCCCCAACACGCTGGGATTGTTCAACTCGCGAATCCACGAGATCACCGACCTGATCCACAGCGTGGACGGGTTGGCCTACTACGACGGCGCGAACCTCAACGCCATCGTGGGCAAGGCCCGGCCGGGCGATTTCGGCTTCGACATCGTGCACCTGAACCTGCACAAGACCTTCGCGACCCCCCACGGCGGCGGCGGTCCCGGCGCCGGACCGGTCGGGGTGAAGGAGAAGCTCCTGCCGTACCTGCCGATCTCGATCGTGGTCAAACGCGACGACGGCACGTACGCTCTGGAATACAATCGGCCGAAGTCTATCGGCTACATTGCCCCGTTCTACGGCAACTTCGGCATCGTTCTGCGGGCCTATGTTTATGCGCTGATGCTGGGAGGCGAAGGACTTCGTCATGTCGCGGAGACGGCGGTCCTGAACGCGAATTACGTCCGCGTCAGACTGCGAAATCACTACAAACCCGCGGTCGATCGCGTCTGCAAGCACGAGTGCGTCTTCTCGACGACCGACAAGATGGCCGCCAACGGCATCCACGCGATCGACATCGCCAAGGCCCTGATCGACAGAGGCTTCCACCCGCCGACGGTTTATTTTCCGACGATCGTAAAAGAAGCCATGATGATCGAGCCGACGGAGACCGAGAGCAAAGAAACGCTCGACGCCTTCATCGACGCGATGATCGAGATCGCCGAGTTGGCGGAAAAGAGTCCGGAGAAGCTCAAGGCAGCCCCCGTCAACGCTCCGATCTCCCGACCGGACGAGGTGGCCGCGGCCAAAAACCTCAAGATCGCGTGCCTGTAGTTGTCCGCCCGAATCTCCGACCAAGAGGGGCAACCATCCCGACCCACCGCTGGGCCTGGCCGCGTTAGGTTGTTGCGAATCCAAATGTTTTGGTTTTGCGGAGTTGTCTGGCTGGCGGGTCCCGGGCGGTTTTTTCGGAACGACGGGAAGGGCAATAACGCTGAAAATCGCGATATTTGCGGATTGACAGGCGGGGCGGAGGGTTTATATACTCACGATCTTTATTTGCCCCAGCTTCGTCGGCCCTGGAATGTGCAGCGTGAGGGGCCGGCGGATTTTTCACAGGCAGTGCGTGATGGACAAGTAACAGGGTTCTCGGATGCGGTAGGTCGCGTCGGGGGGGCCCGTACTTCCGCCTTCGTCGGGATTGACAGGACGACCGGAGGCGGCAAAGTCGGATGGAAATTGAATAAAGGAGACGGTAGGAATGGCAAAGAAAATGGTGTACTTTTTCGGGGGCGGCAAGGGTGAGGGCAACGCGGGGATGAAGAATCTCCTGGGCGGCAAAGGCGCCAATCTGGCGGAAATGGCCAGCTTGGGCGTGCCGGTTCCTCCGGGCTTCACGATCACCACCGACGTATGCGTGTACTACTATCAGAACAAGAAGAAGTATCCCCAGGGCCTCAAGGAGGAAGTGGCCAAGGCGATGGCCAAGGTCGAGAAAGTCATGGGCAAGAAGTTCGGCGACCCGAAGAACCCGCTGCTGATGTCGGTTCGGTCGGGCGCCCGCAAGTCGATGCCGGGCATGATGGAAACCGTTTTGAACGTCGGCCTGACCAGCAAGACAATCCCGGGCATGATCGAGGTGACCGGCGGCAACGAACGGTTCGTGTACGACGCGTACCGTCGGTTGATCATGATGTACTCCGATGTGGTGATGGAGAAGGCCGCGGGGATTGAGCCCAAGGACGACATGGGCATTCGTCGCCAGCTCGAGCACCTGATGGACGCCATGAAGAAGGCCCGCGGCGTGACGCTCGACACCGAGCTGACCGCCGCCGATCTCAAGGAGCTCTGCGACCAGTTCAAGGCCAAAGTCAAGGATGTGCTCGGCAAGGATTTCCCCGACGATCCCCAGGCCCAGCTCTGGGGCGGCATCGATGCGGTGTTCGCTTCCTGGAACGGCAAGCGCGCCGTCGCCTATCGTCGGATCGAGAACATCCCCGACGAGTGGGGCACCGCGGTGAACGTTCAGTCGATGGTCTTCGGCAACATGGGCGAAGACTCCGCCACCGGTGTGGCCTTCAGTCGTAATCCCGCCACCGGCGACGCCCACTTCTACGGCGAGTGGTTGGTCAACGCCCAGGGCGAGGATGTGGTGGCCGGCATCCGGACTCCCAATCCGCTCAACGAAGCCACCAAGAGCGAGCAGAACAAGAACTTGGCATCGCTGGAAACCGCAATGCCGAAGGTCTACAAGGAACTCGATGCCATCCAGAAAAAGCTCGAAAAACACTATCGCGACATGCAGGATATCGAGTTCACGATCGAGAAGGGCCGTCTCTGGATGCTCCAGTGCCGCGTCGGAAAACGCAATGGCCCCGCCGCTGTCCGCATGGCCGTCGAAATGGTCAAAGAAAAGCTCATCAAGAAGGAAGAGGCGGTCATGCGAGTGACCCCTGCCCAGCTCGACGAGCTGCTGCACCCCATTATTGACCCGAAGGTCGAAAAGGATCAGAAGGTTCTGGCCAAGGGGCTTCCCGCCGGTCCCGGCGGCGCGACCGGCCAGGTCGTCTTCACCGCAGTCGATGCGGTCAACTGGGCCAAATCGGGCAAGAAAGTCATTCTGGTCCGCGAAGAGACCAATCCCGAGGACGTTGAAGGCATGCGAGCGGCTCAGGCCATCCTGACGGCCCGCGGGGGCATGACCAGCCATGCGGCCCTCGTCGCCCGCGGCTGGGGCAAGTGCTGTATCGTCGGTTGCGGCGCCTTGCACGTCGACTTGGCCAACAAGGAATTCACCGTCGGCGGCCAGACCTTCCGTGAGGGCGACTGGATCACCCTCAACGGAACCAAAGGCGCCGTTTACGCAGGCCAGTTGCCGATGATGGATGCCGGCGAGGAGAACAAGATCCTCATGGACTTCCTCAAGATCTGCGACTCCGTAAAACGACTCGGCGTCCGGACCAATGCCGAATCGCCCGCCGACGCCGCCAAGGCCCGCGCCTTCGGCGCTCAGGGCATCGGTCTGTTCCGCACCGAGCACATGTTCTACGGCAAGGGCAGCGATGAGCCCCTCTTCATCCTCCGCAAGATGATCATGTCCAAGACCGCCGAGGAGCGCAAGAAAGCCGTCGATGAGTTGTTCCCCTACGTCAAACGCGACATCAAGGGCACATTGGAGGTGATGGACGGTCTGCCGGTTGTCGTTCGCCTGCTGGATCCGCCTCTGCATGAGTTCGTGCCGCAGGACCCCGAGAAACAACGGGCCTTGGCACAGGCACTGAACATCAGTATGGAAGACTTCACCAAGCGGGCCGATGCCCTCCACGAGAGCAACCCGATGATGGGCCATCGCGGCGTTCGCTTGGGCATCACATATCCCGAGGTCACCGAAATGCAGGCCCGAGCCCTCTTCGAAGCGGCCGCCGAGCTCATTAAGGAAGGCAAGAAGCCTTATCCTGAGCTGATGATCCCTGTCGTCTGCGATGCCAACGAGATCAAGCAGCAGAAGGAAGTCATCACGAAGGCCTACAAGGAGACGCTGGCCAAGTTCGGTCTCAAGAAAATGAAGCACATGATCGGTACCATGATCGAGATCCCTCGGGCCGCGCTGCTCTCCGGCCAGATCGCCGAAGTCGCCGAGTTCTTCAGCTTCGGTACCAACGATCTGACCCAGATGACCTTCGGCTTCAGCCGCGACGACATCGGCGGGTTCCTGCCCGATTACCTCAACAAGGGAATCCTGGCGAACGATCCGTTCCAGACCATCGACCAGACCGGCGTCGGCGAGCTGATCAAGTTCAGCGTCGAACGTGGCCGCAAGGCCAACAAGGCCCTGGAGATCGGCATCTGTGGCGAGCAGGGCGGAGAACCCGCTTCCGTGGCCTTCTGCCACAAAGTCGGCTTGGATTACGTGAGTTGCTCTCCGTTCCGTGTTCCGATCGCTCGGCTGGCGGCTGCCCAGGCGGCGGTCAGCAAGTGAAAAAAACACTTGTTGACATCCGCTCCGGCGGTTCGGTAATATAACAAGGTGCGCCGTCTTTTGTGGCGGCGCACCTTGTTCTTTCAGCCGACGCTGCGGCTGATTGGCGGTGAAAGTAGCTCAGTTTGGTTAGAGCATCAGATTGTGGTTCTGAGGGTCGGGGGTTCGAATCCCCTCTTTCACCCTGGTTTTTCCCTGTCCCCCGCGCGGATCCGGCCTGATTCCGAAGGTTCCTCTTTGTTTTGGCTAAAAGCTGCGAAGAACGTCTCGAAAGACGAAGCTCTCTTCCCCGAGGCCAAAAGAGACGGGGATTTGTGTGATGATCACTGCAAAGCCTTTTCCCCTGATTGATTTGTGCGACGGGCGGGGAGAAGAAATCTGCGGTTTCAGCCTTTGAGTGTCTCGATAGCGTCCTGGACGCCGGCGTTCTCGTGGACCATCCGGCTCAGGGCCCGGACCATCTTGTCGGGTTTGGCGTGCTGCCAAGCATTGCGGCCGATGGACAGGCCCGCCGCACCTGCCGCCAGGGCGCCTTCGACCATCCGGAAGATTTCCTCGTCGCTGCCCATCTTGGGTCCGCCGGCGATGACCACCGGGATCGGGCAGCCTTCGACGACCTGGCGGAAGGACTCCGCGCTGCCGGTGTAGCTCACTTTCACGATGTCGGCGCCGAGCTCGGCCCCGACGCGCGCGGCCAGCCTGATATTGTTTACATCGTACTCGTTTTTGATCTTGGGTCCGCGGGTGTAGACCATCGCCACCAGAGGCATCTGCCACTCGGCGCAGCGTTCACTGACCAGGCCGAACTGTCGGAGCATCTCCTTGTCGGTCTCGGCGCCGAGGTTGATGTGGATCGAGACCGCGTCGGCCCCAAGCTTGATCGCTTCCTCGACGGTGCAAACCAGCTCTTTGGCGTTGGGATCGGGGCTCAGGCTCGTCCCGGCCGACAGATGGATGATCAAGCCGACGTCGCCGCCGGAGCCGCGGTGGCCGGCGCGGACCATGCCCTTGTGCATCAGGATGGCGTTGGCGCCGCCGTTGACCATGTGGCTGATGGCGGTTCGCATGTCGGCCAGACCCTCGATGGGCCCGACGGTGACGCCGTGGTCCATGGGGATGATGACCGTCCGCTGCGAGTTGCGGTTGATGATTCGTTCCAGTCGTATTGCCTTGCCGATCATGGCCAAACCTCCAGAATAGCCGGGCTTGACGCCCAAAGGATCTTTTGAGTAGATTCCGCATCGTCTTACGAGGGCGTATCATGACTATTTGTTGTTCTGGACGCAAGAAAAAAAGCCGGAACCACGGTTGTTGAGGTGTGCCTAGGTGCTCTGACAGGCCGAAGGCTTCCAGGCAAACGGGAGGGGTTCCTGTTTCGTAGGGCTCAATGCATGCCCGAAGCGGGCAGGCGAATCCCGTGCTTCCACGTTTTTCTGTAACTTTCGTCGGCCGCCACGCGATAGATATGAGGGCAGATCGCTGTCCTGGCCATTTGGGGAACCTCGGTTCTTGGGGACAAACGCGAAATGGACGACGACGCTCGAGTTGTACAACGGGTCCTGAATGGGGATCGGGATGCCTTCGAGGTTCTTGTGCGTCGATACAGCCGCCAGGTATTCGCCGTGGTCGGCCGGCACGTCCCCGCAGAGGCGGTGGAATCCACGGCCCAGGAGGCGTTTATCAGTGCGTTCCGGTCGCTCGGCCTGTACGAACCGGAGCAGTCGTTTGACCGATGGTTGTTGCGGCTCGCCCGAAGACGGTGTTGCGACTATTGGCGCCGGCGGCAAAGGGATCGTGAAATATGCGATGCGGCGTTGTCGGACGACCAATCCTCGCTGCTTGAGGCCGTGTCGGCCGCTCAAGCCCAGGATGCGTTTTCACAGGATTGCCGAAGGGAGGAGATCGAGGATCTTGTCTCCCGCGCATTGGGGTGTCTGAGCCCTGAGGATCGGCTGCTTGTCGAGTGCATTTACTTTGACCGATTGGCCCTCCCGGAGGTGGCCGCCACACTGGATTGGTCATTAGCCAAGGTCAAGGTGCGTGCCTTTCGTGTGCGAAAGAGGCTCCGCCAGATCATTGAGAGGCTGTCCTCCGGAGGATAGCCTACGAGCAAAGGGGACCACATGAAGAGAAGGGAATACCCCGGGCCGGATGTCGAGCGTATGCTGGATGAAGCCCGCCAGCGGCAACAAACGCCGGCGCCGCCCGATTCGTGGCCTGAGAAAGTCATGCAGGCCATCCGCACGGAGCGGGACGCTCCGCAGGTCATCCGGTTCCGCGTGGAGGCACGCACGGCTTGGCGTACGGCCCTGGCCACGGCGGCTGCGGCCGTGATCGTGGCTGCCGCCGGCATCTGGATGCTGCCCTCCGACGGGCAACTTGCCTGGGAGATCGAACAGAATGACGCTCTGTCGGCGTGGGCATGGCAGGCGGGAGAATAGAGATGAACGCTCGGACGAAGATTCGAATTTCGCTGGTTATCGTGTTGTTTTCCGGTACAGTCATCGGCTTCTTCGCCGGTCAGATGCATCTGCGGTGGCGCATGGCCGTCATGGCGCGCCGGGGTCCGTCGGCTTTGCAGGAACTCATGTTCCGGCGTATTCAGATGCGTCTTCGCCTGGAACCCGGCCAGATCCCGGCGGTGGAAGAGGCGATAAGACGCGTGGCTCGCAATCTGGAAGAGAACCGCCGCTTGCAGCAGACGCAGCAGTGGGTCCTGATACGAGATGCTCTGTATGAGATGCAGCCGGGATTGACGCCTGAACAACGAGCGGTGCTCGATCACATGAGCCTGGCGGACCTCCTTCCGGGACCGACTCCCCGGTCAGGACCTTAGTTTCGGTTACCGGCAGACACGGTAATGGAGCTTCCTGGGACGTGGAACTCGCACGTACATGGATTGTGATCTTGATGGGGATTCTCTGGCCATGAAATGGTATAACGATGACGCATCTTCGCCAACGCTTCGCTGCCCGCACTTCCGGCTGTGGGCGGTCTTTTCCGCCTGGCAACTGCTGCTGCACTTGCTGCAATGTGCGGAATCCCGAGACCCTCGTTTGTGGATGCCTCACGGCGTTGCCTATCTGCAGGATCTGGGCCTCTTGACAGGTGGATACGTCGCGTTCTGCACAATCGGTCGTCTGCTTCATGGCCTCGCTCGGACTGTGTGGGGCTATCTCTCGGTGGCGAGTCTGTTCGCAATCGGCGTTTGTTTGGCGAGTTATCCCCGTCTTCTCCGGGAGTACCTTGCCTTTCCCGTGAACCTCTTTGCCGCCGATCGCGGAAGTGCGTGGGTGCTTCTGAAGGAGTATCTGGGTCTGAGCCGGCTCTGGCCGGTCGCCGTCGCAGCAGGCTTGGGGGCCGTGTCCTTTGCGGTGCCGGTCCGGCGACTGTTCCTGCCTCGCATGCGTGGGGCCGCGTCCGCCGGGATTGTTGGGATTGTCCTGGCGGCTCTGGCTCTCCCTTCTCCGCATCCCTTCGTCCACAGTGTGCAGCAACAAGTGAGGTCTTCACTTGCTCTGGACGCGCGGGTGGTTCCGACCTTGCGCCGGCCACCGGCGGGATCGGAAGGGGACAAGTCTCTGCCGATGCCGCAGATCCGCGACGGGGACTTGCTTGCAGACCATGTGCTGTTGGTCGTTCTCGAAGGTGTGACGAGCGATGCGTTCGAGCAGGAATTCCTATCACGCTCCGACGGGTTCTACTCGCGTGTCAGAAGTCATGCGACCTACTTCAGCCACTACCATGCGACGAATCTGGATTCCTACACCAGCCTGATCGCAATGCTCACGTCCGTTCAGGTTCCGTATCGCGCCTACGCCGACGAGAAGCTGTACAGAACCGTGAACCGAGCGAGGAATCTGCCCCGTTCGCTGCGGAGCCTGGGCTTTCGTACCTTGTTCATCTGTACCTGTGCCCACCAACCGTTCGTGCCGACTCGCAACGACTGGGACCGGGTGATGCACCGCGGCGACCTGTCTTCGCTCGACGGATGGGTGTCTTTGGGTTCGAGTCGCATGGAGGCGGCAACGGAGGATCGGGCCGGGCTCCCGAAGATCGAGGAATTCGTTGCGGCCGGCCAGCGGTCTTTCGTATTGCACGAATTGGTGTTCGGGCATACTCCGCAATGGCGTGCGAAAACCAATCAGACGCAGCTTACCTACTATGATGCATATCTCAACGACCTCCTCGATCGGCTGGAGGCGAGAGGTCTTGCCTCTCGCAGCCTCTTGGTGATCGTATCGGACCATGGGGACCGTGCGCATGCCTCGGATGCGGCGAACTATCGCGTTCCGCTTCTGATCGTGGGCGAGGGGGTCTGCACGGGCGTCGATGGGGCGTTTCGATCTCACCTGGATCTATGGCCGATCATCGCTTCCCACCTGTCGGGAGAATCGCTGCCGCCCGCGCGTTCACAGATCCTCGTGGTCGGCTCAACCGAGCGATGGGTGTACGGGGCCATCTCGGACGTCGGAGGATCTCTGTTCATCGAGGATACGACCGGGAGAGTCCTCTCCCACCGTGGTGCTCTGGACCCCTCAGGGATACACCGAGAGTTCCAGACCTGGCTGGACGAATTTGGTCGCCGGTTCGGGCGGTAAGGCAATCGCGACACCGACGAGTCGCCGGCATGTTCGAGCAATCGCATTCACAGTCACGACATGGCTCATCCGGGAGGTGACAGCATTTCTGTCGCCTGGATTTGCCCATGGGAGTTGTTTTCGAATATCGAGATTCGAGCCCCGGTTTCTCTGAACGCTATCGCAGTTTCATCAAGACATTACTCACGACTTCCCGGCCGACCGGGACTGCGTATTGACCGGCGTCACAATGGACTTGGCCGATCCGGTCCAGGAGGACGAACTTGGGCCACTGGTCGACCGCCTTTTTGTCGTGGCGCATGAGGTCGGTTAACTGCTCAGGAGCCATATTCGCCGGGATTCGGGTCGGGACGCCGAGCTTCTCCAAGACCGCTTGGATTCTGTCGAGTTGGTCCGGTTGGGAGAACCCCAATTCGACTTCGATCTGCCCGGCGGCGAGGATCCCGACGGCGACGGCTTCGCCGTGGAGCATTTCGTAGTTGCTGGCGGCTTCGACCGCGTGGCCGATTGTGTGGCCGTAGTTGAGAATTCGGCGTTTGTTCTTTTCGAACGGGTCCTCCTCGACGACGCGGCCCTTGATTCGGCAGTTGGAGCGGGCCAGAGTCTCGAGTACGTCCGGGCTTCGGGCGAGGATCTCGTCGAGGTGGGTCTCGATGAACTCGAAGTAACCTGCGTCGGCGATCAGGCCGTGCTTGACCGATTCCACGAGGCCCGCGCGGTACTGCCGGTCGTCGAGGGTCTTGACGAGGGCCACGTCGATGTAGACCGCCGTGGGGTGCCAGAAGGCGCCGAAGGCGTTCTTGCTGACGCTGGAATCGACGCCGGTCTTGCCGCCGATGGCGGAGTCGGCCTGGGCCAGCGTCGTCGTCGGGATCTGCACGACCGGGACGCCGCGTTTGAAGATCGCCGCCGCGAAGCCTGCGATGTCGCCGACGGTCCCGCCGCCCAGGGCGATCACGACCGTGTCCCGGCCGAGATAGGCCTTTTCCATCGCTTCGACGATTGCGACCACGGTGTCGATGGTCTTGGAGACCTCGCCTGCGGGCTTGATGGCAAAGTAGGGGACGGGGCGTCCGCTGAGCAGAGCATCCAAGTGACCCGCCGCGACGACACGTTCGTCGGTGACGACGAAACGATTGTATTGGCCAAAGGCGTTTTTGATCTGCTGCCACAAGGAAGGCAGGATCCCCGACCCGATCGTGATTCCGTACTCTGTCTCCGGCGTACCGGGGACCTTGATCCGTATATCCGGCATAATCCGATTTCACAGCAAATCGGCAATTCTGAGTCCGACGCACTGTTGTACGTCTGGACAGGCGATTGCATGACCTGGACGAACCCAAAC
>JAGPGT010000041.1 GCA_018055905.1 Phycisphaerae bacterium
GGAGCCTGAACCACATAAGTCCTAGGAGGTTTTTCATGCGACAGTGGCGCGCGGTCCCGCATTACTTGATTCTGATCGGCTGGGTGATGATGGCTGGGCCAAGACTCACAGCTCAGGAAAAGCCCGCCGATTGGTCGCAGTTCCGCGGCCCCGGCGGCAGTGGAATCAGCGACGCCAGGGGGCTGCCCTTGACGTGGAGCGCCGGCGAGAATGTGGTCTGGAAGACGGTTTTGCCGGGACCGGGCGCTTCCAGTCCGATCGTTTTAGGCGACCGGATCTTCCTGACCTGCTACAGCGGCTATGGCGTCGGCGGCAGCGGACGAGGGGATATGAATGATCTCAGGCTGCACGTCGTTTGTGTGCATCGGGACGGTGGCGGCATCCTCTGGGATCGACAAGTGATGCCTCGCCTGCCGGAGCAGGCCCGGATTCGAGACGATCACGGTTACGCCTCCAGCACGCCGGTTGCTGAGGGCGACCGCGTGTACGTCTTCTTTGGCAAATCGGGGGTGTTGGCCTTCGATTTTGCAGGCAACCCACTGTGGCGGACGGAGGTAGGCTCGCAGCTCCACGGCTGGGGGTCGGGGGCCTCGCCAATTGTGTTCGGCGATCTGGTGATCGTCAACGCCAGCGTCGAGAGCGAGAGCCTCGTGGCACTGGAAAAACGCACGGGAAAGGAGGTCTGGCGGGCCAGGGGTATTCGCGAGGCCTGGAATACTCCTGTGCTGGTTCCGCTTGAAGCCGGCGTCCACGAGTTGGCCATCGCCATGCCGCAGAAGGTGCTTGGCTTCGACCCGGCCACCGGAGAGCGGTTGTGGGAGTGCAGCAACGACATTCGTTGGTATATCGCTCCGAGCATCGTGGCACGCGACGGAGCGATCTGGTCGATTGGCGGCCGCTCGGGGGTCGCGGCGGTGGCGCTGCGGGCGGGTGGCCGAGGCGATGTCACCAATACTCATCGGCTTTGGACGAACGAGAACGGCTCGAACGTCTCGTCGCCGGTCGTCCACGAGGGGCATTTGTACTGGATGCACGAGAGCCGCGGCATTGCATTCTGTGCCGAAGCCATGACCGGCAGGATCGTTTATGAAGAACGGATCGAGCGGGCGGGTCAAATCTACGCTTCGCCGGTCCTTGCCGACGGCAGGCTCTACTATCTTTCCCGAAACGGCAGGGTCTTCGTCGTCGCGGCAGCTTCGAGGTACGAGCTGCTGGCCGTCAACGATATGGCCGACGGCAGCACGTTCAATGCCAGTCCTGCCGTGGCCGGCAATCGTCTGTACATCCGATCGGACAAGCTTCTGTATTGTCTCGGGCTCAAATAGACGTCAGGGCACCGCCTGCCGTGAAGCCTCCGGCGGTTTGAAACACAGTGAACATGGGGAATTCTCGTCGGTTTATTCGCTACAGACGGAAAAATCGGAATCTCGCGTTGCCTAAATTGACAGATGGGCTGTGAAAATGCACAATTCATCTGGCTGTCCTGGAGGATACCGCGGTAGTGTGGTTTTCGATTGCGGCGTTTTCGGCATCATTGGGATACGCTCGCAAGGGTGGAGTTCTGGAAGCACGAGGGGCAACGTGGACAGGTCATCCATCATGCGTTTCGAAGACCTCCTGGAACTGTGGCAGAGGTATTGTGCCCAGCAATCCATTCTGGAGTTCTTGGGAATTCGATCCCGGGGAGACGTACGAGGCAACGAAGAGAGCGACCCGGGTGTTCTGGGGATTCTTCATGAACGCCTTGACGGGACGTGGTGGGAGGTCACTCGTCCGGGCTCGCTCACGTGCACCACTGTAAGAGCTATTCGTTGTCGATACTTGGCGGATTCGCTGAAGGACGCGTTGAGACGTTGTCCCGGCGCCCAGTTTCCTGCGGAAGCGTTGATCGATGAGGGGGAAGACATGGCCTCCGAGGACGACGCCGAGGTCTCTGGGACCACAAGAAGTCGTCGTCGGTCCACGCCGACAGCAAAAGGCAGATAGAGAGTTTGTTTGCTCCGGGGGAGACCTGCGGTCAAGCCTTCTTGCGGAGCGTTTCTTCCAGTCGCTGCAATTGTCCTGCTTTCATGTGGTAGCTGTGGTCTGCGTCGGGGAAACGTCGCGTCCGCACGTCCTCGCCATAGGCGCGGAAGGCTTCCACCGCGCGGGGCCCCAAGTCTCCAAAAGCTTTGGTGAATTTGGGGGAGTACTCCACCGACAAACCGAGGATATCCGGTGCAACCAGGATCTGTCCGTCGCAGCCGGAACCTGAACCGCAACTGATGACCGGCACGGGGGACCGTTCTGTAATGATCTGGGCAACTTCCGCGGCGGTTCCTTCGATCAGGAAGGCAGCGGCGCCTGCTCGAGCCATCTGCTCGGCGGATTCGATCAATTCCAAGGCGGCGTCGGCGGTGGTCGCCTCGGCGTGGAGACGGCCGGTGGTGGTGATCCACTGGGGCAGGATGCCGATGTGCGCCATGACCGGAATGCCGGCATCGGTGACGGCGCGAATCGTATCTAGGTACGCGCGGGTTACTTCGAACTTCACCATCTGTACACCGGCTTCGGTCAAGAAGCGGCCGGCGTTGCGGATCGCGTCGGCGGCACCTGTCTGATAAGATAGGAAAGGCATGTCGGCGACCAAAAACAGTTCCGGCGCCGCGCGGCGAACGGCCGCAGTGATTGTCACCATGAAATCAAGTGACACCGGCAACGTGCTGTCGTGCCCCAGAACCAATTGGGCGGCCGAATCGCCGACGAGGATCATGTCAGCTTGGGCCTGTGCGACCAGGCGCGCAGTGGTGTAGTCATAGCAACTGACCGCGACGATCGGGCGGCGTTGCCGCTTGGCGTTCAGAAGATCGGTTATGGTGATACGGTTGTTCATCTGCGATCATTCCACAAAGAATTAACAGGGATTCCGTTAGGATAACCGAACAAAAGAACAGGTTATCCGTAAAATAAAAATGGTTAAAGGTCGGGAATCCGGCTATTTTTTTGTTGCGAGCCGCCAGAATCGTTGATAATCTTATAATCTACTTCTTGAATTCCCGCGGGGAAAGGGTAATTTTTCCTTCGGCGTCGGTTTTCATTAAAGATTCCGTGCGGTTCGGCACGATGTTAGTACCAGGGAGCTTGGGCGCAAGCCCCGAGGCTCTTGCAAAACCAAAAACAGCTTTTCATCACCCTCCTCCGAAGCCAGATTCTTTTTGGAATCTGGCTTTATTACGGCATCTCTTGTAAAAAAGGGCAATTTGCACAAGAAGGAGTGTATCGGCGTCGTTCCTTCTGTCAAGCCAAGTTCACGGATCGACGACGGCGGATTGTATTTCACGGCCAAGCGATGTACGATTCCTCCGGATGGTCGCACGAAGCGGCCCCAGTTGAGGAAAGAAAATTCTGGAGGACGAATCGATGGTTCCCCAAGTCATGTTGTCCGGACAGGGCCCCCGTTTTTCTCGAATCGTTCATGGGTGGTGGCGTCTAAACGGATGGGGGTTGGATCGGAAAGGAATCTGCCATCTCATCGAGGGGTGCGTGACGCAAGGAATCACGACGTTCGATCATGCAGACATCTACGGTGAGTATACCTGCGAGGAATTGTTCGGGTCGGCGCTGGCCGACAGCGGCGTGGATCGTACCGCAATCCAGTTGGTCACCAAGTGTGGCATCAAGTTGGTTTCTCCCCGACGGCCTTCGCACCGCATCAAATCGTATGACACCAGCTGCGCGCACATCGTTGCCTCGGTCGAGAACTCTCTCAGATGCCTGCAGACGGATTATATCGACCTGCTGCTGATTCATCGGCCCAATCCGCTTATCGACCCACGAGAAGTCAACGAAGCGTTCGTGCGTCTGCGTCAATCCGGCAAGGTGCGCCATTTCGGCGTATCCAACTTCCTTCCGCACCAGTGGGAGTCGCTCGCTTCGAAGTTGGAAGTTCCTCTGGTGACCAACCAGATCGAATACTCTGTCATGAATCTCGCCGCCCATGGCGATGGGAACATCGATTGGTGCCAGAAGCTGGAGATTCGTCCGATGGCATGGTCGCCGTTCGGCGGCGGCCGGCTTTTTTCCGACGATTCTCCCCAGGCCAAGCGACTTCGCGAAACGCTCACTCGGATCGGCCGCGAATGGGGGGGAGCGTCCCTCGATCAGATCGCTATGGCCTGGATCCTCAAGCATCCGGTGGGATTTGTGCCGGTATTGGGTACAGGCAATCTGGAGCGTATTCGCAGCGCGGTAGCGGCGTTGCGGATCGACCTGTCGGTCGAGCAGTGGTTCGAAATCCGGCGGGCGTCTCTCAATCAGGATGTGCCATAGTCATCGGTCAGCGGGGCCGCTTGAACCAGAAGATCTCGCGGGAAGGCTCGCGGATTGTTTCGATCAGTTCCCACCCTTGGCGTCCCAGGTGGTTGAACAACACCGGCTGAATCCGTCCCGTGCGGGCGCTGACTTCGATGTCGGAGGGGAACCCCATTCGTTCGAAAAAGAAGGTGGCGGTCGTGGCGCGGACGTGGGTGACGGCCCCGTGCCATTCGAAATTCCCCAGCGACTCGACGTACATAGCGTATTCCCATTGTGCCGGTGTTCGGCTCGCGGGCTCGGCCCCGATCAACAACGCCGCCGTCATCAGAATGCCGACGCCACTCACAATCATCGCGATTTTGTTTCTCATCATCTGTCCTTTTCGCACAGGGGGTTCGTTTGCGGTCGTTACGCTTTGACCAATTGGGTTTCATACAACGCCTGATAGACGGGGCAGATCCGGATCAGCTCTTCGTGCTGGCCCTGGGCGATGATCCGCCCTTCGTGCATCACCACGATCATGTCGGCCGCGATGACGGTGCTGAAACGATGGGCGATCATGAGCGTTGTGCGGCCCCGCATGATTTCCTTGATGGCGTCGTGGATCTTGGCCTCGCTTTCTGCGTCGATCTGACTGGTGGCTTCGTCGAAGATCAGGATGGCCGGGTTCTTGACGATCGCGCGGGCGATGACGATTCGCTGAAGCTGGCCCCCGCTGAGGCCGACGCCTTGTTCGCCGATAACGGTGTCGTAACCGTTGGGCAGCCGCGTGATGAATTCATGGGCATAGGCGCGTTGGGCGGCCGCGACGATCTCGTCCTCGGTGGCGCCGGACTTGCCGTAGGCGATGTTCGAGGCGATGGTGTCGTTGAAGCTGATCACCTGCTGGGTCACCATGCCGATCTGATCTCGCAGACTGCGAAGGGTCACGTCGCGGATGTCGTACCCGTCGATGAGGATCCGGCCGGAATCGGGATCGTAAAACCGCGGCAGCAGGTTTGCCAGTGTGGTTTTGCCTGAACCGTTGGCACCGACGATCGCCACGTTCTGCCCGGCTGCAATCGCCAAGTTGATCCCGTCCAAGGCCGGCCGCGATGCGCCGGGATACGTGAACACCACGTTCTGGAACTCGATTGTTCCGCACGCGGGCGGCAGGACAACCGCGCCGGGTTTCTCCGGCTCCACCGGCTGCTCGAGAATCTCGAAGATCCGTTCGGCGGCCGCGTTGGCCTGCTGGATTTTTGTGTACAGGTCGCTGGTTTTGCGGATGGCTTCGGCTGCGGCTCCCAGCAGAACCAGCAGCAGCAAAAACTCCGGGCCGTCCAGTTGGCCCTTCGTCACCCATACCATGCCGACGACGAGGGCCCCCGCTCCGGCCGCCATTCCAAGCACCTCCAGCACCGGGTGCGTCGCCGCATCCACTTTGGAGATTTTGAGCAGTTGCTTGAGCAGACGGTCGTTGATCGCGCGGAAGCGGTGTTGCTCGTACTGCTCCTGGTTGTAGATCTTGACGACGCGCAGGCCGGCGACGGTTTCCTGGAGTTTGGCGAGCATCTGAGAACTGGCGACGAGCGAATGCCGCGTGGCCTTTTTCATCTTGCGGCCGAAAGAACCCAGCAGCAGCGCGACAAACGGAGCCCCGCCCAGGAAGACCAGCGACAACTGCCAGTTGAGAAACAGGGCTGTGATGAGCATGATCAGTGCGTTCATCGGTTCTCGAAGGGCTTTGCCCAGGAGCACTCGCATTGCTCCGCCCATGATGACGGTGTCTCGCACGATCCGACTGATCAAGTCGCTGGGGCGTTCGTTGGCGAAGAGTCCGATGGGCATGCGGGTCATGTGACAGAAGACGTCGTCGCGCAACTGGTTGATCCCCACTTCGACGATCTTCTGGCCAAGATAATCCTGGTAGAATTTGGCGATGCAACGAATCAGTGTGACCACGGTAACCGCGCCCATGATGATCAGGATCGCCTTGACTTTGTCGTTGGCCGGAAGCAAACCCACAATTCGTTGTCCCGCCCGGGCGATTTCGACTTGCCTCTGCCACTGAAAGCGTCTGATCGGGGACCAGTCGAGTCCCTGAATATACCGGTCGTTCTCCGGGGTCGCCAGTTCGACAGGCAAAACCTCACCTTGGTGCCGCCGGACCTGCAGTAGAATCGTGTTGCCCTTGGCGACGGCCAGCTCATGAAGTAATTGGGTATACAACGCGCTGAAATCGGTTCGTACCTGAAGGTTGTTGACATCCGCGATATAGTCGGACGATTGGATACCGGCCTTTTCGGCCAAGCTGTCCTTTTTGACCTTCACGACGCGCAAATGCGTCTTGAGTGATGGTTCGAATCCTGCAGTCAGTTCGGTTGCACTGGGGACGTAAAACTGCAATCCGTACACGCTTTCGGTGGTCTTATGGTCCACCCACCCGTGCAGACCTTCTTCCCCCATCATGACTTTCAACAACGGAATGATGGTAGCAAAGCTCAGAGATAACAGCACTGCAATGACCAGGGCGCTCAGCACGACGACGAGGATGCGCGGCCACTGGGGCCATATGTACCCGAGCATTTGCGAAAAGGCCTTCATCGCGGCATCTTTCTCCAACAGGCGGTTTCCAACCGGCGCCCCCTGCGCAGAACGCTCGGCGACCCGGGAGATGTCTTGCCCAGTCCCGGTCCCCAAGTTGCGCAGCCGTCACACCGGAACGTTCGTGTGCGGGGTCGGGCGTAGACATACCGTCCGACTCTCTGACAGCCGGGCACCGTAACAGACCGGAGCCGGTCGGTCAAGTCCAAACCCGCAATGGAATGGATAGGGAGTCAGTACTTCTTGCGGAACTTGGCCGTCGGGATGTTCATTAACTTGCGATATTTGGCGACGGTGCGGCGCGCCAGATTGGGGATGCCCGCTTCGGCCAGCTTTTCCTTGATCTGGTCATCGCTGAGTGGCCTGGACTTGTCCTCCTCGTCGATGATCTTCTGGAGGATGACGCGAATGGCCTCCCAGCTGTGCGCCTGACCGGTGACGTCCTCTGTGCCGCCGCTGAAAAACTTTCGCAGGGGCAAAATTCCCCAGGCGCACTGGAGATACTTCCCCGACACTGCGCGAGACACGGTGGCCAGGTGAACGCCCACGTCGTCGGCGACTTTCGACATGGGCAGGGGACGCAGGTAGAGCGGGCCGTGTTCGAAGAAATCTCTCTGGTATCGGACGATCGCTTTGGCGACCTTCAGCAGGGTGTTCTTCCGTTGCTCGATCGCCTCGATGATCCAGTGGGCCGAACGGATGTTGTTCACCAGGAACTTTCGGGTCGTCTCGCCGATATGGTTATCCTCGGCCATTCGGGTGTAATACGGGTTCAGTCGCAGGCTGGGAAGGCTCTCGTCGGCCAGACGGACCGAGAAGTCTTCCGAACCATTGGTCGATTCGACGATCACATCCGGCGTGATTGGAATGCTGTCGTTGCGTCCGATTTGCAGGCCCGGCGAGATGTCCAGTTTGCTCAGACGCCCAATCGCCAGGTTGAGCCGATCGAGCGTACAATCCATCTTCTTGGCGATCTCGGGCAGACGGTTTTCGAGCAAAGCGTCCATGTGATCGTGGACGAGCCGATACTCGAAACCCAGATCGTCGTTGCTCTGGGCCAGTTGGATTAACAGGCATTCTCGCAGATTGCGGGCCCCGACACCTGGAGGATCGAGTTCCTGCACCAGCGACAGGGCCTGTCTGAGGTGATCCGGCGTGAACGCCGTCTGGTCCTTGTTGTGAAGTTGCTCCAGGGGTACGCTCAGGTAACCCCGCTCGTCGAGGTAATCGATGATGACATTGCCAGCTTTTTTGACCGGTTCATCCGCATCAACCAACCGCCATTGTTCGGTGAGATAGTCGTGAAGAGACTGCGGCGGGGCGGCCGTATTCTTGATTGCCTCGAGCTTGAGATCCTTTTCGTCGTCCTCGCGACGGCTCTGATAGGGCCCCGACTGGTCGATGAGGTCTTTGAACTCGTCGCCGAGATTGTTCAACCGCTCGAAGTCTTCCGCGTGGTTTTCGCCATCCACGACCAGTGCTTTCTCCGCCAGATCCTCGTCTGTTGGGGGCTCGGCCGGGGTTTCAGGTGCGTCCGGGTCGGTGTCGTTGTCCAGCTCCAGGACGGGGTTGGAATTCAATTCCTGCTCGATGCGCTCCTGGAGCGCAAGGATGGGAAGCTGGAGGATTTCCATGGATTGGATCATATGCGGAGCGAGCTTCATTCGCTGCTCCATCCGCATCTGTCCTGTCATTTCCAGCTTCATGCAAACACCTGCGCACTCCAAACGAACGCTTGTCTTTCGCGCATCCTATGATAGCCTCGCCCTCCGTTTCGTCAACACCGGCTCCGGTTTGAGGTTTTCTGCACGATATGTGCGGACGCTATTCGATGGCTTGCCGTCCAAGGATGGCGTCGGTGAGAATCCGGCCGCTGGCGTATTCGATTGTGCTGCCGCTCGGCAGTCCCCGGGCCAGTCTTGTAATTCTGACGCCGAAAGGTCGCAGGACTGAACTGATGTACAGGCAGGTGCCGTCGCCTTCGATATTGGGGTTGGTGGCCATGATGATCTCTTTGGCTTGGCCGGTGCGAACCCGTTCGATGAGTTTTTCGATGGTCAGATCGCTGGCATGGACTCCTTCCAACGGTGCGATATGTCCGCCCAGAACGTGGTAGAGCCACTTGCAAGCTCCGGTCTTCTCCAGACTGATGACATCCTTGGGTTGCTCGACGACACAGATCAGGCTCCGGTCCCGTCGGGGATCGGAACAGATCTGGCAGAGCTCGGCTTCGGACAGGTTACAGCAGATCTGGCAACGTTTGATCTTGGTCTTGACGTCTCGGATGGCGTCGGCCAAGGCCATTGCCGTCCGAGCGTCGCTCTTGAAGATGTGAAACGCCAGGCGTTCGGCAGTTTTGGGCCCGATACCGGGCAATTTGCCGAATTCCTCGATCAGTTGATTCAGGGTTGTGGTATACACGCTGCTCATGGTTCGGACGGATTCACCTCTGGGAACTACGGGTTTTCCTCGATCTTCGTGACGGTTGCTTCAAGGCCCCCCAACACGGCTCTTACGCCCGGGTCATTCAGGATCTCGCACCGTTTCTGGGTATTGAGTCTTGCAGGGGGCTCCGCTGCCTCAGACGGAAGATTGACGGCAGCCTCAAATCTCACACGGATCCGATGGCCCAATTCCTCGCTCAAAACGCCGGCAATCTGGTCCGCACGGCCGTTGCTTTGGCACATCTCGATCCGGCTTGGGGTGGGAAATTCGATGCTCAGGATGTCCCCCTTGAGTTCCCGCAGAGACGTCCCGCTGAGCAGGGCCACGGTCCCATTGCCCAATTTGGTCCGAATCGCTTCCAGCAGATCAGGCCAGCGGTCAGCCAGATTCCCAGGGCCGGATAATTTTTCTGATCGACCCAGCAATGGCAGCGTTTCCGGTTCGGTTGTCGCAGGGTCAGGTTGGCGCGGGAATGCAGGCTTCGAAGGTCTGACGGTCGGCCTATCTTCCATCAGAGGTTTTTTTTTGAAGGCCGAGACTGAGTCGCCTTGGATTCGACTCAGGAGTTCATCCACGTTCATGAAATGTTCGCAGAGGGCGAATCGCAGCAGCGTGGCGTCGAGCAGTGCCCTGGGGGTATCGCTGTTCTTGATTGTCCACCGCAGTTTCTCGAGGGCGGTGATGTTGTAGATCAGGGCCGCGGCATCAAACCGCTTGGCCAGGGCTGCAGCCTTCTCTTTTTGGTCGGAGGGGAGGATCAATAAATCCGTGTCCATGCCCGTCGAGCGGAGGACCAGCAGGTCCCGCAGCGACTCGATCACCGCGTCGACGATCTGGATCTCGCCCAGGCCGGTGCAGACGAGTTCTTCGATCGCAGTCAGCGTTCCGGCGGCGTCGTTGTCCGAGATTTTTTCGATCAGCCGGTGGATCTTTTCGGCGTTTGGTCGTCCGAGGAAATCTTCGAGAAGCTGTGTCGTGAGGGGTTCGATGCCCGTGCTGATGAGACGATCCAGGAGGCTTAAAGCGTCGCGCATCGAGCCGTTGGCCATCCGGGCCACCGGCAGGATCAGATCTTCCTCGAACCGGATGTTCTCTTTTCTGAGGATAGTCCTGAGTTGCTCGGCGATGACCTTCGGACTGATGTTGGCGAAATCGAATCGCTGACACCGCGACTGGATCGTTGCGATCACCTTGTTGGGCTCGGTGGTGGCGAAAATAAACTTTACATGCTCCGGCGGCTCCTCCAGCGTTTTGAGCAGGGCGTTGAAGGCCGCGGTGGTCAGCATGTGCACTTCGTCGATGATGTAGATCTTGTAGCGGGCCCGGGCGGGACGATAGACGGCGTTTTCTCGTAGTTCACGGATCTCGTCGACGCGGTTGTTGGAGGCCCCGTCGATCTCAATTACGTCGATGTCTTCCCCCGTGTTGATCGCCAGGCAACTGCTGCACCTGAGGCAGGGGGTTGTGGTGGGTTCCTTGGCCTCCAGACAGTTGAGCGCTTTGGCGAGGATCCGGGCCAGGGTGGTTTTCCCGACACCGCGGGTACCGGTGAATAAATAGGCATGCGCGACCCGGCCGGTCTCGATCGCATTTTTGAGCGTTTTGGAGATCGGCTCCTGCCCCACGACCTCGTCGAACGTTTGGGAGCGGTATTTTCGTGCTAGGACGGTATAGGCCATGGAATTTACTATTTCACTATTTGCTATTTCTTCGAATCGTCTGTCTTGTTACGATGAAGATTTTGGTCAGTTCCTTGCCTTCTGAAAGCAGCGGATCGATCTTTTGGGCCGCGAGTAGCCTCTGTCCATGAGGAACTCCTGCCGTTCCATGGGGTTCTCCCTCCGCCAAATCGCAAATAGTCAACAACCAATCGCAAGTGGAAAAAAGATCGGCCGGGTGCCCCCACACACGGCTGAGCGTCCGCTTATGGCTGCTCGGTTCCCCGCCTGACCAGGTTCACGGGCTCGGCCTGCATGGGACCCGGCCGGTAAAAAGTTGCTACCCCACTCTATTCGCGAATCAAAGAGCCTACCGACCGGCGAAGGCGTACTATACCACACAGGCAGGGGGCGTTTCCAGAAGATTTTGCTTTTCCTGTTCAGGATGCCAACCAAGAGATGTCAGATGGGTTTCTTCGCCACATATAAGCGGCTGAGGCATCCTGTGCCGTTCTTTCTCTTTCTGCGGAGGGAGACTTGTCCGGGAGACAACGAGAGATTACGCCGAACCGGATCGCACCAAGGTGTTCTTTGAGAATAGATTCTCAAACACCAACCAGCGATCAGTTCCTCGGAATCTGGTCAGGGGGGACCGGAGTGATGGTAACGCCTTCATGCTGGCCGTCGAAGCTCCAGACGCTGACGACGCCGTTGTCCTCGCGAACCTCGCATACTTTGGTCGGGACGAACCGGGCGCCGTCCCAGATCCAACGGACGGTGATCTCGCCATACATGACGTTTGGATATTTTTGGGAATTCCATTTTCTGGCGTCGACCATCGCATACCGTTTGACTGGCGGCCGCCCAATCAATTCCTGCGTCGGATCGGCCGGTTCACGATCGTATGATGTTTGAGAGTCCTTCTGGCGGTCGCCGATGGATGGAAACTCGGGTCCCAGTGGAGTGTCCAGAGTATGATCGTTCCCCGTCGGCGTTTCGATGTCTGTTCGAATCTCCGCGTTTCCAGGTTGGGGCGGACGGTTGCTGAACAGAAGAACCGCCAGCGCCGCCACGATGATGATCAGCTCCAGTCGTGTGATTTTCGCAGGCTTAGTCGGCATTGTTTCGTCGGCCGGTTCTCAGGCCGCTCCATCCGGCATGGCTTTGAAGGTCCCGAAACGCCGAACCTATGAGCCATCCCTGGGAGGCTATCGGCAATTCCGGGATCTCAGTTAAAGTATAGGTCGGGGTTGGCTGACGGCAAACCGAGCGGCGGTTGGTCGGTAGGGGATTTTCGGTCATGGAGCGGTCGAAGATCGCGGCGTGTTCGGGTCGGCAGGTCCGAAAAAGTGAAGAGGAGGGTTCGGCATCTCGCCGATGGTGAAATAGCCTTGGCCTCGGGCATCGAAGCAGATCCCTTCGCCCTGTTTTTCCGGCATCAGGGGCAGCGGGATCTGTCTGCCGGCGAAGGCATGCCACAGAGGTTGGTCCAGCGTTCGGTTCCATAGCGATGCGTTGAACATACCTCGGATGATGACGCGTCGACCGTCCGGCGAGACATCGCCCGCCACCGCGAAGCCCCAAGGCAATGTGGCGACCTGTTTTAGCTCGGTTCCTCTGATCGTGGACTGCGGGTAGGGGGCATGATAGACTTTCGAGAAGAAATCGCGTTTGGAGAGTATGTAGAGATCCCGGGTCAGCGGATCGACGAGCAAGGTTTCAGCATCTCGGGGTCCGCCGGGGTAGGTGAACCGAAAGACGTCGGCGGGTCCGATCGTCATCACGCCGAAAGGCGTTGCAGGATCAATCTTCGGTTCGAGTACCCGATAGACCATGACATCGGGGTATCGGGCCAGATTGTCGCCGATGTCGCCGATATAGAGATACTGCCGGTTGGGGTCGGGGCCCGGGCCGACCGCGATGTCCTCCCAGTCGCGCGCGGTCGCGCCGGCGATCTCGCATGTGCCCAGGAATTCCCCTTTTTCGCTGATCGCAAAGACGCGGGTCGAGTCGCCGGAGTCGTTGTGGACCCAGAGGACGCCGGGGTTCTGGCGGCTGGCGACGATGCCCGAGGCCTCGCGGATCAGTTCGCTTCGAACGATGCCCACGTTTCGGCCAGGACCGAACTCGTCCGATTGTGCCCCTCTCGCACACGACAAAACCCCCACCAACAGCGGTGCTATCGCAACAAGAAGGAATTTGAACCTTCGGAGCGTTTTTTTCATGGAATCCGGAGAATGCCGGCAGTGGTAGTCAACTTCTTGTGCCATGGTCCTCTCTTTTGAAGGCGCATTTTGGGGGCCGTTTCTGCAAGGGAAGATTGTAACCGGTTTCCGGCGGGAAAGCAATCAGGCACGAGCTCACTGTTGATGCTTTTCGTCACAGGTGCCGTAGGGCAAGTTGGAAAACAGCGGGGCCTGCACCCGAAGGATGCAGGCCCCGGTAAGAGCGATGAAACTAGTTTCCTCGGCTTCGCGATCATGTCGGATCGGCGAATTCACCGACAGCCACGATCCTCGAAGGAGAGGATATGTGCCCTCCTTGACTACTTCGTTGTCAGACGCACCTTGTCCACGCTGATGCCGTTGTCCAGCAGGTTGACGAACTCGACGCCGAGTTTGCGTCCAACGGCGGCGCGGTTGTCCACACTCGAGAACGACAACGTGTAGGTGTGCGGATAACCCGCCAGAACCACATCGCTGGTGGCCACAGTGACGCGCTTGCCGCCGTCGTCATAGAAGAACGACATCCTGAGGTTGGCCTTGTTGTCGCGAACCGCCCCGAACGAGACCGAGGCGTCCACGGTCAACGTGAAGGCTTCGCCGTCGACGACCGTGTGGCCTGTCACCTGCCAGATCGAGGGGTCGCCGCCGAACAGGAACGCGGCCCAACTCCCATCGGTGGGATTCATGCCCTTGCGAATGCTCGAATAGGCCGGCGTTTTGTCCGTCTTCCAACCGGGGACGCTCTCGAAACGAATCGCGTCGGCGGGGAAGAGCATATTCTTGGTGGCATTCGGCTGCTCGAAGCTGGGGTTCACGACGTTGATCGTGATGGGCTTGACCACGCGGACGTTGGCGACCTGGAGAATGCCCACGCCGTCGGGCTTGCCGTCGCCGATGCCGAGGGTCACCTTGGTGATCGCCTTGAGGTTGACACCGGAGAACCGCGAGGTCAAGATCTTCCAGGTCAACCAATCCGTCTTCATCGTGACATTCGGATTGTCCGGGTGCTTCACGACGGCGGTCTTGCCGGCGCTATCGGTCAGAGCCACGTACACCGGAGCAGGATCGTTTCCGCCCTGGGCGACGCCGATGTCGGCGACCGTCCAGTTGCCGGTGACCTCACCTGTCGTCGAGATGCTGTCGAACGTGAAGGTCCGCAGCTCACCCGAGGCGTGCGACGTGACGGCCAACCCGATCAGGACGGGGTCGGTCATCTCGATAGTCCAGGTACCCAACTGAGTCCACTCGTTGCCGTCGGCGGAAATGAAGCCGTTGAAGGTATTTCCGATGCGCTCGATCTTCACCCAGTACGGCGGAGCGACCGCTTTGCCGCTGTCGCTGTTGGAGGAACTGCCATTGGCCGCTAGGCGTCCCTGGAAGCTGGCGCCGTTGCCGCCGCCGCCGGTGATGGGCATGTAAGCGTGGGTCGAGCCGGCTTCGGTGCTCTGGCGGATCATGACGCCGCCTTTGGCCCATTCATTGGAGCCGGTGCCGCGACTGACCACGCGGGCGACCATCGTGCCGTCGCCGTTGAGGGTCTTGTAGGCATAGCGGAACTCATCGGCGTTGTTCCAGATGTCGGCGCCGGCCGCCATCAGGGTGATGGTGCCGCCGTTGACGGACATCTTCGGGTCGTTGCCCTTGAGGTCCAACTGCAGCGAGGAAACGCCGTTCTTGGTCCAATCCTGCGGACCGTCGTACTCCAGGGCCAGTTCGGTAATGAACGGATCCTTGGTGTTGTCATAAGTTACGGAAATGGCCTCATCGACGACCGGGATGTAATCAGCGACCTTGAAGCTCCAGACGAAGCCCGGCCAGACGTTTCCGTCTGCGTCGGTCTCGTCCACCTTCCAATAGTAGGTTGTGTTCCAGTTCAACGCCGCCGGCACATAGGAATTTTCGGCGGTACGAACTTTCAGAGCGCCTGCGGCGCTGTTTGCCACGGCGTTCTTGTCGGTGCTCAGGTAGACCGCGTGTTCGACAGCTCCGACGCCGGGCATCCAGTTGAGAACGGGGCGATCCGGCTGGCCTTGAGCACCATCGATGGGGGACGGATCATCGGCCCACAGACCCACAAACGGCGTGATGAAACCGTCGAGGATGAGCTCACGAACCGGAACCGCCGGACCCTGCCAAGCCACGGAGCAGTTATCGCCGCCGCCGCCTTCTTTATAGAGGGCTGCGATATAGTACACGCCTTCGTTCAGTTGGATCGGAGCGGACTTCTGGCTGGCGACGCTGTCCCAGGCCCGAGAGCCCGTCCAGCCTTCCACGCTGGCGATCACTTTGGCCGAATTCTTGTCCGCGCCGAGGAATAGCTGGCTGGCGTCGTCGCTGGCGATCCAGAAGGTGTACTCGCCGGCGACCGGAACATGCAGCCAGGCGGAGATTCTGCCGCCAAATGCGTCGGCCGAATCAACCGGCGCTTCCATGTTCGACACGGTGGTCACGCTGGTGGGGTTGCGCGGGAAATCCGGATCTTTGACCAGATCGGCGATGGCGCCGCCGGCGATGTCCGACCAGACTTCGTAGGTGGCCCCGCCCATGCCTTCCTGGATCGTGGAGAAGCTCAGGACGTCGCCGGGGATCTTCTCGCCGGCGGTGTCGACTTCGTCGATGCGCCAGTAATAGACGGTGCCGAACTCCAGAGCCGCGGGCGCAAAGGTCGTTTCCTTCTGGTTACCTTGGAACGCGGCCGCTGCGCCGGCAGTGACGTCTTCCAAGCTCGTGCTGAGGTAGACGTCGTGGCTCATTGCGGTGCTGCCGGCCTTCCATGTGAGCTTTGTGTCCAAAGCGCGGAACAGGGCGCCGTCGTACGGACTGAGATTGTACGCTTTGATCGGCTGCACGGTGAAGGACCATACCTTGCCTTCGTACTTGTTTCCGGCGGCATCGATCTCATCGACTCGCCAATAATACTTGGCACCGGGCGTCAGGCCGGCCAGATGGTAGTACATGTTGAGGGCGCTGGCCGCGACCAGATTATCCGGGCCCAAGACCGGGTCGTTCCCGACGTAAACTTCGTGCGAGACCGCGTTGATACCGGCCTTCCAAGTGAACAGAGGATTGGTCACGTCGACCGCGCCGTCGGCCGGCTCGGGGTTCTGGGCCATCAGCAGGGGTTCCGGATCACGGATGAACGCGGTCAGGACGTCGCCCTTGAGGACCGTTGGCGTGTCGCCGACGCCGGGACCGGCCCAGCCGACGCTGGCATGGCCGCCGCCGGTGCCGTCGGAGAACAGCAACTCAATGTAGTACTTCTGACCAGCGACCAGCGGAATGGGGGCCGACTGACGGTTGGGACCGGGGGACTGACCCGAGCCGGTCCAATTCTGGTAATTGCACCAGCCTTCAACGTTGGCGATCATTCTGGCATTGGCCGGATTATCATCCGTGCTCAGCCACAGCTCGCTGTCGTCGTCGCTGGCAGTCCAGAAGGTGTAGTCGCCTGTTTCCGGCGGGGTCAGGAACGCGCGGGCCCGGGCGCCCCAGTAGTCTTTGTCGGCCCAGTCCGGGCGATCCATTCCGTCACGCCATTCGCTCTCCCCAGGGTTGTTTGGGAATCGGGGGTCGGCCTTGAGGGTATCAACGTTGTTGTTGATGCTTCCTCCAAACCAGTACTCGAAGAGTACTTTGCCCTTTCCCAGCTCCTGGGCCCCTGCGCCGCCGGCGGCGAGCAACAGGGCACACACAGCAGCCAGACAGGTTAATCGGTGACTCATGATCTTCCTCCTAAAACAATAAAAATACATTTGTCCTGTCTCCCCGGCTACGCACCGAGGATCCACAGCCCCCGAAAACGCCAAATCCCGTGTCTTTCGGGGGAATCGGTCGAGGACTCATGGAAAACAATGATTTTGCGATGAAGAATGATGATCTTTTGTGTACAGACCTCCTACGGGCGTCCGTCCACCTTCAGACAAAAAAAACCGAAGCCGACGGATTCGTCCGAAAGCGATGATGCTTTCTCCTGCCTCGTATCCCACGCACGCGAAACAATGCAATGTCGAAGCCGCACAACCTAAGTTTTGTTTCGCGGCTGTACGCTAATCTGCACGCGAGGGTGAATACACCCAACTCCAAAAGGACGCCTGTGACGGGCGTCGTCTGTCTCAATGTGATTCCTTTATATCACATTCGTGTCCTATAAGCAAGTTACAACCAACCGCTGAGATGAAATTTTTTATCGTCCCGGAATTCTTTGTCGCAGGGCCGTATATGGGGCATCCGCTCGGATGGGACATTAGACAAGACGCTGCGGGGGCAAATCGATTGCAGGAAAACGAACAACATGGCTCGTTTGTGGTCTGGATCTTGAACTTTCCGAGGGATGAGGATACAATGGTATTCTGATCGCTTCTACCTCGTCCGTGGAGTGGCTCACCGGCCGGGGGCGCTGCGGGAGGCGATCCCGTCGATGATTGGGGCGTAAACGGGGTAACGAGGATATACTCACTGCGAAAGGGCGATTCTTCTATGCACAGACACGTAAAATTCTTTTCCAACGCCACTCAGGATTTCAGCCGCCGGAAGTTCATCGCCGCTACGCTGGCGGGCGCGGGGATTTTCGCGTCACACGCACCCGTCGCAACAGCCCAAGGGGGGGCAGGTGTTTGCCCGGCCACGCAGGTCGTGACGCTGGGTCGCACCGGCATCAAGGCCTCCCGGCTTGCCCAAGGCACCGGCTGGAACGGCTCGGGACGATCTTCGGCGCACACCCGCCTGGGCGAGAAGGCCTTCAATGAATTGATCCGTCACGGTCTGGAGAGGGGTATCAGCTTCATGGACTGCGCCGATCTCTACGGTTCACATCCCTATCTCCGCAACGCCCTCCACGGCGTACCTCGCGAGAAGTACATCGTGCTCAGCAAGATTTGGCCGCGATCCGAGTACTGGAACCTCGCCTCCGGCGGGGCGGTGAAGGAAGTGGACCGGTTTCGAAGAGAATTGAACATCGATGTCCTTGACATCTGCCTGATCCACTGCATGACCAATGCGAACTGGCCTGTCGAGTACGAGCGGATTCGCGACGAATTGTCGGAGTTGAAGGCCAAAGGGGCGGTCCGCGCTGTCGGCGTATCCTGTCACGATTTCGGCGCCCTGAAGGTCGCCTGTACACACCCCTGGACCGACGTGGTGTTGGCCCGCATCAATAACGTGGGCAAAGAGGCCGCCATGGACGCGTCCGTCGAAGAGGTGGCCCCGCTCCTCAAGCAGGCCCGCGCCGAGGGCAAGGTGGTCATCGGTATGAAGATCTTCGGCGCCGGCAAGCTGACAAGTCCCGAGCAGAAGGACGCCTCTCTCAAGTTTGTCTGGAGCAATGGTCTGGTGGATGCCGTCACGATCGGCATGCTCAGCCCGCAGGAGATCGACGATACGATCGAGCGGATGAACAAAGTTTTTACCGCCTGATCGAAGCGAACGAAGATAGCGGAACTCAGTGGGGCGGTGGGGATGCGATGAGCAAGAGGTTCGGGATGCCGTCGTTGCCTGGGGTTTGGCTGCTGTGCTGTTGGGGCATTCTGTGGGTTCTCTCGCAGTCGGCGGAGGCGGCCGGACCGATCATTACCGAGTTCGCCGCCTCCAACGATAATGGCTTGACCGATTTCCAGGGCGATTCCTCCGACTGGATCGAGCTGCACAACCCAACCGAGGCGGTGATGAACTTGGAGGGTTGGTATTTGACGGACGATCTGGGCGACCTGACCAAGTGGGAGATCCCGGAGGTGTCACTCGGTTCCGGCGGATATCTCATCATTTTCGCTTCGGGCAAGAACCTGCGAGACCCGAGGGGCGAACTTCACACAAACTTCTCACTCCAAGCCGAGGGGGAGTCGCTGGCTCTTGTGGAGCCGGACGGTCAAACGATCGCTTTCTCTTATCGCGACTATCCACCCCAGCTTGGGGACATTTCCTACGGCCTGGGCGGTGGGGCGGTGGTGGCTCAGACCGAGACCGTGTTGATCTCGCGTGGGGCTGCGGCCAAGGCCCTGATCCCGACCGATGGGGCGCTGGGCCTGTCTTGGACAGGAGGCGGGTTCAACGATTCCTCCTGGCTGACCGGCACGACCGGCGTCGGATATGACTACAGCGGATACACCGGCCTGGACGTTGGCGCCATGCAGGGCCGCAACCAGACGGTGTACGTTCGAATTCCCTTTGCGACCGCGCAGACAAAGGATATCGACAAACTGATCCTGCGAATGCGATACGAAGACGGGTTCGTCGCCTGGCTCAACGGTCGCGAGGTGGCCCGCTCCAACGCACCGGCGCAACTGTCCTGGAACTCCGGAGCGACCACCACCCGCGACGACGCCGACGCGGTGGTGGCCCAGGAGTTCGATATTACCGCCCACAAGGACGCTCTGGTCAAAGGCAACAACGTTCTTGCGATCCAGGGGCTCAATTCCAGCTTGAATAGCTCCGACCTGCTGATCCTGCCGGAGTTGGTCGCTGTGGACGTCGGACAGATCGATCCGGATCAGATTGTCGAAGGCTATCTCCTGAAGCCGACCCCCGGCAGAGCCAACGAGGGGGCCATGGCGCAGATGGGCCCGATCATTCGCAATGTGACGAAGAATCCGCCGCCTCCTGCCGTGGGCGAGGATCTCGTCATCACGGCCGAAGTGTCCCCCGGCGTGGCGGCGGTTGAGGTGGTCAGACTGGTGTATCAGATCAATTATGAGCCCGGTCTGAGCGGAACCTTGGCGATGTTGGACGACGGCCTGGGCGTCGACGCCGTCGCAGGAGACGGCGTCTACACCGCTGTGGTCCCCTCGCAAGCCTACAAGGCGGGCGACATGGTCCGCTGGTACGTCTTTGCAGTCGATGCTCAGCACAACTGGTCCCGCAATCCCCTGTTCGCGCACCCGACGGATTCGCCGGAGTACTATGGGACGGTAGTCGTGAATCCCGCGACTGCGGGCGATCTGCCGGTGCTGGCGTGGTTCACGCAATCCCCTTCGGCCGCCTCGACCCGCGCCGGGACGCGGGCTTCGGTCTTCTTCGACGGCCAGTTCTACGACAACGTCTTCGTGCGACAGCGCGGCGGAGCGACCGTCGGCGCCGGGTCGAAGAAGTTCGTCTTCAACACAGGCTACAGGTTCCGGTTCTCCGACGAGTACGACCGTGTGAAAGAGTTCAACCTCAACCAGAACGGCAGCGACCCCACGTATCTGCGTCCCCCGCTGGCGTTTGAAACGATGCGTAGAGCGGGGTGCCCTGCGTCTCAGTGCTTTCTGGTGCTTTCGGTGCTCAACAGGCAGGTGGATGGCGTAGGGATCTTCGTTGAGCAGGTGGACCGCGTCTTTCTCGAACGAAACGGTCTCGATCCGCATGGAGCTTTGTACAAGTTTGTGCAGCGGTCCCAGATTACTCCGGTCTTCAACGACATCAACTCGGGAATCGAGAAGAAAACGCGAAAAGAAGAGAACTTCTCCGACATCGCGGCGGTGGTCCAGGGGCTCAACGCCGCGACCGCCGAGCAGCGAAAGATTTTCGTCTTCGACCATTTCAATCTGCCCGGCATGATGGACTATCTCGCGGCCCGCTGTCTCCTGCAGGACACCGACGATATCCGCAAGAACTTCTATTTCTATCGCGACAGCGAAGGCAACGGCGAGTGGTCCATCTTCCCTTGGGACAAGGACTGGACGTTCGGGATCGTGGGCGACGGATGGATTTACACGTCGCATCCTTTTCTGGGGGACGAGGCCCACGCCAAGGACGGAGGCCGGCAGTGGAGCGTGTTCCTGGACGTGATGTATAATCTGCCCGAGACCCGCGAAATGTTCCTGCGGCGCACCCGCACGGTCATGGACGAGCTGCTCCAGCCGCCTAGCACGCCGCTCGCCCAGAGATTTTTCGAGAACCGGATCGACGAGCTGTTCGCACCGGCCCGTTCGCGTCTAGGCAATCTCAGTTCGGCGGTGAACTCGCTCAAAGGTTACTTCCCCACGCGGCGCACACAGTTGTACGTCGATCACAATATCAGCAACAAGACCAGCCAGCCGGCCGGCGGCAACGCAGGCATCCCCAATGCCCAGCCCGAGCAGGCAGCCATTCGGTTCGGCGGGTATGACCACGATCCTTCCTCGGGCAATCAGGACGAGGAGTATATCGAGCTGATAAACCCGAACGCATACGCCGTGGACATCTCCGGCTGGCGGCTTGCCGGCGGGGTCGAGCACACGTTTCTGCCGGGGACGGTCCTTCTCGCGGGAGGCCGGCTGTACGTCACGCCGAACGCTCGTGCATTTCGAAATCGAACGATCAGTCCTCGCGGGGGCCAGGGCCTCTTCGTCCAGGGCGACTACAAGGGTCATCTTTCCAACTGGGGCGAGACAGTCCAGTTGATCGATCGATTCGGCCGCGTCGTCGATACGCTTACCTACGCCGGGACGCCGAGCGAGCAGCAACGGTGGCTCCGCATTACCGAGATCATGTACAACCCCGCCCCCGGCGGAATCTATGACAGCCAGGCCTACGAATTCATCGAACTCAAGAACATCGGTCCGACGACCTTGGCCCTCGACGGCGTCAAATTGACCGAAGGCGTGTCATACGCGTTCCCGCCGGGCGGAAAGGTCTCGTTGGCGTCGGGGGAATGCATCGTAATCGCGAGGAATCGAGCCGCGTTTACGGATCGCTACGGCGCCGACGTGCGTCTGGCGCCGGGGGTCTTCACGGGCAACCTCGACAATGCCGGCGAGAAGATCAAGCTTGAGGACCGAACCAACAACACGATCCTCGAGTTCAAGTACAGGGATACCTGGCGACCGGAGACCGACGGTCTGGGCTATTCACTGACGATCAAGGACGCGACCGAGCCGGACCTCGACCGCTGGGGCAAGTCCGGCGCCTGGCAGGCCAGTACGCAGCAGGGCGGTTCTCCTGGCTCCTGACGGGTTCTCGGCACCGTGCCGTTCGAAGAGGACGGAGCCGCGACGTTCCACATGCTCGCCAACACGCCTGTAATGGTGCAGACGCTCGACCGCGAAGGCAAAGCAGTGCAATGGATGCAAGCTGGTTTACCGTCCTGACCGGCGAATATCACGTGAACACCAGTGAACTGGTCCAACTCCTCCTCAAAGGCCATCGTGGAGTGCATCTCGACGCGGAAGCGTGGAATCGAATTATCACCTGGATCGATCTGAACGGGCCCTGCCATCGGACCTGGGGCCGAGCCCCCATTCCCGACGGTGTACATGTGCGCCGGATTGAGCTTCGACGGATCTATGGTGGTCCGAGGGGGGCGTTCTTTGATCGGCCGCAGCGATGTCGAAGTGCATTTTGGTTGGCCTATCCGCCTTGGCAGAGCGTCTTCAACGTCGGTTTTCGAGTCGTTAGCGAGGACCCTCAGGCCGAGGAGGCCGGTGGTTCGAACTTGTAGCCGATCTCGCGGACTGTGTGAATGTAGACGGGATTGTGTGGGTCGGGCTCGATTTTGTTTCGCAGCGTAGTGACGAACCGGTCGATGCTCCGCGAGCCGACGAAGGAGTCGTAGCCCCAGACGAGGTTGAGGATCTCGTCGCGGGTCAGCGCCCGTCCGG
>JAGPGT010000234.1 GCA_018055905.1 Phycisphaerae bacterium
TGGTACCGGCTTCGATCCGCCCGGGCCAGCGGGCGATCAAAGGCACGCGGATTCCGCCTTCGTACAGATCGCGTTTGATCCCGCGAAAGGGCGCGTTGCTGGCGAAAAAGTTGGGGTCCGAACCGCCTTCGCGATGGGGACCGTTGTCGCTCGTGAAGAACACCAACGTGTTCTCGTCGAGGCCGAGGTTTTTGATCCTGCGGAGGATCCGACCCACGCCGCGATCCAGGCGAGAGATCATGGCGGCCCGCCCTTTTTCCGCCTGCGGCCAATCCCTCCCGGCGTACTGGCCGAAGTCGGGGACTTCCATGCCGTTGTGGCCCGCCTCGTTGTTGGCGTGCGGCAACGTCACCGCCAGGCACAGGAAGAACGGTCGGTTTTTGTTCTGCGTGAGGAATTCCAGCGCCTCGGCCTCCATCAGGTCGTAAGCATACTCCTTCTTCTCGCTCGCGACGCCGGTCCCGTCGGCGCGGCCGCCCTCGACCTTGTTGCTGAGCGGGACGCGCTGGTCGTTTCGGAAGAGAAACTCTGGATAATGATTGTGCGCGTGTCGCTGGCACAGGTACCCAAAGAAGTGGTCGAATCCTTGGTGGTTGGGCGTTCCCGAGCTACCCGGTCCGCCAAGACCCCACTTGCCGATCAGGGCGGTTGTGTAGCCGGCCCGCTGGAGCATCCTCGGCAGCGTCTCGGTCTCGGCCGGCAGGGGCAACTGGCCCATCGGCTGGATCTCCTGGTTGCCGCGGATGTAGGCGTGGCCGGTGTGCAGGCCGGTCATCAGGCAGCATCGCGACGGCGCGCAGACCGTGCTACCGGCGTAGTGGTCGGTGAATCGCATCCCCTCGGCGGCCATCTGGTCGAGGTTGGGCGTCTGGATCAGCTTCTGACCGTAGCAGCCGAGCTCGCCGTAGCCCAGGTCGTCCGCGAGGATCAAAACAAAGTTGGGCTGGCTCGCAGTGGTGACCTCAGACGATCTCTTCGACACGGCAACGCGAGCGCACCCTGAGAATCCGGCCGCGACAACCCCTATGCCGGTTGATTTAAGAAAACCCCGTCTGCTGAGATGTCGGGTCATCGGAACGGACCTCCCAAATAAGTGAACTCCACGGGACTCCAAAGAACCTGCGTCGGACCTTCGGTGCCTTGGTGTCGCCGTAATCCTTGCTCAGAATAGCGGTTCGACCGTTGGCGTTCAAGCGTCACGCTCGGTTCGCCGGGGTTGGAAAACCGTCAGCTCACAGAAACAGCGGCAGAAGATAAGGCAGAGCGATCGCGGTGATCAGGCCGTTGAGCATCATGCCGACGCCGCTGAGGGCGCCTTCGAGTTCGCCTTCGCGCAGGGCGCGGGCGGTGCCGATGCCGTGGGCCGCCGCGCCGATCGCCAGTCCCGTCGCGAACCGGCTGCGGACGCCGATCAGGCGAATCAGCTCGGGACCGAGCATGCCGCCTAAAATGCCGGTGAGAATCACCGCCGCAGCGGTGATGGAGGGCAGGCCGCCGACCTTCTGCGAAATGCCGATCGCGATGGGCGTCGTGACGGATTTGGGCGCCAGGGAGATTGCGATCTCGTTGTTGGCGCCGAGCAAGAGGGCCAGGCCGACCGCCGAAGCGATCCCGGTGATCGAGCCGATCAGAACGCTGATGAGGATGGGCACAAGGTTTTGTTTGATCTTCTCCAGTCTTCGGTAGAACGGCACCGCCAGGGCCACCACCGAGGGGCCCAGCAGGAAAGCGAGGACTTGGCCTCCCCGGTTGTAGGCTTCGAAGGGGATGTCCGCCAGCAGCAGCGCGCCGAGGATCGCGGCGACGGTCAGCATTACCGGGTCCAGCAGGGGAGTGCCCACGCGATGCCTGAGCCAACGGGCGACGATCCAGATTCCCACGGTCAAAATGATCCCAAACCACGGATGATAGACCCACTGCTCCATCAGCTTTCCTTGGCCTGTTTTCTTTCGAAGAACCGAGCCGTCAGAGCGGTCACCCACAGCACCGCCAGCAGGCTGCCGATGATACCGGCCAGCAGAGGCAGCCACTGTTGGGCGATCAGGTCGAAATAGAGCATCACCGCGACGCCGGGAGGGACAAAGAACAGGCCGATCTCCGAGAGCAGCATATCCGCCGCAGGTTCCACCCGCTTGACGTCCAGGACTTTCGTCAGCAGGCAGACCGTCAACAGGACCATACCGATCACATTGCCCGGGACACGGAGGTGCAGACCCAGCGAAATCGCGTTGCCGACCCCGAGAAAGAACAGCAACAGTCCGAACGAGAGAACGGTTTCTTTTCGTATCATTCGTCGGAATATACGCGATCCGGTCGCCGCGAATCAACCCCCCGATGCACAGGAGCAGGGCCGTCTCGCGGTCATACCTATTTCAGAAGTCGCGTGTAGCCCACCCGGCGGGTCACGCCGATCTTGTCGAAATAGTCCAGCAGGGGAATCGCGAATTTCCTGGTCGTATCGAGAAGATATTTGAATTTCACGCTTTCCATGCCGCCGTGTTCGTGGATGTACGCGACCAGCTTGGCTTTCGCGGCTGCCACCGCCTCGGCGTGGAAGTACAGGTCCTGTTCCACGCGTACGATCCGCTGCTGTTCGCTGAGGATTCGAATGACTCGCTGCAATTGCGCGGGCGTCATTCGCATCTTGTCCGCGATCTCCTGCAATCCCGGCGGATCGAACGGGCGGCTCTGGAACATCGTCTCGACATTCTGCACCAGTTGTTGCTCGGCGTTGTTGATCTGCTCGCGATGCTCGGGCAACGCGAGGCATCCTTTTCGCTCGACCAGCTTGCCTTCGGTTCGCAGGTGCTCGACCAACATATCGAACACGTCCTTGCGGATTGCGCCATCCGTCATGAGCTGCTCGCGAGGGATGCCCGGGCTCTCCGGCCGCCGGCGATGGAACTGGCGGACGGTGTCGAGCAAAAGGCTGCGGACCCGATGGGCGGTGGCGATGTGGAGGAAGACTTTCCCACGCAACGCAAGGATGCGGCCTTCCGTGGCGAGTTCCGTCAGGAGGGGGGCAAGCTCCGTCAAAGGCGTCTTCGTGCGAAGGGAGAGCTGCTTCTCGTCGGCCGCGAGGGTCGGGGCGGTCTTCACGCAATATTCGACAAAACTCTTGGGCTTTGCGACCGCCTGGGCCCGCTCGGCGATGTCCGCGAGAACCTCCGGATGGGTGCGCTTCAAGCGTCTGTCGAGGGCTTCGACGATGATGCCGCCTCCGAGCGTGCGGGTAGGGGACAGGGATCGGAGAATGAAACGATCCCTCGGTCCGGCGATCATCGGATCGTTCAGATGCACCTGGATCAGGCATTGCCGTCCCGGCGTGAGTCCCTCCGGCTGGAAGAGATAAACCCCTACGGTGGACTCGGAAGTCCCCGTGTGGAACTTGACACGGGTGCCATTCTTGAGGTCCGTCTTTTCGGACTCCAGCAATTTCAGCTCGCACAGATACCACCGGTGCGGGGCGAAATAGTCGCCGACGGTGACGACGTTGCCCCGCTGGATGTCCTTGGGATCCCATTGGGGGATGTTGATCGCAGCGCACTGGCCTGCGCGGGCGTGGGTGCTGTCCCGGCCATAGACCTGAATCGCGCGAACGCGGCCTTTCTTTTGCTGAGGCAACAGCTCGACTTCGTCGCCGAGGGTGATCGTGCCGCAGGTGGGAATGCCGGCCACGATCGTGCCATAACCTTTGACGGCGAACGCCCGCTCGACCGGCACGCGGAAGACGCCGCCGGCGGTTTTGGGGACAATGCGCCCGACCATCGCTTTGAGGGCTTCGTAGAACTCCTCGAAGCCTTGGCCGGTGATGTTGGAGATCGGCAGGATCGGGGCCTCCTGCAGGAACGTGCCGGTGACGAATTGCCGAATTTCCTGGGCGGCCGCTGTGGTCCGTTCCGGCGGGACCGCGTCCACCTTGGTCATCGCGACGATGCCGTGTTCTACGCCGAGCAAAGTCAGGATGTCCAGGTGCTCGCGAGTCTGGGGCATCACGCCGTCGTCGGCGGCGACCACGAGGATGCAGCCGTCGATGCCGCTGGCGCCGGCGACCATCGTTTTGACGAAGTTCTCATGGCCCGGGACATCGACGATGCCGACCTCGAGGTTCGCGATCCTGCAGGGCGCAAAGCCCAACTCGATCGACATGCCGCGTTCCTTTTCGATCTTGAGTCGGTCGGTGTCGCAGCCGGTCAGGAGCTTGACCAGCGCGGTCTTGCCGTGATCGACGTGGCCCGCGGTGCCGAGGGTGATGTTGTGGGGTTGGAGAGTCATGGTTCTTAGGGGTCCTGTTTGTCCGATTTGTCCTATAGAATTCCTGGGACCCATAGGACAACCTTCTCTCGCTATGGACTTGCCGTGATCGCCGACGCTACCGCTTCGACGAGGATCGCGTCGTCGCCGACCCGCAGCGTACGCGGATCGAGGAGCACCTGCTCGTTCTGAATTCTCGCAAAGACCGGTGGCTCGTGGAGTCGCAGCCGCCGGGCCAGGGTCTCGGCGTCGATCCCCTCCGGCGTGATCGCCACCAGCGTGGTCGGCAGATTCTGCGCGGGCAGCGAACCGCTGCCCATCTGCGAGTACCCACGGGTCGTGGTCGCGTCAGCCTTCTTCTCCCGAAACGCCGCGGCCAGCCGCTCTGCGTGCTCATGAATCTCCTCGGCGCTACGCTGTAACATCTGCAGCGTCGGCACCTCGCGCAGGGCGACGGTTTCATCGAGGAACAACTTGAGCGTCGCTTCCAGGACTGCCATCGTGAGCTTGCCCACCCGCACGATCCGTGCGAACTGGTTCTGGCGAACCTTGTCGATCCAAGCCTTCTTGCCCAGGATGATCCCACCTTGCGAGGCGCCGATGAGTTTGTCGGCGCTGCACGTGACGAGATCGGCCCCCTCGCGAACCGAGTCCGGCAACGTCGGCTCGGGCGCAAAACCGAACCGCGAGAAGTCAATCAAGGCCCCTGCTCCGACATCGTCGATCATCACGAGATTGTGTCGATGCGCGATTTGGACGAGTGTCGCCAGCGGGACCTCCGACGAGAAGCCCTCGATCTTGTAATTGCTCGGATGCACGCGAAGGATCGCGGCGGTGT
>JAGPGT010000235.1 GCA_018055905.1 Phycisphaerae bacterium
AATCGTTCCGTGAGGATCTTTCCCGACTACGACGGCGTGGTGATTCCGCCCAACATCGCGCCTCTGAATTTCGAGATCCGTGAGGAGGGGACCGCCTATGCGGCCCGAATCTCCTCCAGTCAGGGCGATCCCATCGAGGTCTCAAGCCGGGCTCCCATCCTCCGGATTCCCAAGGGAGCCTGGCACAAACTGCTGGCCGAAAACCGGGGAGGCGAGCTTTGCATTGAGGTCTTCATCAAAGACTCTTCGGGCCGGTGGATTCGGCCCAGAGCGACGATCTGCCGGATTGCGCTCGAAGACATCGATCGCTACCTCGTGTACCGCAAGATGCATATGGGGCACATGCACGTGAGAACCCCAATCGGGATCTATTGCCGCGATCTGACCGATTTCAAGGAATCCGAAGTCTTGAGCTGTGCAGATTGCGGAAGGGCCTGCCTGAACTGCCACTCTTTCGCTCAGAACCGCACCGACCGGATGCTGATCGGTCTTCGTTCGCCGCAGTACGGCGTGGCGACTCTCCTCGTCGAAGGCAATTTTGTGCACCGGCTCGACAAGAAGTTCGGTTACACCTCTTGGCACCCGAGCGGGCGGTTGGCGGCCTTTTCGGTCAACAACCTACCGATGTTTTATCACGCCAGCCGTAACGAGGCCAGGGACACCATCGATCTCGATTCGATGCTGGCTTTCTACAACACCGACACGAGATCCCTCATCACGGTGCCACAGCTCGCTCGGAAGGATCGGCTCGAAAACTGGCCCGCCTGGTCAAGTGACGGCCGTCATTTGTATTTTTGCAGTGCCCCCAAGCTGTGGACCGACGACGCCGAGTATCCTCCGATCCAGTACGATCAGGTCCGCTACGACTTGATGCGGATCACCTACGATCCCAACGCTGATGTCTGGGGCCAACCCGAAACTGTGCTGTCTTCCAGCGACACCGGCAAGAGCATCGCCATGCTGCGGTGCAGTCCCGATGGCAAATGGCTCTCGTTCTGCATGTGCGACTATGGCTATTTTCCGACCTGGCAGGAAAGCAGCGACATCTATCTCATGGATCTCCATGCCTCGGCCTCGCCGCCGTTTTCATACCGACGCTTGGAGTTCAACAGCCGCAGGAGCGAATCCTGGCCGACCTGGTCGAGCAACAGCCGGTGGCTCGTCTACAGCAGCAAGGCACAGAACGGCTTTTTCACGCGTTTGTTCCTCTGCTACGTCGATCCGGAGGGCAATGTCCATCGCCCAATCGTGTTGCCCCAGAAAGACCCCACATTTTACGAGTCATGCCTCCAGAATTACAACACCGCCGAACTGGTCGTCCACCCGCCTCGCGTCACCGGGCGGCGGCTGGCCCGTGTTTTCCGCAGACCCAGTGAGGTTTCACTGCGTCTGCCGACGACCGGTCCGACCCCCATCGTCAACCCGACTGGGCAGAGCGGTCGGGAAGCACCAGGCCGCGTGCTGAGGGATTAACGCATCCCAACCCGAGCCGATATGCACAGAATTTCATTTCCGTCCGGCGGTCTTTTTTCTTGGGGATTCCGTTGCCACCGGTCGGTAAACCCTTGACGGTGTGGGTTGTGGGGACTTCAGGAAGACCACGGTTATAGGGTGGTTCGGACGGCATCCCTTGCGAATTGCGGCGGGGACGGTAGAATTCTACTCATTTGGAGCAATGTCAGGATGCCGAAAGAACGTAAGGGAATGCCGCTTGAAGGCCCTGGGGGGAGGGTTGGAGCGGCGTCGTTTACGCCGGGAAACGCGGACGCGTGGCCGCAGTACGGTGCGGCGTTCCTGATGGCTGTTTGTCTGAGCATGGTCTGGGCGGCTATGCCGTTTATCCTCTGCGCCATCGGCGGTACCCGCGCCCACGTGGGGTATGCCCCTGCGATCAACAATCTCGCGTATATGATCGCGCTGTTGGTCGCGGGTTCACATCTGGCTCATCTTCACGTCAAGCGGGCCACGCTTTCGGCCGGTTTTGTGGCTTTTTGCGCAACCGGGACAATGAGCCTGGTCGTGCTGTGGGCACGGCTCCACGCAGGGGGGGACAGTTGGGTATTTATTTGGGCCCTCATCGCTGCCGGCGCCGTCGGCGGGGCGACGATGGCCTGTTATTGGCCCTTCTTGATGAGCTGGGTATCCTCGGACTATGAAGGGGTGCAACTGAATCGGCGGTTTGGCTGGTACAATGGCGCTTGGTCCAGCGGAGGCACGATCGGTCCGGTCATCGGCGGTTGGCTTTTCGAAATCAATCCGGTGTTGCCGTTGGCCGGAGCGGTGGCTGCGGTGGCCTTGTCGCTAATGATCCTCGCTTTCGGGCGGGACGGTTCGATTCTCAAGAACCCGGCGGCCTCGCCTGTGGTGGGCGAAAAGGAAACGCTGTACGCCCCGAGGTTGCTGGCGGACTGTCGATGGCTCTCTCGCGTTTTTCTGTTCTGCGCGTGCGTATCCTATGCCGTGATCCGGTCGCAGTTTGCCTTGATCTTCCGGGGCCTGGGATACACGGAGTCGCAGTTCGGCTTGTACCTGACGATCTATGCTTTGTGCAACTTCCTGGCCTTGGTGGCGGCGGGGGGCTGGGCACGGTGGCATTTCAAGCCCGGTTTGCTGGTGGTCGGCCAAAGTGTTCTGCTCGTGACTGTCCTGATGACGATTTACGGCCGATACTTGAGTGTTCTGTTTGCTTCGTCCATTCTGCTGGGGGCAGCATACGGGTTCGCCTACAGTTCTCATCTCTACTATGGGGCCTTGGGCAGCACGAGGCGATCGGGGCGAATGGCCATTCACGAGATCGTGATTTCGTTGGGCTTGACTGTCGGTTCGGCCGCCGGTGGGTATCTGTGCGATCATGTGGGGCTCTACGCGCCCTATTGGTTCGCGGTGGGAGTCATCGTGCTGGGCATAGCCAGCCAAGTGACAATCCACGGCGGCACGCGGGCCAAGATGCGTCGGTCTGTTTCCGGACCGACCTGCGGCAACGTGGATATCGCAAGTCCTTCGTGAGTTGGCTTGTGCACAGGCATTGACAGGAGCAGGATCTGCGGCCATACTGCGGTGTGGGTCGTGGGTTTGTTGACTGGGGCTGTTTGTTGTCCGGTCGGCAGGAGAGTAACGCGTGAAGCGCACGGGCTGCCGCAGACAGTTATGAGGATACACACTCTGTTGGAGCCAGGGATTCTCAGGACGTTCTCTTGTCGAATCGCCGTGACGGCGGTGGTTGTGCTGGCGGATTCCCTTGTCGGCATGACGGCGGAACCAATCACATTGCGTCTGGCCACGGGAAGCAAGACCGGCGTCTACTACCCGATCGGATGTGGAATCAAGAAGGTGATCGAGGACGCCTATCCGAACGACATCCGCATCGAAGTGGTGCAGACCTCCGGCGCTCTGGAGAATCTGCGTCTGATCGACAAAGGGCAGGCAGATCTGGCTCTTGCGCAGAATGACGCCGTCTATTATTTCAGCCGTGGCCGCGAGATGTTCAGCTTGCCTTCGAGCAAAGCTCTTGCGATTGCCTCCCTGTACACCGAGATGGTTCAGATTATCGCGAATCGGAAAAGTGGAATCGAGTATCTGGATCAATTGAAGGGCAGAAGGATTCGCACGGGTTCTCCTCCCGAAAACACCAGTAACAGCGCCACCCTGATTTTTTCGTTGGATGGCTGGGAGGCCGAGGATCTGACGGACATCCGGTGCAGCTTTTCGGAAGCCCGCAGTCTGTTGTTGTCGAATTCTTTGGACGCAGCTTGCGTCACGGCGGGGATTCCGACTCCTCTGCTGACTGAAAAGATCGATGGCATTTCCCTGCAGGATTATGTCACGTTCATTCCCATCAGCGAGGGGTTGGCGAATCGGCTCATCCGGGCGTTCCCCTATTTCGTGTATACCGAGATTCCCGCCCACACGTACAGCATGCAGGACAAGGTGGTCAAGACCGTGGGGGTGCGGGCCATTTTGATCGCGCGCAAGCACCTTGAGGAGACGAAGGTGCAGGGCCGAAAACTCCCGCCGGATTTCATCAAAACCCTCACTACGCGGATCTTCGAGCAGGAGAAGACCATTCGATTCGAGCACGGCGTCGAGGGCGCGGATCTGAGTGGGTACCGGTTTTCACTGAAGGAGGCCCTTTACGGGATCTTGGATCATCGCATGGCCCCGATCATTCCGATTCATCCCGACTCGGCGGCCTATTATCTCGAAAAGGGCTTGATGAAGAGAACCGTGAAGGACTATCTACCCGCGATTCTCTGGGCGTCCGGTTGTATCGTCCTGCTTATCTATGTTTTACGCTATCGGTCCGTGATCAGGCGGTTTGCTCAAAAACACGTCCATCTCCGGCTCGTGGCGGTTTTTGTTTGTCTCTATGTGATCGGGACGCTTGCCATGTTCTTCTGCGAGCGCTACAGCAACCGGTCGTTCGAGAGTGTTCCGGAAGCGTTCTGGTCGATCACCGTTTATTTATTCAGCGGATTTGAGGACCGCTATCCCATTACTTGGCCCGGACGGGTGATTTCCGTTCTCATTTTTATTTTGAGCGTGTTTTTCTTTGGTGCCGTGGCCGGACGATTTGCGGCTGCGTTCCTTCAACGGGTGGAGAATAAAATGCCGAAAGATGTCGTGGACCATATTGTCATCTGCAACTGGAATGAGCATGGGAAAAGAGTGGTCTCCGAGTTGAGACACCCCGAGGGCAAGCCCAACACGGACATCGTCATTGTCACGAAGAAATTGCTGGACGAAAAAGGGTTACAGAGACTGCCGGCGTTTCACAGGGTCTACTGCATCAATGAAGACCCCATTCGGCATGGTACCCTCAAGAGCGCTCGGGTCAGCTTGGCGGACACGATTATTGTGTTGTCCGATGATGAGAGTCCCGACCCGGACGCCAAGTCCGCCATGATCATTCTGGCGTTGCTCAGCGAGTGCAAGAAGAGGAGACCCCATATCATCGCGGAGGTCGTGAACTCCGACAACAGCCAGCATCTGAAGGACGCCGGGGCCGACGAGACGATCTGCACGACGGAAATCGGCGTGGGGATT
>JAGPGT010000042.1 GCA_018055905.1 Phycisphaerae bacterium
TCCACCTGGGCGAATGACGATGAACTGGTCGTCGGCGCCTGGGGTTCGGCCGTCGTGGACATCGCGGGGGCCGGCCAAGTTTACGCGGCGGACGTCTATCTCGGCGGCATGCCGCTCGATCTGCTCGACGGTGACGTGCCCGAGGACCTGATCTCGAACGGCGTGGGCATTGTGAACGTTGCCGGCGAGGGTTCGGCCCTGCACGTGACTGAATACGACAGCCTGTACGTCGGTTACTACGGTCAGGGAACTCTCAACGTCACTGAGGGCGGTCTCGTCGAAAGCGACGTGGCGGGCGTCGGCGTGATGCCGGGCAGCACGGGCGCGGTGACCGTCAGAGGTGGAAGTTACGATGAAGAAGAGGAGGGTTTCAGTTTCACGCCGTCCACCTTGCATAACGACGCCTTCGTGTTTGTCGGCGGCTACGGCGAGGGTTATCTGACGGTCATGGACGGCGGTCTGGTGGATATCGAGAACTCCCTTTATGTCGGCGGTTTCGATCCTCACCGATTTGGATTCGACACCGAGCTGGTCGGTTACGAGCCGAACGGCACCGGTACGGTCATCGTCACCGGCGAAGGCTCGACCCTCTATGGGACCGGTCTTGAGGAGCTGTACGTGGGCTACTCCGGCGACGGCACGCTGAACATCGAAAACGGAGGCTACGTGGAGAGCGGCATTGCCGCCATCGGCGCTCTGCCCGGCAGCACGGGCGCCGCGACGGTCGACGGCGCGAGCAGTCCCGAGGAAGAGGAAGGTGACGGCACGCCGTCTACCTGGGAGATCATCGATTCCATGGTCGTCGGCGGCTACGGGAGCGGCGAACTGACGGTCAGCAACGGCGGCCAAGTCTACGTCGGTGATACGCTCTATATCGGTGGATTCGATAGGGACGCCGAGAACTTCCCCCAAGTACCGGGGCTCGATCCCGCCGGACATGGCCAGGTGACCGTCACCGGCAGCCACTCTCTGCTCAATTTCGGCGGCAACGTGACGTTATACGTGGGCTACAGCGGCGAAGGTACCCTCCGCATCCTTGACGGTGGTATGGTGGTCAGTCAGCAGAGCTACATCGGGTTCGAGGAAAACAGCGTCGGCTCGGTGACCGTGACCGGCGAAGGCTCGCAATGGCATGAACAGGGCGACCTTTACGTGGGTTACTCCGGCCAGGGCAACCTGACTATCGCCGACGGCGTCGTCGTCGGCGTGGACGAAGATGCCTTCCTCGGTTACGGCGAGTCGGCCGACGGTGCTGTCGTGGTGACCGGCGAAGGCTCGTCCTGGATCATCGGAGGCGACCTTTACGTGGGCGGCAACAGTGAGGGCGCCGCTGGACTCGGTAGCCTGTTCGTCAATAACGACGGCCGGGTCACCGTTTGGGGCGAGATGTACGTCTGGGAGACAGGCCTGGTCGGCGGCGACGGCACAATCACCGTCATGGTGCCGACGACTCTTCACAACTACGGAACCATCGCTCCAGGCGACGACGGTATCGGCACGTTGACCGTCGAAGGCGCTGTGGTCTTCCATGAAGGTTCGATCTTCGCGGTTGATATCAACAACGTTTCCAGCGACAAGCTGGTGGCCAGCGGCACCGTGAACATCGAGGGCGGAACGATCCAGGTCAGCTCCACGGGGACGATCCTCGGCCAGCACCAGTACGAGATCATCAGCGCCGGGGGCGTTCAGGGGCAGTTCGACGCCCTGGATACCGCATTGTTGAACTTCTCGATCAGCGACTCGGGTCTGGATTACAACGACACTTCCGTCTGGATGCATGTTGCCGCAGCCAACTTCGACGACCCGAACATTGCACGTACGTACAATCAGCGCCAGGTTGCAGGGGCCCTGCAGACGATCGGCGGGCAGGGAGGCAACGATGTGACGGACGCGGTGCAGGATCTTGAGACGGCCGACGACGTTCGTGGTGCCTACGATCAATTGAGCGGTCAGACCCGACCTCCGCTGGCGCCGATGACGATCGCCGGCAGTTCCAAATTCCTGGGTACCGTGACCAGTCGCGTCCAGACGGTCAAGACAGGCTTGGTGGCCGGCGCGTTCGACTCCAAACTGCTGGCGGCTGCCGGGCCGGATCAGGCCCTCGGCGGCTCCCCCAGTCGGAGCGGTCAGGATTTCGCCATCGGCAATGGAACCAGTGTTTTGTCCGACAAGCGCTGGGGTTTGTGGGGGCGAGGTTATGGTCTTTACGGCGACCGCGACAGCGGCGATGAACTACCCGGTTATGGCTATCACATCTACGGCGGCAGTTTCGGCGTGGACTACCAATTCACGGAGACTCTATTGGCCGGTCTGGTTGGCGGGGTATCCGAGGGCGATGTGAACTTCGACCGTTCCCGGGACACGACCTCCTTCGGGGCTGCCCACATCGGTTTGTACGGCAGTCTGGCCTGGGAGAGGTGGAACGTGGATGCTGTGGCGACCTACGCCAATCTGGACTACGAAACCCGAAGGTTCGTCGACCTGCTCGACGAGCGGCTCTCGGGCAATTTCGACGGTTCGGAGTTTGCCGCCTATGTGGAGGTCAGTCGCACGTATGCCTTGGCCCCGAACCTGACCCTGGCGCCTCTGGCCTCGGTACAGTACACGTATCTCGATCTGGACTCCTACACCGAGACCGGCGGGGTCAGCGCCCTGGCGTTCGAGAGCCAGACACACGAGTCGATTCGCGGCTCGCTCGGTGCCCGTCTGACCAGGCGACTGATCGAGACCGCCGGCGACTTCCGGGCCGATGTTCAGCTTCGTGGCCGCTGGGTACACGAGTTCGGGGACGACCGCGCCAGTGTGGATACCTCCTTTGCCAGCGATCCGACGGTGGTCTTTACGGTCAAGGACGACGCGATTTCCCGTGACAGCGGGGTACTGGGGGTTGGCTTCTTGACCGAACTGAACAACCGTACGCGGGCCTATTTTGACTACGACGCGCGGATCAACAGCGACGAGACCGTCCACGTACTCAGCGCCTCGCTGCAATACCGTTGGTAATTCCCCCAAGTTTCTGTCGCAGTTCATACACGGGGCCGGCGAATGTGCCGGCCCCGTTCAATTGTTTTTGTCGTATGGGTGTTTGCGGACCCGATCATGGGCTGCTGGGAGGCGATTTCGTTCGCAGCGAGAACAAACAGCTCAGAGCCATTGTCGTCGCCGCGCCCAGAACGATGAGCCAGGTCCAACCCAGAGCGAGTGTTTTCTGTTGGATCCGCACCAGCAAGACGGTGCATAGAACCGTGCTGATCAACATGGCCGGAACATTGGCGAGATTGGCCTTGCGCCGGGTAAGCAGGCCAAGGAGGAAGATTCCGAGCATGGGGCCGCCAGTCAAAGCCAGGATCTGGAAGGCGAACCACAAGATGTTTTGCACCGGTTCGCACGCGGCGGCGATGGCCGCCAACAGCAACCCGAAGACTACCACCCCGATGCGTGAGACCCGCAGGTAGTGTCGTTCCGTCGCGTTCTTGCGGATCAGGGGCCGGTAGATGTCCCGCACGAAGGAGGTCGTCAGCGAACCGAGCGGCGAATCGACGCTGGCCAGGACGATGGCCGCCAGGACCAGTCCTTTGAGACCCGCGGGAAGAAGCGTGCGGGCGAAATGAGGGAAGATGGTCTTGAGTTCTGTCGGCAGTTCCAGTTCGGGATGGTGTCGGTAGAAGACATAGAGCAACGTTCCGATCAGCAGATACAACCAATAGACCGGAAGAACCGCTGCGATGGTCATCAGGATCGTCTTTTGACTGTTCCGGCGGGTCTTGACCGTCAGGAGTCGCTGGACCATCTCCTGATCGGCGCCGAAGGAGACCAGGCCGGTGAAGAGGCCGCCGAGGACGCCGGGCCAGAATGTGCTGGCGTCGTTGAGATTGAAAGCGAAGTGGAACGTGCTGAGCCGGCCTGCCTCGCGGGCGGTCTGGAGGGCCGAAAACAGGTTGCCGTCGATGTGTCGCACGAGAAAGCCGACGACCAGTACGCCACTGACGATGAAGAAAACGGCTTGGTAGGCCCCTGTCCAAACCAGCGCCTTGATGCCGCCGAAGGCGATGAAGAGGATGCTCACGATGGTAAACAGCGCCAGCGTCACGTCCAGGGGCCAACCCAGGATCAGGCCCACCGCCATGCAGGTGGCGTAGAGTCGGACGCCGGAGGCGATCAGTCGGGTGGCCAGAAAGTAGATCGAGCCGGTGTACTGCGTGGCCGGGCCGAAGCGGTGGCCCAGGAACTCGTAGATGCTCGTGCAGTGGTACTTGTAAAAGGCTGGGATGAAGAGGAACGCGACGACGAGCCGGGCCAGAGCCAGACCGATCAAAAACTGAAACCACCGCCAGTTCTCGGTGAAGGCGGTGTGCGGCATGCCCACCAGGGCCAAGGCGCTGATCTCGGTGGCGACGAACGACAGGCAGGCGACAATCCAGGGGACCCGCCGACCGCCGAGAAAAAAATCCTCGGTGTTTTCCTCGTGCCGACCGAAGACGTAGGAGATGACGAACAGCAGAGCGATGGCTCCGCCGACGAAAACCGCGTCAAGCGAGCTGAAGGAACCGCCGAGTTGTTGGAGGATCGAATCTTCGATGAGGTCTTTCCTTTGATTCTGCAGGGAACAGGGCACGAATTCTGTTTTCTTGTCGTCCTGAGCGAAGCGAAGGACTTGGTTCGCTCGATCAGATGACGCGTAGGTGCGCGGCCCAGCCCTTTTGTCCGTTACTGCGAGGTTTTACTTCATGACAAGACATGTTACCGAATGTTCTCCACCGCCTTTCGCAGCGACTGACCGCAGGCGGCGAGAATCTTCATGGCTCCTTTCAGATCGACCTTACGAAAGTGCATCACGACCGCAGGTTTCACCTGGCCGTCGGCTCGTTGAAGCAATTTTTTGGCCTTCGGCCGGGAGAGGCCCGTCAGTTCCACGACGATCCGCAGCGAGCGGTCGCGGAGCTTTCTGTTGACCGCCTGCAGGTCGACCATGAGGTTGCCGTGAACCTTGCCCAGCTTGATCATGGCCGTGGTCGTGAGCATGTTGAGCACGAGCTTGGTCGCGGTCCCGGCCTTCATCCGCGTCGAACCGGTTACGATCTCCGGCCCGACCACGGGATTGATGATGATGTCGGCGGGGATCGATTTAACCACCTCCGGCGCGCAGGTCACGCACACCGTTTGCGCCCCGAGCTTGCGGGCGCGGCGTAGCGCGCCGTGCACGAAAGGCGTCACGCCGCAGGCCGCCAGGCCCACAACCACGTCGCGCGAGGTCACCTTCTTCTTGTCGATCTGCGCTGCGCCGCCCTCGGCATCATCTTCGGCTCCTTCAATGGAACGGACCAGCGCCGTGCGGCCGCCTGCGATGATGCCCTGGACCATCGACCGCTTGACCCCGAACGTGGGAGGACATTCCGAGGCGTCCAGCACGCCCAGCCGGCCGCTGGTGCCGGCGCCGACGTAGAAGAGCCGCCCGCCTTCGCGAAAGCTGTCCACGATCGCGTCGATCGCAGCCGCGATGCTCTCCCGCTGCGAACCGACCGCCTCTGGCACGGTCCGATCTTCGGAGTTGATCAGGTCCACGATCTCCAGCGTGGGCAGCGTGTCGATGTTCGCGCTTCTCGGATTGCGTTTCTCGGTGGTGGGCAGGCATTTTCGCGGGGCCATGTTCGTTTTTCGGAACTCCACGTCATACTCCCGGCACGATCTTGCCTAAAATGACCGGTTCGTCCGCCCCGGTGACGCTGGGGAGGTTGTTGGCGATCCCCTGGATCGTTGCGTATGCGAGAATGGCGAACGATACAGCCTCCTTGGCATCGACGCTGATGCCGAATTCATCTGTGGTGCGGATTCTAACGTCCGGCAGTTGCGACTGCAACATGCTCACCAGCGTCGCGTTGTGCGAGCCGCCGCCGCAGAGGATCATCTCGTCGGGCATCGCCGGCAGGAACTTGCGATAAGCGGCCGCGATGGTCGAAGCGGTGAACGCGGTGGCGGTGGCGATCATATCCTCCGGCGAGAGTTTTCGTTTGCGAGCCTGGCCGTGGAGCCATTCGCAATAGTGCTGCCCGAACTGCTCGCGGCCGGTGGACTTGGGCGGCTTTCGTCGCAGAAAGGGATGCCGCAGCATTTCTTTCAAGAGGCCTTCGTGCACCATGCCCTTGGCGGCCATCGCGCCGCCGCGGTCGTAGTGGCGTCTGCCCTTGGTCATGCGACGCACGAGGCCGTCGATGACCATGTTCCCCGGCCCGGTGTCAAACGCGAGGACTTCGGGGTGTGCGTCGTGTCCGCAGGAGCAGGAATGCGAGCAGTCACCGTGATTCTCGCAGACAGGCAGGTACGTCACATTTGCGATGCCGCCGATGTTCTGCACGGTCCGGCAGAGCTTTTTGTCGGAGAACAGTACGTAGTCCGCATACGGCACCAGCGGCGCTCCCTCGCCCCCGGCGGCCATGTCGCGAGGCCGAAAGTCCGCGACGGTTGTGATCCCGGTCCGCTGCGCGATCCGGCAGGGCTCGCCGATCTGGAGCGTCGAGCGAATCACTTCTCCTTCGTATCGGATGCCTTGCGGATGGTGCCAGATCGTCTGGCCATGGGAGCCGATCAGGTCGATCGAGTCCAGCGGCAGACCGCTCTTGTTGCACAGGCGAATTACTGCCTCAGCGAAGACCTCGCCAAGCACGTGATTGAAGTGGCAGATATCGTCCACCCTGGCGGCTTCGGGGTTGCACAAGGCCAGGATGCTCTTTCGCAGGGAGGCGGAGTAGGGAAACGTCTCGAACGCCAACACGCGCACCTTGCGGCCATGGATCTCCACGATGGCCACATCGACGCCGTCGGCCGACGTTCCCGACATCAACCCTGCCACCCACAGTCCCTTCTTCTTCGAACCTGCCTTCGACTTGCTCATCGTTGCTCCACACGGCTTTCTGCCGACGGTTGACCGATACGATTCATCATGGCGAGCGATTATAGCCATCGCTGAGCGCAGCCGCACCCGAAATACCGTTGCCACCGAGCGTCGGGAGATGATATCACTACACTAGGTCGCTGCAATCGAGCAGGGCCGTCCGGCGATTTGTTTTGGGAACATGAAGGACATGAGTATTCACCACTGTACACGATCAATTCGCAGGGTACTTCGATCTGCGGAACTCTCGTTGTTCCTGTTCTTGGCGTGCCAGGGCGCTTTGTTCGGGGTTGACGCGACCGGTTCCCCCCGGGCGAATGTGCCGCCGGGAGTGGAGTATCTCCACCATCGAATCGGAGAGGGGCCTTGGTCGATCCACGTGGTGAAGGTGACCCGGTCCGCCGGGAGGTTCCAGTTCGTCTCCGCCTTGGCCCAGGATCAGGTGTATGGACTGGCGACCGTGAGTCAACAGGCAGCGGCGCTACGCGATGCTCGACCCGTTGCGGCGGTCAACGGCGACTTCTTCGTCATTCGTCCGGGACCCTATCAGGGCGATCCTCTGGGACTGCACATCGCCCAAGGCGAACTGATCAGTTCGCCTACTGGGCCCAGCTTCTGGATCGACAGGGAGGGTCAGCCCCATATCGGACAAGTCACGGCTCAGTTTCGGGCCGTGGGGCCGACCGGTGTGTTCATTCCGTTCAATCTCAACGAAGAGCGAGGCGACAACGAAGCCGTGCTCTACACGCCGGCGGTAGGGCCATCGACTCGGACGAAGGACGGGTTCGAACTGATTCTGGAGAGGATCGGCGAGGGAGCATGGCTGCCGCTGCGTCCTGGGATTTCCTTGGACGCCAGAGTGAAGGCCGTTACCGAAGGGGGAAACACCGAACTGACACCGACGACGATGGTGTTCTCCATGGGGCCGATGTTGGCGGAGAGGCTGCCGACAAAGGCGCCGGGCTCGATGCTCGCGCTTCATTTGCACACTGCGCCCGATCTGGCCGGATGCGTGACGGCCATCGGCGGTGGACCGATCCTGCTGGATGAGGGCCGGTCGCCCGAATGGCCGCCGCCTCAGCCGCGGCATCCGAGGACGGCGCTAGGGTGGAACGACGAGCAGTTTGTTCTGGTCGTGGTGGACGGCCGCCAGGAGGGGTTCTCGGTGGGCATGACGTATCCCGAACTTGCCTCACTGATGAAACGACTCGGGTGCCGATACGCGGTGAATCTCGATGGCGGCGGCTCCTCGACGCTCTGGTGGGACGGCCGCGTCATGAACTCGCCTTCCGATGGACGGGAGCGTCCCGTCGCCAATAGTCTCGTTGTCATCGCGACTGAGCCGAACGCAGTCACAGAGGGTTCGCAGAACTGATGATGTCCGAAGCCAAGAAGAAAGCGCAAGCGTTCCTGGAACGGGAGAAGGCGTTTCGCCTGGGTCAACTGACGACCGAATCCTCGCATCCAAAGACCCGCCGGCTGTCGCAGACGATCCAGGCGGATCTCCAGGTGGGTGTTCGAATGCTGCAATCGGTGGACGACGACATCCCGGCCGCGTTGGAGAGGATCTTCGCCCAGGACTCCTTTGGGCAATTGGTCGACACGTTGGGCGAGGCGATGCGGACCGGGCATCATGTTTTTTTCACCGGTTGCGGCGCGACCGGCCGGTTGAGCATTCTGCTGGAGGCCGCTTGGCGCGAGTTCTGGCGGCGGACCGAACCGAACAATCCGAGAATGATGGATTTGTGCGTCAGCGTCATGGCCGGCGGGGACTTCGCGCTGATCAAGTCGGTCGAGGGTTTCGAGGATTTCACCGATTTCGGCCGACGCCAGATCCAAGAGGCCGGCGTGGGGAAGGACGACGTCGTCGTCGCCATCACCGAAGGCGGCGAGACGCCTTTCGTCATCGGCACTGCCTGGCAGGGACTCGACGTCGGGGCCCATGTGTTCTTCGTCTACAACAATCCGACCGACCTGCTGCGAGAGCACGTACAGCGGTCGCGGGAGGTCATCGACGAACCTCGGATCGGCAAGCTCGAGCTGGCGACCGGGCCCATGGCCATCACCGGTTCGACCCGTATGCAGGCGACGACCACCGAGCTTCTGGTCGTCGGTGCGGCGATGGAAACGGCCCTTGCGAAGTATTCAGGGGGTACCGCGTACCCCCTCTCCTCTTACCGCGAGTTTTTCGGGAATCTGCTTCGACAGCTGTCCCGGCCGCAATCGGTCGCGGCGATCTCGCGGGCCGTCGAACTGGAGGAACAAGTTTACCGCAAGCGGGGACGGGTGACCTATCTTGCCGACTCGCTGATGCTTGATGTCCTGACGGACACGACCGAGCGGGCGCCGACGTTCATGCTGCCGCCGTTCCGCAAGCAGGGAGACGCGATCTCGCCTGTGTCGTGGTCGTTCGTGAAAGACCCTTGTCGTGCGACCGAGCCAGCCTGGAGGGAGATGCTCAAGCGAGAACCTCGCGGCCTGACCTGGGGGCGAGACATCTACACGCAGTTGAACGCCCCTGCGCATATCCAGGCGAATCCCCCGAAGCTCGATAATGCGGAGATTTACAAATTCCGCATCGGAAACGAGCCCGACCCCTCCCGCACGAGCGCACCGGGCTCGATGCTCGTGCAGATTGGAGATCTGCCCAATCTCAACTCTCGAATCTCCGATCGACAATTCGCCAGGACCGCCGCGATCACGTTCGGCCCCGTGGGGAAATCCCCCGATGTTGACGAGCCCATTCACGTCCGCTGCGATATTCCGGCCTCGCCTCTGCGTTTGTGGGAGCACCTGGCGATCAAGTTGATTCTCAACACACTCTCGACCGCGACAATGGTCCGGATGGGTCGGGTGATCGGCAACGCGATGGTCTGGGTCTCTCCGAGCAATAAGAAGCTGATCGATCGTGGCTGCCGACTGATCGCGCAGCAGACCGGCTGCACGTACGAACACGCTTGCGAGGTTCTGCACGAGGCGATGGACGAACTGGCCGAGCGGAGCAAACGAGGACAAGAGATCCCGTCGCCGGTGGCGGTGGCGATCGAACGGATTGGCCGAACCGAAGAGAAGCAAGACGCATGATTCAGAAGCACGAAACTCGAAATCCGAAATCCGAAACAAATTCGAATGACCGAATTTCGAAATCCCAAACGGACTTTCGGCCGGCGCGAGCGTTTCGGTCATTTGGATTTGGAGCCTCTGGGTTTGTTTCGGGTTTCGAGTTTCGAATTTTGTGCTTGGTCTTCGGGGGTCTTCTCTCGAGCTGCCATTCGGAGCGGGCCTATCGTGAACGTTTGGCGCGGATCGATTCGGTTGTCCAGGCGGAGATCCAGGCGGGAAGCTTCCCCGGCGCGGTTGTGCTCGTGGGCAAGGGCAAGAGGATTCTGTACCACAAAGCCTTCGGGCTGGCGATCTCCGAACCGACGCAGGAACCGATGCAGAAGGATACGATCTTCGATCTGGCTTCGATGACCAAGCCCCTGGCGACGGGAACCGCGATCCTGATTCTGGTGGACCGTGGCAAGCTCGACCCCAACGCTCTGGTTGCGGAGTATCTGCCTGCCTTCGCCTGTGGGGGCAAGGAGCAGGTTCGCATCAAACACCTGTTGACGCATACTTCCGGCCTGCCTGCGTATACGGATGCCAACAGCCTCAAGACGCAATACGGCTCGCCGTGCCCGGAGAAGGTGATCGAGAGGATCTGTACTCTCAACGCCAAGTCCCCGCCGGGCGAGGAATTTCGGTACAGTTGCCTGGGTTATATCACGCTCGCGGAGATCGTCCGGGTCGTCACGGGGCAGGGCATCGACGAATTCACCCGCGAGAACCTCTTTGTTCCTCTGGACATGAAGGACACGGGATTCAATCTGCCCGCGGCATGGAAGCCGCGGATTGCGGCGACGGAGATCGTGGACGGCGAGCCGCTGCGAGGCACGGTGCATGATCCGCTGGCCCGCCTGAACGCCGGGATCAGCGGTAATGCGGGACTCTTCTCGACCGCATCGGATCTGGCCGTCTATTGCCAGATGTTGCTCAATCACGGCATGGACAAGGGCAGGCGGGTTCTCAGTCCCCGTGCGGTCGACCTGCTCACAAAACCCCAGTCTCACGGCCGGGCCTACGGTTTCGACGTCACTTCCAGTTACTCCTGGGTGAAAGGCCCCAACGTCTCGCCAAACGCTTTTTGCCACACGGGCTACACAGGCACAAGCGTTGTCGTCGACCCCGACACCCGCATCTATCTAATACTGCTGACCAATCGAGCCCACCCCCACGACCGCGGCGCCAGCAAGCCCATCCGCCAGAAGCTCGCGGAGATTGTGTTCATACCGCGTGCCAGCGGGTGAGGCCTCCGTTCCGCCGCGGTGCGAGGGGATTCACTTGTTTGTGCCGGCTTGGAGATCGTGTAAGCGAACCGTTGTTCGACCGCAGCACCTGCACGGTTGCGGGAGATCCTCTCGTCGCACCGGGTCGCCGAGGAAAAATGCGCGTGCGGTGCGATAGGCATGGCCGTTCCAGTGATCCACGAGCGTCCGACCGCTGGGACTCTGCCGGGGTGCGAACAGATCCTGGTCTCGGAAACAGAAGCAGCAGGGGTACAGGCCTCCGTCATAGGTCAGGATCGGGGTTTCCCACAGCTCGCCGCACACGGCGGGAGCCTGTCTCGGTTCCCAAGCCAGACGCGAGAGGTTGAAAACCTCCTCCTCCCAAACATGGCCCGATTTGGCGGTCCCGTTACGACAGCCCGGCAAAAACAGGATCTCGTCGGCGCCGGCTTCCATCGCCCGCTCCCGGAACCGTTCCATTTCGTGCCAATTATGATCGAAGACGATGAACTGCGCGGTGATCCAGGGGAACCGGGAAGCCATTGTTCGTTTGTGCTCCGCGATGCTCCGCATGTTTCGAAACACCAGCTCCACGTCGCCGCCCACCCGATATTTCTCATAGACCTCCTGCGTCGCGCCGTCGCACGAGACGACCAGATTGCACAGGCGGGATGAGACGATCCTCCGGGAGAGATCCGCCGCTCGGATGTTGAGGTTGCTGTGAACGGCCGTCCACAGTCCCTTCTCCACCGCGTACGCGCAAGCCGCGTAGAAGTCATCGTTCAGCAGCGGCTCGCCCATGTGATGGAAGTTGATCTGGACGCTTTTCTTGCAGATCTGATCGACGACAGACTTGAGATCCTCCAGCGTCGCTTTGCCCTTTTTACGGCTCGCGGGCGAAGACATGCCCGTGGGACACTCAGGACAGTGCAGATTGCAGCCGTTGATGGCTTCGACCGTGACGACAGGGGCCAGATAATGAACCTTGCGGGCTCTCCTTCTCTCGATCAGAAAGACGAGCAGATTCAACACCCTGCGCGCAGCGTACCGCTGTCGGACCATAAACCCCAGTTTTACCAGCCGCAACGCGGTCAGGTATCGGGTTCTGCCTCTCTTCCACGAGAACCGGGCGCCATCATTTGGCGTGGCGATCTTCAGCATCCTGCGATGAAGTTCCGCCATCTCTGGGTTGCTCTGTTCGGCCGTCATGGGCTATGTCGCTTAGTTCGTCAATCCCGCGATGGCGGCGCCGATCAGCGTGGCGTTGTCAATGTTCACGATCTCGTAGTAGACGCGCTTTTTGTCGACCAGGTACTGCTTGAGGTAGTACTCGACCTTTGAGCGGAGGCTCTTGAGCTTGTAGAACGTCGTGCCCTCGGCCACGATGCAGATGGGCCTTGCGGGGTTGCGTCCCTTGCCGCTCTTGAGGGCTGCGGAGGACAGATTGGCCGCGGTGAGCTTGGCCGCCCGTTCGACCAGGGCGTCCACCAACTGGTACATCGCGATGATGTCGTCGTCGGTGGCGCCGGTCAGGGCCGTTGAAAGCGGGTTCTCCCGGCCTTCGGGACGGGTGAGGAAGTTGCTGACGTCCTTGGTTGTCACCGCCTGCACCTGAGCCAGTTCCGAGGCCGCGACCTTGGAGAAAATGCCCGCCTTGGCGGCGGCCTTGGCGGTGGCCAGGCAGAGGGGCCCGATATACGCGCCGGAGATCATCTTTTCGAAGATGTGGACACCCGGGCTGACCGCGGCGGCGTCGAGCGCCTTGTCGATCCTGCCCCGCGGGGCCTTGCCGAATCCGCCGGATTCGACGTTGATGATCTGGCTGTCCTGATCCCCCAGGTCTTTCGCCTTGCGGATATTGCTGTTGTGCTCGACGTAAGCGGTGTTGGTGCCGGTGCCGAGGATGAAGCCGATGTAGCTGTCGAACCTTCGGCCGCTGGTCTCCGCCCGACCAGCCAAGAGAGTCGCGACGGTGTCGTTGAGCAGGACGAAGTGTTTCTCCTGTCGAATGCCCAACCGGCTCAGGGCTTTGTTCATGTTCTCGCCGATCATCTGACCGGCGGCCTCGGGGGCCTTGATTTCCTTCGAGAAGAACAGGGCCCGACCATCCTTGCTCGGGAACATCTCGATCGGATAGGAGAAGCAGAACCCCACGTTGGAGCTCTTGTCGGTGATGGGCTTGACGTAGCCGGCCATGGTGCCGAAGAACTCGTCCTTGCCGACCTCCGCAGCGACGCCCGGCATGGGGAACACCTTGAATTCGGAGATCTCCGGCTCGCCCACCTGTCGGAACGTGACGGTGGCCACACGGAAATTCGTCCCGCCGGCGTCCATAACGATGACCGGCGTGTCGCGAGGCAGATCCTGTTCCGTCCCGATGTAGGTGGGCAACATGGCCAGCGTGCTTTTTTTGCCCGCCAACCCTTTTTCCATCTCCTCCAGAAAGACGTCGCAAATCTCCTGGATGCGGATGTCCCCGTGGTACATGCCCTGGTTGCTGAGGAACTCTTTGACCCGGCCTCTTGGATCCTTCACGGCAAAACCCTCATCATCTGTTATTTATTTTGTTATTGACTATTTGCGGCCCTCGCCGGCAAACTTGGCGCCAGCGGCGGAACTCGGATGGTAAATGGTAAACAGCAGATCGTCAATCCCTATACCCTTCCGGGTGTTCCGTGTGCCACTTCCAGGCGGTGGCGACGATCTCGTCGAGGGAGGGTATCTGCGGCTGCCAGCCCAGTTCGATTCTCGCCTTGGTCGCATCGGAGGTCAGGATCGCGGGGTCGCCCGGTCGCCGGGCCGTTTCAACCACCGTGAAATGCCGGCCGGAGACCCGCTTGACCGATTCGATCACCTCGCGGACGGAGTAACCCCGGCCATTGCCCAAGTTGAACGTCTGTTCGACATGATCGTTCAGCCGGTTCAGAGCCAGCAGGTGGGCCCGACACAGGTCGTCGATGTGGATATAGTCCCGGATGCACGTGCCGTCGGGGGTGGGGTAGTCCGTACCGTAGATCTTGATGTCGGGACGTTTGCCCATTGCGGCTTGGATGATCAGCGGGATCAGGTGCGATTCGGGACGGTGGTCCTCGCCACATCTGCCGTTGTCGCCGGCGCCGCAGGCGTTAAAATACCGAAGCGCCGCGTAATGGAGCCGGCCGGTGTCGGCTTGGTAGCGGCACATCCGCTCGACTGCCAGTTTGGTTTCCCCGTACGGGTTGATCGGTTTCGTGGGGGCGTTCTCGGTGATCGGGACCTTCTCGGGCATGCCGTAAACCGCCGCAGTGCTGCTGAAGACGAATTGCTGCACGCCCGCCGCTTCCATGGCCGAGAGAAGGTTCTGTGTGTTCGAGAGGTTGTTGCGGTAGTACCGCAGGGGTTGTTGCACTGATTCGCCCACTTCGATCGACGCTGCGAAATGCATCACCGCCTCGATCTTGTACTCGCGAAGAATCCGCACAAGGCCCTGGAAATCCGCCAGGTCGCCCGCCACGACCGGGACACCGCGAACGGCGGAGCGGTGCCCCTTGCTGAAGTTGTCGTACACGACGGGTTCATGGCCTTGGGCCGCCAGGAGGGCGGTCATATTGCTTCCGATGTACCCGGCTCCACCACAGACGAGAACGTTCATAGATCTACTATTTCTGATTCACTATTTACGATTTGAGATACGCTACGCACGACACGAGACGCGAAGCTCAAATAGTAAATCGTCAACAAGAAATAGTCAATCCTGGAGCTTTCGCTCGATTCGTTTGACGATCTCGGCGGCTAGTTTGGGATCGTCGCCCAGGTCGATCCAGGCCATCTGGGCCTTCTGTTGCGGGGTCACTTCGAGGGTTTGAAGGGTGGATTCGCTTCGCGTGTGGATCATGTAGGCCTGGGACACGCCGGCGACCGGATTGCCCGGCAGGGTCAACCGCTGGGTTCGGACGGTGCATTCGAGGCAGTAACCGCAAACTTCGGTGGCTGTTTCCACACTTTGCCGCTCCAAGGCTCTTATACGCACTTCCACGATCCTGCGGATCGATTGGACGTTGGCCTCTGCGGTGTTAAATACTCCGACGTTGTCGCTTCGCCAGAATTCGAAAAATTGTGCCCCGCGCAGGGGACGGGTGCGGACGAGACCCTGCTCGACATCGAGCTTTTCGATGGGAAAGTGCATCTTCGACAGAACGTCGTGCGCCGCCCAGACGAACTGCTCCCTCGTACCCTTTTCCAAACAAAGCGTCCGGGCCGCCCCCGGTTCAAGGCGACGACTCACGCATCCCAGCGACAACGTCGTTCCGATCAGGACGACCCCTCGAAGGATCTCGATCCCTATACCCATGTTCGATTGCCTTTGTAGGGTGTGTCGAGCACACCGGTTTTTGTGGAGTCCGTTCAACGTCGGACAATTATAGGCACAACCGCCCGGGGTCTCAATTCGAATCGACGATATGCGGCAGGATCTGTCCGGCAACCTCGTCCGGCCCATCGGAAGGGGCGCCTCATTTCTGCGGCTTCAAACCCAGGGGGACGAAATGTTTGACGGGGTCGGAGGATTCCGCTATCACCGCAGAATGTAGACGCCATTCCATCACAAGGAGCGACGGATGAATCAAAGGCAAGTTTTAGGGTCTGGGAAAAACGGGCTTCACTCCCCTTGTGGGCAATCCCTGTGCAAGACCCCTCTGACGAACATCGGCCCCCGTCTGCATCCGGCGGGGTGGAACACCGCCAATCGCCCGCTTGCAGGCGGCGTTCTGTCTTCGCCGGCAAGATCCGCCTCGAAAGATTCGTCGCGACAAGAGGCGGCTCGCGGACTTCCCGAAGCTGCTTTGCGATGGGGTGGGTCTCCGGCTCCAAGGGAACGAAGCATCAGACCCAAAGACGACGATCAGGGCTCGGTGTCGTAAGCCCAGGACAGGGAATGTCATGGTCGCGGTTTCGATGGAATATGAACGATTGCCCCGGTGTTCGCTCGATTTTTTCCCGACGCCGTTTATGCTGCTTCCTCGTCGGACGGAAAGACTGGGCGGTCCACATATCTTCAGGAAATGGCAAGATCAAGCCGGGCGGGTCATGAACGGTCTGATGAATACGATTGCTCGTGGAGATCTGAGGAGATAAGTATGTTGGGAAGAACACATATTGTTGTCGTTTGGGGTCTGGTCTTCTTGTTGACTGAGGTCTGGGGGCAGCCGGCGGGGGCGGCTCGCACGTACATCGATCTGAACCCTGATTGGCGGTTCGCCAAAGGCGACGCTGCCAACGCGATGATGTCCGCGTTCGACGACTCGTCCTGGCGGCAGCTCGATGTCCCTCACGACTGGAGTATCGAGGGGCCCTTCGGACCCGAGTACGGCAGCGGCAACGGCTACACCCCCGGCGGCATCGCCTGGTACCGCAAACACTTCACCCTGGATGCAGCCCTGCAAGGCAAACGCGTCGCGGTCGAGTTCGACGGCGTATACGATCACTCCCAGGTCTACATCAACGGTTTCATCGTCGGCGGCCGGCCCTTCGGCTACGGAAGCTTCCAGTGCGATTTGACCCCGTTCGTCAGGTTCGGCTCGGGTCAAAACGTGCTGGCCGTCCGAGTCGATCACTCGCGGTTCGCTGATTCCCGCTGGTACACCGGTTCGGGCATCTACCGCAATGTCCGACTTCGCGTCACCGACAAGCTGCATGTCGCCTACAACGGGATCTATGTCACGACACCCCAGGTTCGAGAGGCTTCGGCCGTCGTTCGCGTCGAAACGACGTTGGACAATGTCTCCGACCAAGACCGGGTGATTTCCGTGCGGTCCCAGATCCTCGGGCCAGACGGCAGCGACGTCGCGTCTCTGACGACGGCTGCGAATGCTGGTGGCGGAGTCAATCCCCCTGTGGTCCAGGAGATCCCGCTCGACCGTCCGCGGCTCTGGTCGATCGAGTCGCCGACGATGTACACGCTCAGGACTCAAGTGATGACTGGGGAGAAGGTCGTGGACGAGGTCTCGACCCCGTTCGGCGTCCGCACGATCGCGTTCGATGCGAACAAAGGCTTCTCGCTCAACGGCAAACCTGTCAAACTCAAAGGCGTCTGCATCCACCACGACGCGGGGGCCCTCGGGGCCGCGGTGCCGGTGAAGGTGCTCGAACGGCGGCTTCGAATCCTGAAAGACCTCGGGACCAACGCGATTCGCACGAGCCACAATCCGCCTGCGCCGGAATTGTTGGACCTGTGCGACCGGATGGGCCTGCTCGTGAAGGACGAAGCGTTCGACGAGTTCACGCCCGCCAAGAACAAGTGGGTCGCCGGCTGGAACGCGGGCGTGCCTTCACGCTGGGGTTATGCGGAGTCGTTCGAGCAGTGGGCGGTCGCGGACATCGAGGACATGGTCCGCCGGGATCGCAATCACCCGTGCGTCATCCTCTGGAGCATCGGCAACGAGATCGACTACGCGAACGATCCCTTCAGCCATCCGGTGCTTGGCAACAACTACCGGTCCGAACATCCGCCGGCGTCGGAGCTGGTCCGGCTGGGCAAGCCGCTGGTCGACGCGGTCAAGAGGCTGGACCCCACGCGCCCGGTCACCGCGGCCCTGGCGAATCTGCCGATGTCCGATGCAGTGGGGTTCCCCGAGATCCTGGACGTGGTCGGCTACAACTATCAGGAATCGCTCTATACAGCCCACCACCAGAAGTATCCGCAGCGGATTCTGTTCGGCAGCGAGAACAGCCACCAGTACAACAACTGGACGATCGTGCGGGACAACGACTACGTGGCGGGCCAGTTCCTCTGGACCGGGATCGATTACCTGGGCGAGGCCCGCGCCTGGCCGATCCGCGGCAGCATGCCGGGCTTGCTGGACACCTGCGGTTTCAAGAAGCCCAACGCCTGGTTCCGCCAGAGCCTCTGGAGCGACCAGCCGATGGTCTATCTTTGCACGTCTGTCGCCGGCGCCGGCGGTCCGGGCCGCGGACGCGGCGGCTGGCTGGAGGAGTCCTGGAATCGCCCGGAAGGCTCGAACGTCCGCGTCATCTGCTACACGAACTGCGAGCAGGTGCGACTGACCCTCAACGACAAGGAGATCGGGACGAAGGGGGTTGCCGAGGCGGTCAACGGCGCCCTGAGCTGGTCTGTTCCGTTTGAGGCAGGCGTGCTCAAGGCCGAAGGGCTCAAGAACGGTTTGGCTGTTTGTGAGTTTACGCTGACGACGTCAGGCCCGGCAGGTCGGATCAAGCTGCTGCCCGACTCGTCGCAGCTCCGCGCCGACGGCAGGGACATCTGCCACATCGAATTCCAGATCACCGACGACCGGGGCGTGCGCGTCCCCGACGCGCAGAACGTGGTGACGTTCGAGGTCAGCGGTCCCGTCCGGCTTCTGGCGATCGACAACGGCGAGATGACCGGTCCCGAAGACTACCGCTCGCCCCAACGAAAGGCATCGCGAGGCAGGGGCCTGGCGATCCTGCAGAGCACGAAGGCTTCGGGTCGGGCCACGGTGACGGTCACCAGTCCGGGTTTGCAGTCGGCGACGCTGGAACTCGAAAGCCGCTGATCGAATCGCGGGGCGTCGGTCACGGCTGCAAGTGCATCTGCATGAATTGCAGGAACACATATGGCGCTTGCCCGGCATGTTACTCCGGCGGCTCCCGACGTTCAAGGGCTATCTCCTGCATCAGAGGGGGATATGGCCCGACGCCGGCCCGATCTCTCTTTACAGAAGGCCCGCGAAAGGCGATAATCCAATCTGCTGATCCGGTCATTCGTCAACGAGCACGCATCGAAAGGACATGAGCATGGACAAGCAGTTGTTCTCACGCAGGCGCCTTCTCTGGACCGCAGTGGCGCTGGGCGCTTCCGGCAGTCTGCTTCGTTCCCAGGACCAAGCCATCGAAGTTCCCCTGCCTCCCAACCCGGCCGATCGTCGGTCCGTGGTCTCGGTGACCCACGGCGCCGGCCGCCGCCAGAACGTGTGCGACGCGCTGACGGCCATCGACGACCAGATCCTGCCTGTCCTCAAGACCAAGAAACGCGTGGTCATCAAGCCGAACATGGTCAGCACGCGAAACCAGCTCGCCTCGACGCACGTCGATGCCCTGCATGGGATACTGGATTTCTTGGCTCCGCGATTCAAAGGGCCGGTCACGATCGCAGAGTCTTCGGCAGGCTATACGACCGAAGGGTTCGACAACTTCGGTTACGGCAAGCTCGCGGCCGAGCACAAACCGCTGGACGTCAGTCTGGTCGATTTGAACGAGGAAGGCAAGTACGGAATGGGCGCGATTCTCAACGGCGACCTGCACATGGTGCCCGTTCGCCTGGCGGCTCGGCTGCTGGACCCGGAGGCCTTCATCATCTGTTCGGCCATGCTCAAGACGCACAACACGGTCGTCGCGACGCTCTCGATCAAGAACATGGCGCTGGGGGCTCCCCTGCACAGTGCCCGCAAGGAAAGCCAGCGATGGAACGACAAGCGGCTCTATCACGGCGGGGTGCGTCAGACCCATGTGGGCATCGTTCAGACCGCCCAGCGGCTCCAGCCGTACTGGGGCGCAACCGTGCTGGATGGATGGGAGGGCATGGAAGGCAACGGACCGGGAAGCGGCACACCGGTGGCTTCCCGCATCGCGATCGCATCCACGGACTACGTGGCCGCCGACCGCGTGGGCGTCGAAGTGATGGGGTTCAATCCGGATTGGGTCGGGTATCTGGGGTTCTGCGGGCAAGTCGGCGTGGGACAGGCGGACCTGTCCAAGATCGACATCCGCGGCCCGAAGTTGGCGGACGTGACGAAGAAGTACCGGATGCATGACGACATCGAACGCGAGCTGAAATGGATGGGGCCCTTGACGGAAATCCCTGAGAAACTCGGCTGATCCGGAGGCGACAAGGGGCAGCAATTCGGATCGGACGGATTCGCGAGGATCGAGGCCGATTCGCATCATATGAATTGACGGGAGTTGTGATGATCAAGAAGGACGGAAACGCTTCGACGAGGTGGGCGAAGTCGATCCCCGCATTCCTCACGTTTGTGTTCCTGCTGGTCTTGGGCGGGGCGTGTCGGAATGGGGATTATGCCAGCACCGATCCTGTGAGCGAAGTGAGCCCGCAGAGATACGTCACGCCCGTCCATCAGATCCTCACGCCGACGGGGATCCAGGTGGAACTGCCGGGTCTGCGGCCGCAGGCGGTGGCTCTGAGCCCTGACGGACGTCTGCTCGCCACTTCCGGCAAGACCAAGGAACTGGTTCTGATCGATCCGCAGACCGGCGAAATCAGGCAGCACGTCCCATTGCCTTCCAGCGCGACCCGCGATCCGAATGATGTCTCTTCGCACATCCTCAAGCCCGACGAATCGGGCCAGCTCAGCTACACCGGCCTGGTGTTCAGCCCGGACGGGAGGCGGATCTACCTGTCCAACGTCAACGGCGACATCAAGGTCTTCGGCGTCGATTCCGATGGGCGGGTCCGCGGGCTGTCTTCTATCGGTTTGCCCGCCGCCAATGCGCCCGAGCGGAAGGAAGAAATCCCAGCGGGACTGGCGATCTCCCGCGACGGTCGGCGATTGTACGTCGCCCTGAACCTGTCCAATCGCCTGGCGGAGATCGACGTCAACACCGGAGCGATGCTTCGTTCCTGGCCGGTGGGCGTCGCGCCGTACGGCGTGGTCCTGGTCGGCGGCAAGGCGTACGTGAGCAACTGGGGCGGACGGGTCCCGGACGAGGACAGTCTCACCGGTCCGGCCGGTCGCGGCACTCGCGTGCGGGTCGATCCTGTGCGGCACATCGCCAGCGAAGGTTCGGTTTCGGTGATCCATCTCAATCAGGAATCGCCGATCCGCGAGATCATGGTTGGCCTGCATTCTTCCGCGATCGCGTGCTCGCCCAACGGACGTCACGTGGTCGTCGCCAACGCCGGCAGCGACACGCTCAGCGTGATCGACGTCCGCGCGGACAAGGTCGTGGAGACGATCTGGGCCAAGCCCTCGCCCGCGGACCTGTTCGGCGCCAGCCCCAATGCCTTGGTTTTCGATCCATCGGGGGACCTTCTCTATGTCGCCAATGGCACGCAGAACGCTGTCGCGGTGTTCCGCTTCCGTCCCGATGAATCGAAGCTCCTGGGCCTGATTCCGGTCGGGTGGTTCCCCGGCGCGATCGCGTACGACGCCGGGAATCGACGGCTGATCGTGGCCAACATCAAGGGGGTGGGTTCCACCCGCGGCCTCAAGAATGAGAAAGCGAATGAACACAACACCCATCAATACCACGGGACTTTGTCGCTGGCGCCTGTCCCGAAAGCCAGGGAGCTCGCGGGGCTGACGCGCCGCGTTCTGGACAACTATCGGTATCCGCTGCTGAGAGAAGCCTCGCGGCCGGCGCGATCGAACCAGCCGCCGCGACCGGTCCCCGAACGGGTGGGCGAACCGTCGGTATTCGAGCACGTGGTCTACATCATCAAGGAGAACCGGACCTACGACCAGGTACTTGGCGACGTAGCGGAAGGCAACGGCGATCCCTCGCTGTGCATCTTCGGCGCCGAGATCACGCCCAATCAGCACAAGATGGTCCGCGAGTTCGTCCTGCTGGACAACCTCTACTGCTCGGGCATCCTCAGCGCCGACGGCCATCAGTGGTCCGACACCGCGTTCGCCACCGACTACATGGAAAAGTCGTTCGCGGGATTCCCCCGCAGTTATCCCGATGGCATGGAGGACAGCGACGTCGACGCGCTGGCGTACGCTCCCTCGGGATTCATTTGGGACAACGCGATCGCCAAGGGCAAGTCGCTTCGCGTCTACGGCGAGTTCGCGATCACCGAGACCTCCTGGGCCGTGCCCGGCAAGAAGGGCAAACCGACGTTTCTCGACTACTACCGGGACTTTGTGGACCAGACGAACCAGATCAAGATCAGCAGTCGGCCTGCCATCGAATCGC
>JAGPGT010000043.1 GCA_018055905.1 Phycisphaerae bacterium
TCTTTCGTCTTGCGGTCATCGACTGTCCTGACGATTCCCCCCGTCCAAGGACCTGTTTGACGGTCATGTGCGCCTTTTCCATCGCATCGCAGCGACACAAATCCGTTTTCAAAACAGAGCGAGATTTTCCTCTACTACAACTTTCGATGCTAACCAGTATACTCGAGAGTGATGGTGACCGCCAACTTCGCTCGGGATCTCGTTTCGTATCTCCTGCAAGGAGACGAGCACCAACCGCCTCGAACAGTAGTTCGCCCCGCCCCAATGGGTGATGGAGGGTGGAGCCAAGGGGGGGTACTACCGTAACGGTCAGCCGGTCGGTCCCGACGGTCCGTGAGAACTGGCGTTCGACGATCCGATTTTTCTGGAGAAGTTGGAGAATTTCCTGCGGATGTTCGCCGCTCGCTACGACGGCAACCGTAAGAGCCTCTTTCCGTCGGTCTTGCCTCGATCGCTCGGAGTGGATCGATTTCCCGATCCTGCCATGGGGAAATACTTGTGTGCATTTTGGGTATTTGTTCTGCGCATAATGGAATTGTCTTCGGCAAGGCTCATTTTCTACCATGACATGTCGTGGGCGTATCGAGGCCCGGTCATGGAAAACCGAATCAAGGAACGTGCCTGATGTCATACAGAAGACGCATGAACGGCTTCACGCTGATCGAGCTGCTGGTTGTCATTGCGATCATTGCGATGCTGATGGCGATCTTGTTGCCTGCATTGAACCGCGCGAAAAAGCAGGGGCAGGCCGTCCGCTGCCTGAGCAACCTCAAGCAGATCGGCGTGGCGGCCTACTTGTATGCTCAAGACTACAATATGATGATCCCGCGGGATGAAACGCACGGGCACTGGATGGTTTTATTCACACCCTACGTGGGCGGCAAGTCCAACAAAGTTTTGGAATGGACCGAGGTCGATATTTACAATTGCCCCAGTTATCCCGCGAAAGAGCAGATCGTCGATTACTGCAACAACGCCTGGGATCCCAAGGAGGACAAGGAACTGCGACGGGCGACCCGACTGGACGATTTCAAACGCCCCGGCCAAACCATCTACGTTTCTGACTACGAGTACATTGCGAATGCCCCGCACATTCAGGTCGTCTACAAGAACGATGATCGGACGCAACTTCACCTGAAATTGCGATGGATGGATGTCTATGCGAGGGACCATCTGCCAAGCGGAGGCGACACAACCCGTCGTGTGGCCCGAGAGCGGCACGGCAGGTTCACCAACTGCCTCTATGCCGATGGTCATTCCGACAAGGTGAATTCGACGGACATGACGCCGTGGGACTGGGGTTTGCCCCGCAGCGAGTAGGATACTCCCAGGCTGCAGGAGAACACGCCGGAACCGATCATCAGTCCTCCGTGCTGTCCGCATATCCGGGATTTCGCCGATCTGGCGTGTGAGACCGCTTTACGGAGATTGTTGTTGCCTTTACAATTCGTCCCGTCCGCCAAAGTCGTTACCCTATGGAATGGTGCTGCCGACCGTGTTCAAAGCCCCGAGAATCATCCTGTTGATCGCACCGACCCGAGAGTTTGATCGGGGATTGCTCCAGGGCATCGCTCGCTACGCCAATGAGTATGGTCCGTGGACCTTCTACCGCGAGCCCCCGCACTATCAGCCCCTCGATTGGGAGCAGAAGGTCACAAACCGCCTTCGCAGCGGACAGGTCGACGCCATCATCATGCGCGAACCGGACCGAATTGATGAGATCATTCGGTGCGGAATCCCCGGAATCTGCGCGCCCATTACCCGCCGGACGGTGGAAGGATTCATCAACATCGTGATCGACAACGACAAAGTGGGCCGACTTGCCGCCGAGCATCTGCTCCACTGCGGATTCTCCCATTTCGGCTTCTGCGGTTTCGAGGGTATCTACCCGTCTATCAGCCGGGCCCAGGCTTTTCAGGCTCGCCTCAAGGAAGCAGGGTATTCGTGCCATTTGTACGAGCAACCGAAGGGCAAAGGCGTGCTTTGGGAAAAGGAAGAACCATTGCTGGTCAAATGGCTCCGATCTCTGCCCAAACCGGTGGGAATCCTGGCCAGCAATGACGACCGCAGTCAACACCTGTTGGATGCCTGTCACCTGGCGCGAATCCACGTGCCCAGCGAAGTGGGGATCATCGGCGTGGGCAACGACGAGTTCATCTGTCGCCTGGCCAATCCGCCGTTGTCGAGCATTGGTTTGAACGCAGAGCCTCTCGGGTATCGTGCCGCCCAGTTGCTGGATCGTGCGCTGGTGGAGAAGACCCGCTGCCATGCCGTCGTCGAAGGGGAACCGACCCACGTGGTGGCCCGCAGTTCGACCAACATTCTCCTGGTGCAGGATGAGGAGATGGCCGAGGCGGTGCGTTTCATCCGGGAGAACTCCGATCGGCCTTTGCAGGTCAATGACGTAGCGGAGGCCGTCGGGATCTCCCGTCGGACCCTGCAATATCGATTCGCCAAAGCCATCGGGCGGTCCGTGCATTCGCAGATCCTCCGCGAGCGAGTGAACCGGATCACCCAGTTGCTCGTCGAGACCGACCTGACGGTGACTCAGATCGCTGACAAGCTGGATTTCTCCAGCCCCAAACAGCTCGATCGAGTGTTCACTCGATTCCAAGGCATGCCGCCCACCGCCTACAGGACACGCTATTGCGTCAAGTGATTTGAAAAATGCGCAATGCGCATTTTGGGATGGAAGGTTGCGTATTATGGTATGGTGTCGATCGCTGTCGGCAGGGTACGATGGACTACGGTTTGTTGGAAGATCGATTCGGGAATCACATATGGAGGTCGTTGAATCGTGAGAACCCACCCTACACCGATGGCTGTCGCGGCAATGATATTGTTCATCGGAGTTTCCGCCCATTCGGCCACGCAAATCGGCGGGGAACTCAAGACTTGGCACAAGGTCACGCTCACCTTCGATGGTCCCCAGACGAACGAGACGGCTGATCCCAACCCCTTCACCGATTACCGGTTGAATGTGAAGTTCTCGAACGGCGACAAGACCTATCTTGTGCCCGGCTACTACGCGGCCGACGGCAACGCCGCCGAGAGCGGTGCGGACTCCGGCAACAAATGGCGGGTGCATTTCGCGCCCCCTGAGCCGGGCCGATGGACGTACGAAGTCTCCTTCCGCAAGGGCCCGAACGTGGCGGTCGATGACGCCCCCCAGGCCGGTGTCTCCGCCGGTTTCATGGACGGCCAGACTGGCGGCTTCACCATCGCGCCGACGGACAAGACCGGCCGGGATAATCGGGCCAAAGGTCTGCTCCAGTACGTCGGCGGCCACTACCTGCGGTTCGCCGGCACGGGCGAGTACTTCCTCAAAGCCGGCGCTGACGCCCCCGAGAACTTCCTGGCCTACAAGGATTTCGACGGCGATTTCAAGACCGACGGCCACAAAGACCAGTTCATCAAGGACTGGGCCCCGCACGTGCGGGACTGGAGGCCCGGGGATCCGACCTGGCAGAACGGCAAGGGCAAGGGAATCATCGGGGCCGTCAACTACCTGGCTTCCAAGGGCATGAATGTCTTCTCGTTCATCCCGATGAACATCGGCGGCGACGATCAGAACGTGTTCCCCTACACCACCTACGACGAGCGGCTTCGCCTGGACGTCTCTCGGCTCGATCAGTGGGAGATCCTTTTCGAGCACGCCGATGCGCTCGGCATGTACTTGCACTTCAAAACACTCGAAACGGAGAACGAGCTGCTGCTGGACAAGGGCGACCTCGGGCCACAGCGCAAGCTCTACTACCGCGAGTTGATCGCCCGTTTCAGCCACCACCTGGCGTTGAACTGGAACCTCGGCGAGGAGATCAACGACGCCACCCACGAGCAGAAAGTCGCCTGGGCGAACTACTTCTGGACGCACGATCCGTACCGGCACCACATCGTCATCCACAACATGGGCGACCCCCATTACGACCTGCTGGGCGACGCCTCGCCGCTGACGGGCTTCTCCCTGCAGACAGACAAGCCGGACTTCAGCGACGTTCATCCGCGGGTCCTGGATTACATTCAGCGATCCGTCGCGGCGGGCAAACCGTGGGTCGTCGCGTGCGACGAACCGGGCGACGCCACCCACGCGCTGATCACCGACGCTGAGGACCCCACTCGTGACAACGCCCGCAAGAACGCCCTGTGGGGCGTCTTCATGGCTGGCGGAGCGGGCATCGAATGGTACTTCGGGTACCAACACCCGCACAGCGACCTGACATGCCAGGACTATCGCACGCGGGAGAAGATGTGGGACCAGAGCCGTTACGCGATCGAGTTCTTCAAGAAACATGAGATTCCATTCTGGGAGATGAAGAACGACAACGGCTTGACCCGCAATCCGGACGATTACTGTTTCGTCAAGCCCGGGGAGTTATATCTGATCTATTTCAAGAACCCGAGCGAGCTGAAGCTGTCGCTGGAATCGGGCGACCTGACCTACGGCTGGTTCGATCCGAAGACGGGCAACGGCCTGGGGGGGCTGCTTGAACAGGGCAAAGCCAAGGGGCCCGCCCAGGTCGCGCTCAAGACTCCGGGCGATGGCGACTGGCTGCTGTGCCTGAAGAAAGCCAGCCCGACGGAGCTTTCGTTCAAGGATGTGACCGAGGTTTGGACGCCGGCCGTCGCCGTTGACGAGGCTCCGAAGAGCCCCTATGTGCTCGTCGCGACGCGCGATGTTGAAGCCGTCGCAGGCTCGGATTTCGTGCCGTTCTACAAGGACAACGACCGCAAGGCCCTGGCGATCAACGCCGCCCGGCACAAGGACAAGTTCGCCGCGGCTAGAGCGGTCTTCGCAGGCGCATCCGGCACGTACGACATCACCCTGACGACCCTCACCGAAACCGACGGCGAATCGACCTATCGCCTGCTGATCGGCGGCAAGGTGGTCGGCACGTACACGAATCCCGCGACGCAAAACGATTACCAGCCGGCCGGTCACACCTGGCGGAACGTGGCGGTCAAGAAGGACGATGTGATCCAGGTCGAGTTCAACACGGCTTCCAACAAGAAGCAACCCGAAGGCAGCGGCTTTGCCTACTCCCGCGGTCGGTGGACGCGACTGGCGTTCAGCCCCGCCGGCAAGGGAGACGTGGTCTTCGAAGAGCACAACGGCTTGGTCGCCGGCGAAGCGGAGCTGTTCTCCGAACAGACTCGGACTGACAAGCGAAAGTGGTACATCACGACCACCGAGAATACGCCGGCCGTCCAGCCCGACGGCGACGAAAACCATGCGGCCTCCGCCAGCGCCGGCGCATACATCGAAGTCCTGCCCGATACCCGGCGGACGCACGCGGACAAGCTGATCAATGGCGAGAACTTCTCGAATGAGCCCGGACAGATGGCGGTCGTCTCATACAAAGTGCACTTCAATACGCCGGGACGGTACTACGTCTGGGTTCGGGCCTACTCCACCGGCAGCGAGGACAACGGGTTGCATGTCGGTCTCGACGGGGATTGGCCCGAGTCGGGGCGGAGGCTCCAGTGGTGCGACGGGAAGAACTCCTGGTGGTGGGAAAGCAAGCAGCGGACCGAGGCCGAGCACTGCGGTGAGCCGTACAAGATCTATCTCGATGTCAAGGAACCGGGGCTGCACATCGTTTCGTTCTCCATGCGGGAGGACGGCTTTGAGTTCGACAAATGGCTGATGACGACCGACCGGGAGATGAAACGCCCCGGCGACGAGGGACCCACCGTCTTGCTTCGCAAGGCCGGCGGGGCCTCATAGTGGATCCATATTCTGATCAGGAAGGGAAGAGTCTCGAATCATGACACGTACGTATCGAATCGCAGTGGTCCCCGGCGACGGCATCGGTTGGGAGATCGTTCCCGCGGGCATGCAGGTGCTCAACGCGGCCGCCGAGCGAATGAACTTTGAACTCGCGACGGAGACTTTCCCCTACGGCGCGGCCCATTACCAAAAGACCGGGAAGTTCCTTCCGGATGACGGCCTCGACACGCTCCGGAAGTTCGACGCAATCTACTTCGGGGCGGTGGGCCTGCCCGCGGTGGACGACACGCTGCCCGCCAAGCTCTTCACGTTCAAGATCCGCAAGGCGTTTAGCCAGTACGTGAACTACCGGCCGGCCCGGTTGCTGCCGGGAATCCAAAGCCCGCTGAGGAACAAGACTTCCGCGGACATCGATTTTGTCGTCATCCGCGAGAACACCGAGGGTGAGTTCGTCCAGGCGGGTGGTTTCGTGCACGACGATTTCGAGTACGGCTTGGCCCTGGATACGAGCGTCTTGACGCGTAAAGGCATCGAACGCGTCGCCCACTATTCGTTTCAACTCGCCCGGCGCCGCCGCAAGAGGGTGACGAACATCACCAAGTCGAACACGCTCATCCATTCGCTGGCCTACTGGGACCGCATCATCGAGCAGGTGAGCCGGTCGTATCCGGATGTCGAGTACCGCAAGATGTACGTGGACAACGCTTCCGCGAACTTCGTACTCCACCCGGAATGCTTCGACGTGATCCTCACGACAAACTTCATCGGCGACATCCTGAGCGATCTCGGCGGCGCGATCATGGGCAGCCTGGGACTCGGAGGCAGCGGCAATATCAATCCCGAAAAGGAATTTCCCTCCATGTTCGAACCGATCCACGGTTCGGCCCCCGACATCGCGGGCAAGGGGATAGCCAACCCGATCGGGACCATCTGGTCGGGCGTCCTGATGCTGGAGCATCTGGGCGAGAAGGAGGCCGCCGGTCTCGTCATGCGCGCCATTGAAAAGACCGTGCAGGACGGTGTGTTGACGGCGGACTTGGGTGGGACCGCCAAGACGGTCGATGTCGCCAATTCCGTGATGCAGAATGTCAGAGGCTTGTAGCAGATCATGCCGCGAATCATCGATTTGACGTTGCCCCTGGAACACGGTTTGCGAGGAGTCTTGTTCGAGACCGCCCGCACGATCTCCGCAGACGGGTGGAACGCAACGACACTACATTTGTATTCGCACGCCGGAACACACATGGACGCTCCGACGCATTTCGCGGTCGGCACGCAGACGATCGACCGGATCCCGCTGGAAAAGTGCATGGGACCGGCGTGGGTTGTGGACCTGACGCCAATCGCGTCCAAGACCCTCATCGACGTTGGTCATCTCGGCGCCACCGCACAGCGCATCCAGCGAGGCGACGGTCTGCTGCTGCGAACCGAGTGGAGCCGGCGATACCGCGAATCGGCGTATCGCGACGAGCTGCCGCGGGTGAGTCAGGCATTGGCGCAATGGTGCGTCGAGAAAGGGGTCCGCGTGCTCGGTGTTGAGCCGCCATCTGTGGCGGATGTTCACGACCTCAAGGAGTTGACCTGCGTGCACGAAACCCTGTTCGCCGGCGGCGTGTTGATCGTCGAGGGACTGGCGAATCTCGACCGGATCCGCCGCGAGAGGGTGACCTTCCTGGCGATGCCTCTAAGGATCACCGGCGGAGACGGCTCGCCCGTGCGGGCCTTCGCTCTTGAGGACTAAGGTGGAAAGGAGCTGATGGATTTCATGAAACAAGACTATTTTCATCGGGTCGCCGCCCTGACGCCGACCAAGATGTGGATCAACAACGTCACGCCCCAGGAGGCGGACTGGGCGATTGCCGCCGGGGCGATGGGCTGCACGCAAAACCCATCTTATACCTGGAAGATGCTCACCCATCCAACGGACAAGAACCGCGCCCTTGCCCTGCTCGATGAGACGCTCCCTGAGAGCCAGGACGACAACGAAGTCGAGTGTATCCTGCAGCGAAAGCTCGTCCAGCGGATCGCCGAAAAATTCATGCCGGTCTACGAGCGGACCCACGGCCGTCACGGCTACGTCAGCATCCAGGGCGATCCTATTCACGAGGAAGACCCGCAGGTGATCATCGATGAGGGCCGCAAGAACCGGGCGATGAGTCCCAACATCATGATCAAAATCCCCGCGACGAAAGCGGGCCTGGAGGCCATGGGCGTGCTGATCGAGGAGAACACGCCCCTCAATGCGACCGAAGTGATGGGCTTGGCCCAAGTGATCGACGTCTGCGAGATGTACAAGAAGATCACGGCCAAGACCCGCAAAAAGCCCGTCATGTACTATTCGCTCATCACGGGCATCTACGATGAATGGCTGCACAAGGAGGTCGCGGCCCAGGGCATCAAGATCAACCCGGATGTTCTCTATCAGGCAGGCATGATCATCGCCAAAAAGATCTACAAACTGGCCCACGACCGTGGCTACGAACTGGGCTTCATCGGGGGTGGCGTGCGGGGCCTTCAACACTTCACCGAAATGGTCGGCGGCGACGTGTGCATCACGATGAACTGGGGCGGACAGGCCGAGGAACTGCTCAAGCTCGATCTGCCCGTGGTGGCCAGGCTCTTCAATCCCGTCCAGGACCACGTCCTCGACGAACTGCTGACCAAGGTCCCCGGGTTCCGGCAGGCATACATGCAGGACGGCCTGAGCGTCCACGAATACGAGGAGTACGGCCCGGTGCGGTACTTCCGGGACATGTTCGTCGAAGCCTGGCGAAACACCCTGAATCTTATCAGAGAGCGTCGTGCGGTGTTGCGTCCGTGACGCGATCGGCAGGTATTATGGATCATGAATCGACATCCATCCGAAGTGATAAGGCCGCGGTCCCCTGCCGGTATCTCCTGGTGATGCTGACTTTTCTCCTGTCGCTGCTGCTGTATATCGACCGGGTGAACATCTCCGCGGCCAAAGAGCCGATCGCGGAGTCCCTGGGCCTGACGGATCCCCAGATCGGCTGGGTGATGTCGGCTTTCGCGCTGGGTTATGCCCTCTTTCAGACGCCGGGCGGACTGTTGGCCGACCGGTTCGGACCCCGCATCATTCTGACGTCCGTAGTGAGCTTCTGGTCGCTGTTCACCGGCCTGACGGCCGCTGCCTGGAATCTGATCTCCCTGCTCGTTGTGCGATTTCTCTTCGGAGCGGGCGAGGCCGCGGCGTTCCCCACGATGGCCCGAGCCTTCTACTCCTGGATCCCTATGAAAGAACGGGGCCGCGTGCAGGGGATCAACTTCGCCGGCTCGCGGTTGGGCGCCGCCTTCGCCATGCCCCTGGTGGCGTGGATGATCACCGTCTTGGGCTGGCGGGGGACGTTCGTTTTTTGGGCCGTCGCCGGTTTCGGCTGGGCGATCGTCTGGTATCTGTGGTTTCGCAACGACCCGGCGGAACACCCGCGGATCAGGCCGGCGGAACTCGAGCACATCCGCCAGAGCCGCCAGCAAGCAAGAGACGACAAGAGCGACCAGGCGAAACTATCGGCCTCGGTCATGTTCGGGTCCCGCAACATGTGGCTGGCCATGGTGCAGTACTTCTGCAGCAACTTCACGTTCTTCTTCGCCCTGACGTGGTTGTTCCCGCACCTCAAGAAGACCTACCAGCTCGGACCGGTGGAGGCGGGGGTCTTTGCCGCAGCCCCGTTTCTGTTCGCCGCGTTGGGCAACTGGTTCGCCGGCTCGCTGGTGGATCGGATCTATCGGCAGAACAAATGGGCGCTCTCTCGCCGCGCTCCGGCGATGGCGGGCTTCGCCCTGGCCGCCCTGGGACTCGTTATCAGCGTCTACATGAACCACCCGCTGACGGCTGTGATCTTCTTCTCGTTGGCCTTGTTCGGGGCGGACATGACGTTACCGCCGTCGTGGGCCTTGTGCATCGACATCGGCCGCAAGCACTCCGGCGCCGTCTCCGGCACGATGAACATGGCCGGGAACATCGGCTCGTTCGTCACGGGCCTGGCGTTCCCCTATCTGCGGCAGTGGACCGGCTCGGTGGTCCCATTCTTTTTCGTCGGAGCAGGCCTGAACATTCTGGCGGTTGCCCTGTGGGCATTCGTTCGACCCGACAAGGGATTGGAGGAATACTGATGGCACAGTTTAAGGGTGTTTGCGTCGGAGCCGGCTATTTCAGTCACTTCCAGTACGAAGCCTGGCAGCGGATTCCGGAAGTGACAATCACCGCCACCTGCAACCGTGATCCATCTCGCGCCGCGGCGATCATGGCCAAGTTCAGCATCGCCCGACACTATACGGATTACCGGCAAATGCTGGAAACGGAACGACCCGATTTCGTCGATATCATCACGCCGCCTCCGACACATTTGGAAATGTGCCGGATTGCGGCCGACCTCGGCGTCCATGTGATCTGCCAGAAACCGCTGGCTCCGACCTTCGACGAGGCTAGGCAGATCGTCCAGTGCACAAGCCAGGCGGGCATCCGTTTCATGGTGCACGAGAACTGGCGATTCCAGCCCTGGTACCGCGAGATCAAACGCCTGCTCGACGACCACGTGATCGGCGACAGGATCCACGGGATGACGTTCCGCTCCCGCATGGGGGACGGCTGGGGGCAGGACGCCTATCTCAACCGTCAGCCGTATTTCCGCACGTACCCACGGCTTCTGGTTTATGAAAACGGCGTTCATTTCATCGATACGTATCGCTATCTGGCCGGTGAGATCCGGAAGGTCTACGCCGTGCTCAAGAAGCTCAACCCCGTCATCGCCGGCGAGGATTTCGGCGTTATTGTCTTTGAGTTCGAGTCCGGCGCCACGGGGCTCTGGGACGCCAATCGATACAACGAGAGCAACTGTCCGAATCCCCGGTACACCTTCGGAGAATTCCTCGTCGACGCCAACGAAGGTTCGATCCGGCTATACAATGACGGCCGGCTCACCGTGCAACCTCTGGGGCAGCCCGAGAAGGAACACGCATATCCGCATGAGAACCGCGCCTTTGCCGGCGACTGCTGCTACCGTACACAACGACACTTTATCGACCGTCTGATCGACGGGGGACCCTTCGAAACAGACGGCCCGAACTACCTGCGGACCCTGGCCGTGCAGGACGCAGTCTACCTGTCGGCAAGCAGCGGAACTGCGCAAGAGGTGCAACCGGTCACTCCAGGCGTATCTGAGCATCTCTGATAGCCGGGGGTGTCAACCGATGCCAGGACACAGGCGCGCCGGAGGGGCATCAATCTCGATTTCACAGGGACCGGTCGCCTCGGGTGCACCGTCGCCGGCCCATTTGGGGTGAGGGCCGACGCCGAACCGACGAAGTTCCCGGGATTTGTGTACACGGACATGGAATTGGTTGAAGAGAACCGTCAATTGGTGTTGAACGTCAGGTTGTCGCCCCGGCGCAACAGCCGGGCGGTTTGCGCGGGGTGCGGTGTCAAGCGTCCTGGCTACGATCGGCTGGGGCCTCGCCGGTTCGAGTTCGTTCCGTTCTGGGGCATCCTGGTGTACTTCGTATATGCGATGCGGTGTGTGGAGTGTCCGACGTGCGGGATCAAGGTGGAGCGGGTTCCGTGGGCCGAGGGCAAACGGACGGTGACGACGGCGTACGCGTGGTTTCTGGCCCGGTGGGCGAAAGAGCTCAGTTGGGCTCAGGTGGCCGAGGCGTTTCACACGAGTTGGTACACGGTGTACAGCGCGGTCGAGATGGCGTTTTCGTGAGGCCGATCGCATATGGATTTGAGGGGGATTACGGCGATTGGGGTGGATGAGATGGCCTGGGGCCGCGGTCCTCGGTATGTGACGGTGGTCTACCAGATCGACCAGGCATGCAAACGGTTGTTATGGATCGGCGAACACCGCAAGGCCAAGACGCTGCTGGGTTTGTTCCGCTGGTTCGGCAAGGAGCGGACGGCGGGTCTGCGGTACGTGTGCAGCGACATGTGGTGTCCCTACTTGAAGGTTGTGGCCAAGAAGGCGTTTTCCAGCGGCGTGGTGGAGGGCCTGAACGCCAAGGCGAAAGTGACCACCAGAAGAGCCTACGGCTTCAAGGTCTTCACAACGCTGGGATTGGCCCTCGATCACAACCTCGGGGCACTACCGGAGCCAGACACCACCCACAAATTCTTCTGACGAGGCTTTTTTGAAGCCAGGCCTACAGCTCCGAATGGGCGTTCGACGGTATGTCCTTCGTGGTTTGGGTGGCCGGTTTCCTTCGGTCATCCTTGTGCATTTCAAGGCCAGCGGGTTCCCCAGGCTAGAGGTTGATGATATTGTCACCCCAGCTGTGTCGGACAAGCGAATGACAGGCGTTTGCCAGGGCGACGTATTGCTCAGGCGATAACTCCTCCGGTCGGCGGGTGGAGTCGATGGAGCACTGATCGAAGATCCCAGGCCACAGGTCTCGGTGGGGCAGCTCCGGTGGGGACCCCTTGACACAGGCTCGAAGCATTTTGCGACGATGACCGATGAAAAGACTGACCACCGTTCCGAGCAGATCCATATTTTCGATTTTGTGGACCTTGTTCGCGTCACGGGTGTAACGGACGATCGCAGACTCCACCTGCGGCGGCGGCCAGAACGCGCCGGGCGGCAAGTTTCGAAGCCTCTGGACCTTGCCGGTCACCTGCAGGAAAATGCTGAGGGTTCCGTAGTCTCGCCGACCCGGGGAGGCGGTCATCCGCTCGGCGACCTCTTTCTGTACGGTCACGCACATCGCGTCGACGATCAGGGGCCCTTTGATCAGGTTGACCATGATGGGCGAGGCCACGTCATAGGGTAGATTCGCCACGAGCAACGTCCGCGACGTCCCACCCAGCTTCGTTCTCGCGGCGGCCACAGCCTCCACAACCGCCGGCGCTATTGATCCTTTGTTCGACAGCGCATCGGTGTGGAGGGGCTGCACGTTGGCTTTTTCAGCCAGGCGGGACCGCGCGATGCCCGCCAGGGTGGGGTCCAGCTCGACGGTGACGACTTGTCCCGCCTGTTCGGCCAGGGCTTCGGTCAGCGACGCGGTCCCAGTTCCAATCTCCAGGACGACGTCGCAAGGCCCGATCCCGGCCGAATCGACCACCAGACGCATGAGGTTCAGGTCCACGAGGAAATGCTGGCCCAGCCGACGGTTGGGGACCACACCCGCGGCAGTGAGGAGTTCTTGGATTTGGCGTTTCGTCTGCATCTATAAGCGAAAGCACCCAATCCGAATTTCGGAATTCGATATTCGGATTGGGTGGCGGGGGCCGCTACGCAATATCATGAGGCTCTTTCCTTGCTGCAGTCCCGTTTTCCGTTCGGCCGCTTGGCGTCACCGGGGCTGGTCTGAAGGCCCGGCGAGTTTTGGCCATCTGGATCGCCATCAGAATCGCGGATTTCATGCTCGATGGATTCGCCAAATTGCGTCCCGCAATGTCGAAAGCGGTTCCATGGGCCGGGCTGGTCCGCACCAGGGGCAGGCCGATTGTGATGTTGACCGCGTGGTCGAAGTCCAGCAGCTTGACTGGGATCATGCCCTGGTCGTGGTACATCGCGACCACCGCGTCGTACTCGCCGCGGACGGCCTTGACGAACAGGGCGTCCGCGGGGATCGGGCCCACGCAGTCGATACCCTGCTCCTGGGCCAACAGAATCGCAGGCGTGATGATCCGCTCTTCCTCGTCGCCGAACTGGCCTTGCTCGCCTGCGTGTGGATTGAGACCCGCCACCCCGATGTGCGGGTTCTCGAGGCCGAAGTATTCCTTTAAGGCGTCGTTGAGCAGGTCGATCGGTTCGAAGACGCAGCCGATGGTGAACTTGTTGCGTATGTCGAACAGGCCCAGGTGGATCGTGGCCAGGGCCACCTTCAGCGGTCCGGCGACAAACATCATCGCTTTTCGGGGGGCCTTACATTTCTGGGCGAACAGTTCCGTGTGGCCGGGCCAGGTGGCGTCGGCCATCTTCCAGCTCGCCTTACTGATGGGGGCGGTCACGATCCCATCGACGATGCCGGCCTTGGCGGCAGCGATGGCGTCGGTACAGAATCGGATCGATGCCTCGCCCGACACCCGACTGGGTTCCTTCAACCACGGGGGCACACTGTACTCGTCGTAGTCGGCAACCACCACCTTGTAAGGGTAGTCCCGACTGATTTTCTCATGCTGGTGCCGTCCCCAGAAGGGCTCGATCTCCGCCCGGTCGGCAGCGTAGCAGAGTTGTTCGTTCATGCCGAAGACGATGAACTTGGCCGCTCGACGGATCTCGGGATCGGCCAGCGCCTTGACCACTACCTCGGGCCCGATGCCCGCGGGATCCCCCATGGTCACCCCGATGACCATCTGTTCCGAAATCGAGTTGCGAGCACCTTTGGCCATTAGAAACCCATCTGTCGCAATCGGTCGATGGTCAACGGTTGTTGCGAAGGGATCAAGATCTCCAATTGCCTTCGCACGATCTTGACCAGGATATCTATTTCGATATTGACCCGTCTGCCGACACATGCGTCGCCCAGCGTGGTCCTGTTCAGGGTCTCCGGGATCGCCGCAACGCGAAAACCGCTCGCGTCCAGACCTGCGATCGTCAGGCTCACGCCGTCCACCGCGACCGAGCCCTTGAAAACCATTTGGTCCAGCAGCTCGCGGTCGACGACAAACTCTACTTCGGCGAACTCGCCCAGCGTCTTGACCGAACGGACGGTCCCCACGCCGTCGATATGGCCCTGCACGATGTGGCCTCCGAAGCGGTCGGTGACCTTCATCGCCCGCTCGATATTGACCTTCCAGCCCGGTCGCAGGTTCGCCAACGACGATCGCTTCAGCGTCTCGTGGCTCAGGCCGAAGGTGGCGAGCGAGCCCTGGAGCCGCGTCACCGTCAGGCACACGCCGCTGACTGCGATGCTGTCCCCCGGCCGGCAATCCCCAGCCAGTGCGCCCAATTCCACCGCGAGCGAACCGCCTTCGGAGCCGCCGACGGCGACCGATTTTACCTCGCATACAGCTTCTATAAGTCCAGTGAACATACCTACTTATCTCTCACGGCATTGCGAGTCCCTGTTGCGACAAAATCGCTTGGGATCACCTCCTGCTCCTCCTTGAGCCGTAGATCTATGCTATGATTTGGAACCCCTATATGTCAAACAATTGTGGTTTGTCTCATTTTCGCGTGTTTCGAACCCCCACGAAAAGGGTGGGAACGTGCCGCAACCGGGGAAATACGCTGAAACCGGATGAGTCATCACGCCTGCCGGCTTCCCTACAAACCATTCTCGTCGCGAAATCTCATTTGCCAGGGGGGGCAGGCGTGCTAAGATGGCCGGGCAGTAAAGAAGTGCTCTGGAGATTGTCGTCGAGGCAACCTTGATGCTGTCTCGCCAGGGAAAGGAGCGAAGACCGTGGATTCGATCTGGGTCAAAATCGCAGGAGCGGCCGTCGTGGTTGTTCTGGTGATCATTGTGCTCGGCCGGTTCACCGGTAGTACTTCGGAACCGTCGCCGGCGGAGAATGACAAGACCTTTTACGACATGGCGGATCGTGACAAGCAGTTCGGCCAAGCCCCCAAGCCGGCGGAACCGGTGCCCGAACCGGTGCAGCAGCCCGCTGGAGAAGTTCAAGTTCAAACCCCGGGGCAGGAACCTCAACCGACTGTTTCGGTTGCCGGGGTGGTCCTGCCCAGCAGCATCACCCGGCCAACCACTCTGCATTTCATACCCCTGGATGAAACCGAGGACGTCGCCGCGCAACAACTTCTGCCTTGGGCGGTTGCCGGTCGCAGCATTGGTCGGTTGCCCATGATGCAATATGGCCCGATGGTCAAGGCTTGCCGGGATATCCTGCAGCGTTGGCCGGACAGTTGGTACGCCTTCCGCGCCAAGCAGATGCTTGAGGAGATCTCCGAACGCCATGGAGCCCAGTACAACATCATGCCGCAAGAGTTGGACATCAGCCGGTTTTTGAAGCCCAGGCGAGGGACCGAGCCGGCCACCGTGGAGCCTGTACGCAGATGACCAAGATCGACATCGATGGGATGCCTGTGATTTCGATCACCGCCGAGTGCCTGCCCGAAGCTTGGGAGAAGGCCGTACTGGCGGTGTGGGACCAAGGCTACGAGGTCAAGACCCAATATGACAAGCCGGACGATCCGCCCAGCAAGGATGCGACGGTGATGATCGCGGTGACGAATCCGTTCAATGAGCCGCGGATTCACAAGAATTTTCCCGGCGGGCCTGAGGAACTCGAAGCCTACCGCCAGGAGGTGGTCGCCGGCATCCACGACCACTGGATCGATCCGGCGGCCGGCAAATGGACCTATACCTATCACGAGCGGCTGTTCGCTTATTGTCCGGTCGAGGACCTTCGCGACCCCAAGAGCCCCAAGCCGTTCGGCGCAGTCAACCAGATTCAGTACATCATCGACAGCCTGTCCAAGGTAGGGCACACCCGCCGGGCGCAGGCGGTCACCTGGATGCCCACCGCCGATCCGCAGACGGATGATCCGCCGTGCTTGCAGCGGATCTGGTGCCGGCTCATCGCCGACGAAGCCGGGGGCTGGATCCTGAACATGAACACCCACTGGCGAAGCCGGGACCTGTACAAGGCCTGGTTCATGAATGTCTACGCGTTGACCGACCTGCAGCGGACGATCGCGGAGGCGATCGCGAAGAAGCGGGGCGAACCGGTCCGCGTGGGCCGTTATGTGGATATCAGCGATTCACTGCACATCTACGGCAGCTACCTCCGCGAGGCCGCGGTGGAGATCGAGAAGATGCGAAAAACCCCCTTCACCCTACGGGCTTGGGAGAGTACCCATCCGGCGTTCGAGATGATGACGCAAGAGGCCAGGGAGAAGCTGGCGAAGGACCCCGATTGGTTCGCAAAAGCACGTGGATAACCCCGCTGCGCGGGGAGCACGAAATCCGAATTTGGAAATCCGAAGCAAGCACGAATGACCAAAGCTCGAAACTCAAAACGGATCTTCCGACGAGCGACAGCATTTCGGTCATTTGGGTTTTTGTCATTTGGATTTGGTTCTGGTTTCGGATTTCGAAATTCGGACTTAATCCCTTGAGGAGCATAAAATGGCAATCGTCGTGAACGGCCAGCGAATTGAAGATCGAGAGATTCAGGAAGAGGCGACCCGTCTGCGACCCAGCTATGAGCAAGTTTTTTCCCACTTGGAGCCGTCGGCCCGCGAGGCCCAGCTTCTGGACTGGTCGAAGGAGAACGTGATTGAGCGGGTCCTGCTCCGACAGGAGGCCAGGAACTCGGGTCCTGCGATCCCGACCAGCGAGATCGAAGCGGCCTTCGCCCGACTGAAGGAGCGGTACGAAAAGATCGAGGACCTCTACAAGGAGTTCAACGCCGACAGCGACGAGAAGGTCAAAGAGATGATCGAACTCCAGATGAAGGTCGAGCACAAAATCGGCGAGATCTACGCCAGGACGCCCAAACCCACGGAGGCTGAGATCGCCCGGTATTTCGAAGAGAACAAGGAGCGTTTCGCCTCCGGTGAGCAGATCCGCGTCGCCCATATCGTCAAGTACGTCAACTGGCAGACCGACGAGGCCGCGGCCCACGAAGTGGTTGAGCAGGCTCGCAAGGAAATCGCCGCCGGGACGCCGTTCGAGATGGTTGCACCCAAGTACACCGACTGCGCCGACCGCGGGGGCGACCTGGGTTACGTCGTACGGGGTCAACTCGTGGAGGAGTTCGAGGATGTCGTGTTCAATTTAAGTGTCGGCCAAGTCAGTGACGTCTTTCGCACGCGGTTTGGTTTCCACATCGCCAAGCTGTACGACCGTCGGCCGCCGGCGGTCCCGCCATTGAAAGAGATCCACGATCAAGTCGCCGAACAGGCTGCGGAGCACAAAAGGGAACAGGCACTCGGGGAGTACCTCGATTTGCTGCGGAGTCAGGCGAAGGTGGAGGAGGTTTGAAGTGTGAAATTTCACGTTTGGAGTGAGAGGCGGCCCACGGCGCTTCCTCTGACTTCAAACTGCGAACTTCAAACTTGTAACTTCACGTTTCCTGTCCTTTTGCATTTCCCGGTTTTTGTCGTAGACTATAAGTAACGACGGAGCAGGAAAGCAGGATGCAGCAGCCATGGCAAAGTCTTTGAAGCAGAAGCCTGCCTCATAGACAGGAGGGGGGTACTCGTCACGGTCTGTGTATCGAGGACCCCGAAAGACCCCAGGCTTAGGGGCGTCCGAACGCGGCGTGCTGCGTCTCGGAGGGATCCCCAACGCGGTCAAGCGTTGGGGACCCCGCGACCCCATCTGCGACTACATACTCGGAAATGGAGCCGGGCCGTGACAAACTTTGGGGGGGCTACGTGAGTTTCTTTCCGAGCCAGCCTCTGCGCCCCTTGGCGCAGAGGCCTTTTTTTGTGTGCCGAGCACACAGACCCCAACCTCCATCATTCCTTCTGATATTTCCGTTGACACGCTATATCTGGGTCCTACAATAAAGGCCATAGCTATATAGAGTAGAAGGGTTTCTGGCGCGAGGATCGGGTGCCGGGCCTTGTGCCGGGGGTTGGGACGGTGGTTGTCTCGGGAGGTCGGATCGGGTCGTGAGGTGTCCTTTCTGCAAGGAAGACAGTGATAAGGTCGTCGACTCGCGCTCCAGCGATTCAGGACGCGTGATCCGACGTCGCCGCCAGTGTCTGGTATGCAAGAGGCGGTTCACCACTTACGAGCGAACCGGTGACAGCTTCAAGTTGCACGTGGTCAAGAAGGACAAGTCTCGCGTGCCGTACGAGCGGGAGAAGATCATTGCGGGTTTGCAGAAAGCCTGCTACAAGCGGCCGGTCTCTGCCGAACAGATCCAGCAGATCGCCGACCGGACGGAGGAGGACATCTTCCGCAGTTTCGACAAAGAGGTGACCTCGGCGTTCATCGGCGAATGTGTGATGAAACACCTTCGCCATGTGGACAAGGTCGCGTACATCCGGTTCGCGAGCGTCTACCGCGAGTTCGATGACGCCGGCGAACTGATCGACGAGGTCAGCCGGGCGATCCGGGAGACCGAGCCGGCCGAACAGCTCAAGCTCTTTGATCATTGAAAGCCCGCGAACGAAAGAAGTCGAAACGGATCACGCATTACGGGGCCGATTTCGCAGGCGTTGTCAGCACGGAGGCAAACGGTCATCATGCGTAAGCAATTGCTGGTCATCAAGGCCGACGGAACGACCGAGGAGTACATTCACACCAAAGTCATCGGGACGATCAACAACGCCTTGTCCGCTGGCGGTCGGCCCGACATGACCATGGCCGAGGATCTGGCCGAGGTAGTGACTTATTACCTCTATCGCAGGTACAACGATCGGCAGGTGAGCTCCAGCGAGATTCTCTCGATGATCAAAGCGGTGCTCGTTTCAACGGGATTTGAAGCTGCGGCCCTGGCTTTGGGCGAACATGCCATGGGTCGGCGTCTGAAGCGTGCGCGCACGGAGATCTTGGCGGTGGATATCCGAGATTTCGCGGATGTGGAGAGATTGCATCTCGCCCGCCAGAGTCCCGAGCGGATCCCCTGGGACAAGAGCAGGATTATTGACGAGTTGACCGAGCGGTCGGGGCTTTCCCGTCAGACGGCGCGAGTGGTGGCCGCGATGGTGGAGGAGCGGATCTTCAACATGGGAATGACCCTGGTGCCCCAGAGCCTGCTCAAACAACTCGTCCTGGGAGAGACCGCGACCGTCCTGCAAGCCCAGCGAGACCTGCAGAACGCCTGAATACCGTCTCCGGCCGCTTTTGTTTTATTCTTCCGTGCGGACCGCTTCCTTTTTCGCTCGTTCGATGACGGATTCCGCAGCTTCCTCCGCCTCCACGTCGATCCATCGAACTCCTTTAAAGGTCTTGAACCAGGTCCGTTGCCCCTTGGCAAGCCGACGCGTGTTCTTCTTGATTTTTTCGATGGCGTCTTCAAGGCTCGTTTGTCCTTCAAGATGCTCGATGATCTCGGCGTAGCCGATCGCACAGCGGGCTTGGCGGCTCAGGGGTTTTTCCTCGGCCAGCAGAGATCGGACCTCCTCCACGAGACCCTCCTCGATCATTTTTTTGACCCGGGCGTTCATCCGCCGGCTCTCTTGCTCCTTCTCGCGGCGAAGGCCCAGAATGGTCCAGTCGTGCATCGGCTTGTCGGCGTCGAACTGTTTCTGGAAACTGGAAATGGGCCGACCGGTCAATTGGTAGATCTCCAAGGCCCGGATGATGCGTTTGGCGTCGTTACGGTCGATGCGGCTGGCAGCCAGGGGGTCGATCCGCTGGAGGGCCTCGTGCAACTTGGCCAGTCCCTCGCGGTGAGCCTGGGCCCGCAGCTCGGCCCGGATCATCTCGTCGCCGCCGGGACCTTCGAAAAGGCCGTAAAGAAGGGCTTTGATATACAGGGCGGTGCCGCCCACCGCGACGACGGTCTTTCCGCGTCTGCGGATGTCGTCGATCGCCGCCAGGGCTTTCTCCAGGAACAGACCCACGCTGAACGATTCGCTGGGTTCGACTACGTCGATCAGGTGGTGACGGACCTGCTGCTGGGCTTCCTTGGAGGGTTTGGCGGTGCCGATGTCCATTCTCCGGTAGACCTTCATCGAATCGATGCTGATGATTTCGCCGTCCAGGGATTTCGCCAGTTCGAACCCCAGACGGGCTTTGCCCGAGGCGGTTACGCCGAGAACCAGAATCATTCGTGATTTACTCTTGTCCATTTGCCGTTTATAGTAAGCTTTGCCGTGTTTTTGGGTCTGGAGCGGATCCGGGCCCGATTCTAAACCGTAAATCGGAAATAGCAAATTCGAAGCTATGTCATCACGCGTGGTTCATCCGGATTTCGACGGCTCGTTGACCGAGAGGGTGCAGATCGTCAACGAGACCCTTGATCGGCTCCTGGCAGGACAGAGGGAAATCCCCGAGCCCTTGGCAAAAGCCCTTCGATACACCCTTTCCTCGCCCGGCAAGCGGATCCGCCCCGCGCTGGTTTTGTGGTGCTGCGAACTGGTCGCCGGGCGGGATAACCCCAACGCCCGAGTGGCGGCCGCAGCTGTCGAGATGGTGCACACGTACTCGCTTGTGCATGACGATCTGCCGGCGATGGACGACGACGATCTTCGACGCGGGCGCCCCACCTGCCACAAGGCGTTTGACGAGGCTACCGCGATCCTGGCCGGCGACGGTCTCCTGACGTTGGCTTTCGAGGTCCTTGCCGACGGGATCGACGAGGCGGGTTTGACGGTTGCACTGGTGCGAGAACTGGCCCAGGCGGCCGGTCCGGCCGGCATGATTGCCGGACAGGTCGCCGATCTGAAAGCGGAGAACACGGTCGGGACGGTCGAGCTTCTGGAGTACATCCACACCAACAAGACCGCCAAGATGTTCCGCTGTGCCGCTCGGATGGGCGCGCTGTGCGGCGGGGGGACCCCTTCGCAGGTGGAGATTTTGGGGCGATATGGGCTGAAGATCGGACTGGGCTTTCAGATCGCCGACGATATTCTCGATGTCTGCGCGTCGAGCGAACAGTTGGGCAAGACCGCAGGCAAGGACGCCGCGGCCGCCAAGTGCACCTACCCGGCGGTCGTGGGCATCGAGAAGGCCCGCGAATTGGAGCGAGCGCTGGCCCAGGAGGCCACGACCCTTCTGGAGCCTTTCGGCGCCGGCGCCGACATCCTTCGACGCCTGGCTGTGGTTCTGCTCGACCGCAACAAGTAGCTTGTGTTGGTTCAGCGGGAATTGGACAAGTCCCCTGGTCGGTCCAGTGACTCGATGGGTGGGCGAGGAACACACTCAAAGGATACCTGATGAATAGCAAAGAGAAATTCTATCCCGAAACCAAATTCGGTGGATTTACGGATATTGATGGAACTGTGACATTCTTTAACAGAGTCAATTCACTTCTTAAACCATCATTTGTCGTGCTCGATGTGGGTTGCGGAAGGGGTGCATATAGCGAAGATTCGGTGCCACTTCGGAAAAACCTAAGAATACTGAAAGGTAAAGTTGCCAAAGTCATCGGAGTAGACGTTGATCAAGCAGCGAAAGATAATCCGTTTCTTGATGAGTTCCATCTCATACAAGGATACAAATGGCCAATCGATGACAATTCTATTGACCTGATCGTCTGTGATAATGTCTTGGAGCACATTGAGGAGCCGAAGAGGCTCTTTTCCGAAATTGCTCGTGTCCTAAAGGACGGCGGATTTTTGTGCATTCGGACAGCAAATCGATGGAGCTACATAGCATTAGGTTCGACACTGTGAACTTTCGCACTTTTTGATCGGGTAATGTGGATGTGGTATCAAGAGAAACATACCAACCGTCCGATGGGTGTTGTGAGAGACATCCGACAAGGAGGTTGGTATGGTTACGACATCTTCTGTA
>JAGPGT010000236.1 GCA_018055905.1 Phycisphaerae bacterium
CCTGCTGAAGACGCCAGTCGTCGTGATTTCACAATCAACGGCATGTTCTACGACCCGCTGGCAGAACAGGTCATCGACTATGTCGAGGGACAGGCGGACCTCGCCCAACGGATCATTCGCACGATTGGCAATCCCGAGGAACGCTTCGGCGAGGACTATCTTCGCATGCTCCGTGCGGTGAGGTTTTCGACCCGGTTGGGGTTTGCCATCGAATCCGAGACCTACGCGGCTATCGGTCGCAATGCAGCCAGAATCGCGCGGATCAGCGGCGAGCGGATTGCCAGAGAGTTGGAGGAAATCCTCGTTCATCCCAACCGTGCCCGAGGGGCGGCCATGCTGTTTGAAACGGGTCTGGCTCAGGTCATCTTCCCCGGTTTTGACGGCGAACAGGCTCGACGGGCGGTTCTGGTCCTAGGGCGGCTGCGAAAGACGGTGGGTTTCCCGCTGGCACTGGCGGCTTTCTTCTCGGGATGTTCCGTTTCGTTTGCCACGGAGCGTTGCGAGATCCTCAAGCTCAGCAACAAGCAAGCACGCCACTTGGAGTTCCTGCTCGCCCATCGGGGCGACCTGCTTGATTCCGCCATGTCCCTGGCCCAGCTCAAGAGGTTCCTGGCCGACCCGCACTTTGGGGATCTGTATGAATTGGAGCGAGCGATCCAGAAAGCCGTGGGCTCCAAACGGGACTTGGCTCAACTGGGCAGATTCCGCCGACGGGTCCGAGACCTGGGCGATGTCGAGGTCAAACCCAAGGCGATCTTGAACGGACATGATCTGATACGGCTTGGCGCGGTGCCAGGGCCGAGTCTCGGCCAGTTAACACAAGAGCTTTACACCGCTCAACTCGAAGGTGAGGTGACGGATCGGGAGCAGGCCGAACGATGGGTCACGGACTGGCTCGCACGCCATCGCGCTACGCAGTGATTCGTACATTCACGCAGGGACCCTGGGGATCTTTACCCGCGCGCCGCAGTGGGGACACTTGCCGGTTCTGCCCGCATGTTGGGCAGACGCCTTGATTCTCGCGCCACAGGCACAAGTGAATCGAATCGACAGGTTGTGGCAAGGCGGTGTGTGCGCAGGTTCGGCGGTCGGACCGAAGAAGTCGCTCTTGGGGGGAATCACCACGTGCTGCCCGCAGGCGGCGCAGCGGATGGTTTTACCGGCGTACTGGCGGCGTACGGTGACGTCTTGGCCGCACGCGCAGGCGGTGCGAATGACTTCGGTTGTACTGGGGGTGTTTCGGGGGGAGGTTGGATTGACCTCCGGCAAAGGGATCGGTTTGGGGGCGGGTGTCTTTGGGAGTGGGCTTTCCTGCGGTGGGACTTCAGGCAGACCGGATTTCCTGTCGATGTCGTCCAAAGGGCTTGGTTGTTCTGGATTCCTCCATCGGCGCCACGCCTGGAGGAGCGATTCCTCGTATCGTTCCATGGTGATCCAGCCTTTGTAGCACATCAGCATCGCGATGGCGAACCCCGACGTGAATCCGCCGAGGTGGGCGAAATAGGCGACACGAGCGCCGCTGCCGCCCATGGCACCGAAAATATCCCAGGCGAGCCACAAAAGGATCATCCAGACGCTGCTGACGGCAAAGGTGCGCACATAGGGCACGATAAACCAGAATGCAAGCAAACACGAGATCTCGTTTTCGTAGAACAGCACGAGATACATGCCCACAACGCCGTTGATCGCGCCGCTGGCTCCCACGGCATTGCCGCCGGAGAACAGCACGTGGGCGACGCCGGAGGTAATGCCCAGGAAGATATACAGCAGAAAGTATCGAAAGTTACCGACCTTGGCGCAAACCGCGTTGCCGAAGAGCCACAGGAACAGCATGTTCCCGAGCAGATGGAAGATGCCCGCGTGCAGCCACATGTGTCCGAAGAGTCCTTTGAGTCCCCAGCCGGCCAGCATCCAGGCGTTGGTCATCCCGATCGTTCCGAAATCGGGCAGCAACTTCGACAGGCCGAGGATCGCCGGGTTCCCCCGGCCATAGATCCTGGCCAGATCCGGCACCTGCAGCGTGAAGACGCAGACCGTCGCCAGAATGATCAGCCAGTTCGCCACCGGCCATCGCTCCTGGGGGACATCCACTTCGTACGGTACCAGAATGAACATCGTATATCATCCTCTCGAAGCCACGCATCGGCGATCGACCGTATTCTATTCTACTCCAGAAGCCCTCGAACTGCACGTGTCGGGACGGTCTTCTTGGGGAATAGACGCGTTGCAGTGCCGATTCTTCAGCATTTGTGTCGTGAGGGGATCGTGCCGAGCCCATCGATGGGCAACGCAGGATATCTTTTTTGTATTGGCTGAGCATTGTGTTAAAATGATAAACGTCATGGTTTGATGGATTCAGTCGTCGCGGCGGGCACATTCTCGTATTGGCGTTGGAGTGAGGAAAAGCAATGGAGTCCAGAGGATTTCGAGGGTCTCTTCCGGTATTCCTCCTAGCGGGGCTATGCCTTTTTCAGGGGAACTCGTGTCCGGCAGGAGATGTTCCGATCGTCATCAACGAACTGATGGCTTCGAACCTATCATCCGTTGCGGACCCGCAGGGCCAATACGACGATTGGATCGAACTGTACAACGCGGGGGATTCGCCTGTGGATGTGGGGGGCTTCTATCTGACGGATAACGCCTCCGAACCCCGCAAATGGCGGATTCCGACGAATGATCCTGCTGTGACCACGATCCCGGCCAAAGGGTTTCTGGTGATCTGGGCCGATGGCGACACGATAGACCCAGGTTTGCACGCGAGCTTCAATCTCAGCGCTCAGGGGGATGAAGTGGCGTTATTTTATTCCGACGGCGCCACGCGGCTGGACCGCATTGTGTTTGGCCCGCAGGCCCAGAACGTTTCTTACGGCCGCCATCCGGACGGCGCAGGCGAGTGGATGCTTCTGGTCCTGCCCACGCCGGGGGAGGCCAATCTGGGCGTCTCGTCCGGCGTTGTCGCGGACGTGCAGTTTTCGCATTCACGCGGTTTCTATTCCAACGGATTCACCCTGGAACTGACGACCGCCACGGAAGGGGCCACGATCTACTATTCGATCGACGGTCGCGATCCACTCGTCCCGGGCGCTCGGGGCATGTCGGGGACGAAATACACATCCCCGATCCTAATTACGCGGACGACGGTCGTTCGAGCAGGCGCCGTCAAGACGGGCTGGCTTTCCTCCCAGACGTCGGCGCACAGCTACATCTTTCTGGATCAAGTCATTCGCCAGCCCACACAGCCGGAGGGTTTCCCCGCCACTTGGGGCGGCCGGTCAGCGGATTACGCCATGGATTCCCGTGTCGTGGATGATCCGGCCTATCGCGACGAGATTCGCGACAACCTCAAGTCTACCCCATCGATCTCTATTGCCCTCGCCAACTCCGACTTCTTTGAAAGCACGGGAATCTACGCCAATCCCATGATGAGCGGGCCTCAGTCGGAGCGGCCGGCGTCCGTCGAGTGGATCGATCCAAGCACCGGAGAGAGCTTTTGCATCAACGCCGGAATTCGCATTCACGGCGGACCCTACAGTCGTAGCGGCAACCCGAAGAACGCGTTCCGCCTGAACTTCCGGGCCGAATATGGCCGGTCCCGTCTGGAGTTTCCGCTGTTCCCCGACAGCGACGTCGAGTCGTTCGACACGCTGGCCCTGCGGTCGATCTGGAATTACTCCTGGACCGGCGACAGCGGCATGGGTGGGGCTCGAAACGCCGATTATCTGCGGGACGCTTTCGCGAGGGATACCGTGCGGGACATGGGACGCCTGGCCCCTCATGGCAGACCTGTTCAGGTCTACATCAACGGCCTGTACTGGGGCATGTACATTATGACTGAGCGCCCGACGGAGGATTTTGCTGCCGATTACCTTGGCGGCAGGGAGGAGGACTACGACATTCTGGAGGCTCCCAGCGGCAGCGGGGGCAGCACCACGATGGACGTCGTCGCAGGCGGTCCCTCGGGTCCGAACGCCTGGAACGCTCTGTTCGCCCTGGCGGGCGGCAACTTGAACTCCGCGCAGGCCTACCGCGACATCCAGGCCTATATCGATGTGCCCACGATGATCGACTACATGCTGATGATCTACTATGTGGGGAGCCGGGATGCGCCGGTCTTTCTGGGGGATTCCCGCACGCCTCGCAACTTCTACGCGATCAGGACGCGGGAACCCGCCGGTCCTTTCATCATCATACCCTGGGACACCGAGTGGGCCCTGGAGTATCCCACCGACAATCGCGTGAACGTGGTCGGAGTGTGGAATCCTCACTATCTAATGGACCGTTTGGCGGCCAACGCAGATTTCCGCATGCTCCTGGCCGATCGCATCTATCGGCACTTCTACAACGACGGGGTCCTGACCCGCCAGAAGACGACCGAACGCTACCTGGCCCGCGCCGACGAGATATCCGGTGCGATTGTGGGGGAATCCGCCCGTTGGGGCGATGTGAAGCGACCCTCTCAGCCCTACACTCGCCAGGATTGGCAGGTTGAGGTGAACCGCATCGTGACGCAGTATTTTTCGGGCCGGACCGAAACCGTCCTCGGCCAGTTGAGGTCCCGCGGTTGGTATCCCTCGGTTGAAGCGCCGGTCTTTCAGATCAACGGCCAAGACCAGCACGGGGGGCCGACGCCTTCGCAGGCTCTGTTGGGTATGACCAAGTCCACGCCCGGCGGTACGATCTGGTATACCCTCGACGGCTCCGATCCCCGTGTTCCTGGCGTCGTGGTCGTCAACGACGATCTGACGCTCGTGGCGGAGAACGCCGCCAAGAAGGTGCTGATCCCGACGGCGCCCGTGGACGACGCCTGGCGGGGCGCGGCGGAGTTCGACGACTCCGCCTGGATCGGTGGTTCCGGCGGCGTCGGCTACGAACGCAGCACCGGATACGAGCAGTTTTTCACGATCAATGTTCAGGCTGCCATGTATGGCAAGAACGGCAGTTGCCTGATTCGGATTCCGTTCGATGTCGCGGCGGGGGA
>JAGPGT010000237.1 GCA_018055905.1 Phycisphaerae bacterium
GAACAGGCAAGAGCCATCGCGTGCGCCGCCAACATAAGACAGTTGATGGCGGGATTGTTCGCCTATGAGACGGCACACGAACGATTTCCGCCGGGTTTCCAGTTTCCCGGTCCCGCGACTGGGCCGATCCTTCGTTACGCAGGGTCTGCGGGTCTGATGGATCCGGGAGGCTGGTGGTGGTTCGACCGCATCCAGAGGACGCATCATTTGACGATGGACGGCTACAAAGCGGTGATCTGCCCGTCGAAACGCCTGGAGAATCCCTGGCTGGATCTGAACATTCTTTGCGGCAACTACGGAGCGAATCTCTCCGTTTTTCGTCCTCTTGAATACATCAAGTCTTACAAGGCGTTCATTGGGTTGCCTCTGTCGGCGAATCAGATCCCGCGGCCCTGTGCGACCTTGCTCGTGATCGACAGCGGGTACAGCCTGATCGGCTGGTGGCATGTGACTGGAGAACCGCCTCCGGAACTGCCGACAGTGGACGCGGCCTCGGGGTATTTTCCGATGGGGTCGGCTCAGAACGCCGCATATGTTCCGGGCATGAGCATCAATCGCCGAAAGACGGTTTGCCAGGGACAAGAACGGGACGCCGTGGGCGGACGCCACCCTCATAAGACGGTGAACGTCGGATTCGCCGACGGCAGCGTGGGAATCAAGAAACCCGCCGATGAATTCCTGGTGGAGAAGACTGACGAAAGCCTCTGGGACAAAACCCCCTTATGGCAACCCAGGCCCGATCCTGGGGTTGCGGTCATTTCCCCTGGGCCAACTCCCTGAATACCTTTTCCATCTGGGCCTTCGTCGGGTACGACAGCTCGATCGTTCCGGTGCGTTCCCAAGGGAATTCCTGCGAATCCCGTTGGAAGAACTCGACTTTCGTCGGCAGACGGTGAATCGGATCCAAAAAAAACCGCCATCGCCGCTGAAAGGAGTTGCCGCCGGGGGTAAGCGTGTCCTTCATGATCTCATAGGTCAAGGATCGCGACCCCGACGGATCGGACGGGTCGTCCGTTACCGCCGAGAGTTCCTCCTCGGCAGGGGCGTTCGCAAACAGATTTGCCTGATCCATGTACATGCGATACGGATCGAGCATTCTGCCTTTGAGCACCGTCGGGGGGTGTCGTCGGCCGTCCGAATCGATCACGATCCTGGTTTTCTCGTTCAGATCCGTCACCTCGCCCGACGTTCGGGCTCGCATCGCGTACTTGTTCAATTCCCTGGATACCCACGTCTCATAGACCGAGCCGGGATCCCCCTCGCTGATGGATTTGACGTACACATTGGGGGCGTGACGAACGCTCTTCTCAATGCGTTTGAAGTTTGTGCCTCTCACAGGGCTGGTTGTGAACGACAGGACCGTCGCCAGGACAACAATCACGGCCAGAGAGGCCCCTCCCGCGAGGAAAAGAGAATTTGCCGACAAGCGAATACGGCACGGTTTTGCCCGTTCGTTCCGCATGATCCACACATCGACGGGGTACCGAAGAGGAGGGGAGATTCGTTCATCGGAGTCCTGGCACGCCGGTTCCTGACATCGATAGATGGTTTCGACCCCCGTGTCGGTCCTTTCCGCGATGCCGTAGATCGTCCGATGCAGAGACTGGACCCTTTCCATGCAAGCCCGACACCGACGCACGTGGGTCCCGACAGCGTCGCGCCGACCGGTGGTTTTGCGTGTCGCCTGGGCATCCAGACCGAAGGGCAGGACGAAATCGAACAGGTCGGATATCGAGACCTCTTGGCACTCCAGAACGCCTGTGCGATCGATTTCCTCGTCCAATTCTTTGGCCGCCTGAGCCCTGCGTTCATACACCCACTTGCGACTTCGCAGACAACAACACACGCGGCTTAGATCCTCCGGCGGCGATTCATCGAGGGAGAATGAGGCCAAAGCCATGGCTGTGGGCATCCACGTATCCGCTGGCAGATCGGCGATCGGCTCCAGGCCAAGGAATTCCCCGAGTCGCTTCAGTTGACCGACGGCGAGGTTCAGTTGGCCGATCGCGGCTTGATCCTTCGCGCACTGAGGACAGTTTTCCGCATGGATTGTGACGGGGGTGGGAATTCGAATCAGCCGCGATGGAGACGAAAGATCGGGCAGAAATCGTTTGACATGGCGACAACGAACTTGTTCGCTGAGCAGTTCGAACTCCCGGCTCAAGGCTTCGACGACCGCATCCTGGGCCGGAGTGGGCGGAAACCGGGAAGGATCGTCAGAACTGTGAATTACCTCCCCCAGGCGGCGTATCTCCTCCTGGCAGAAGGGGCAATTTCGAATGTGATGTACGAGGGCCTTCGGGACGGCCTTCTCCCCCCGACACAGAAAATCATAATAATATTCCCTCGCCTCCTGACAGAGGCTCTCGCCGTATCCGTGCATGGTTATTGCAACCTCTCATTCGGGAGCCAGCCCTCTTTGGAGTTTTCGCATGCTCTGCGAGAGATACCGACTCACGGTCCGTTTGTTAATGCCCATTCTCCTTGCGATTTCCAGAATGCTGTAATCGTCGCGATACTTCAGGACGAACGCCTGCGCCTCCCGTTTCTGCAACTGTCTGGCCAAACCGGCGATAGCTGCGTTCTTCTGTTCTTCGTCAATGAAGGCGTTTCCCGCGTCCTGATTGTTGATGGGAATTTTTCGCTCTACAGCATATTTTCTCACCGCATTGGCATAGGTCTCGCGCAGGCGAACCGCATTGATGACGTGATGAACCAGGGCCCGGTACAAATAGCCGCGAACGTCGCGGACCTCGGACGGAACAGGCTTGCGAAGCAAAACGAGGTAAAACTCCTGGTACAGATCCTCGACATCCAATTGGCCGCCGGCCTGATGGCAAAGGACTAAATAAATGAATTTTCCATGTTCTTTGAAAATGGCCTCCGCCCCACGGATTGCCGCATCATTATTGGCCACGGTTTATGCTCCAACCATTCCAGGGGTACCCGAAAAACAAGCCGGTGCCGAATCACGAGACGGGTATATACCAGTCCCCCATTATATCGGTCGCAGGGGAGGAATGCAATGAGTCGGACGGGTTTTTGTTTCCAAAAGAACGAAAACCGCGGCCCCCTACACTCCAGAGGTCGATTGGGTCGGGCAGTCTCAGCGGGTCATTCGTGGTTGCCACCCGCTGCGAAGCAGCAGGTAAACGAGTTCTGCGACGCTTTTTGCGCCGATCTTCTTCATCAGGTTTGCTTGGTGGAATCGAACGGTCGGGATCGCGATCCCCAGACGGGCCGCGATGGTCTTGTTGTCGTTGCCCGCCAGGATCTCCGCAAGCACCTCCCGTTCTCTTGTCGACAACCCCTCAACCCGGGCAATGATGGCGTTGTTTTCTGCGGCCTGTCGGCGGTTTCGAAGGTCCAGGGCGATCGCCTTGTGCACCTGATCGCCGAGGTATTGTTCCGCCACCGGCTTGAGGAGGACGTGAAAGACGCCTTCTCGTATGGCCTGGACCGCCATGGAAACGTCCGCCTGCTCCATCAGTAGAATCACCGGGATTGTACACCCGTTGGCACGCAGACGTCGATAGACGTCCATACCGTCGGTCTCGGACATCAGCGTATCCAAGATCAAACAACCCGGGCGTTGGGGGTCGTGTGCGTGCTCGAACTCTTGAGCCGTCGCGTAAACTTCCACCGGAAGGTGCCGCGGCGTCAGGTGTCGCCGCATGCCGTCGAGCACCGTTCGGTCCTTTCCGACAATGAATACGGTGGGCGTTGCGTCTTTCATCTCCGACTCCTGCTCATCGCGGCACCGGTTCCGAATCCTCGGAATGGCCATTGGAAAACCTGGGACGAATGGAGGTGAACCGCCCTGAGGGATCTGGCCTCAACGTGATTATCATCCCCAATCCGCTCTCTCGTTCGAATGCCTCTGTCTTCTTAAACCATGCGCCATTTTTCCCCGCGTGGCGTCAAATGCGTCGTGGAAAAAGAATATTTCGCTTTAAAAATGCATACTTCGATCCCGCCCGAAGCGGGCAGGTCGTCGACCGCACCTGTTTACGGTTTACGCCTCGCGGCGTACATAACCCTTGACAATCCGTCTGGGATTTGGCATTGTTTGTTTTGTGCTGTGTATTGTCGCGGCACGACCCTGGTCCATCCCGGGTGAAGGGATGGTTACGCAGTTGCGGCAAGGGCTCGCAACGTCGGTCGAATCGGCCGCTTTCGTATGCCGGGAGCGGCGGATTGGCCGAAAATGCCCATAAAAACGCAACTCGTCGGAATTACCCAAGGGTCCTCAGATTGGGAGGGCCCGACGTGTTGATCAGGAAAGGAATTGATTCATGCAGACCCACCCGTCGTCCGCAGCCCGTCCGGCTGCCTCCCCAACCGTCCGAACCGGTGCCCAGCATCCCTGCCCAGGACAATTGACAACAACAACACGGCCGCGATAAGATTCGTGACCTTTGTGCTCAAGAAAGGATAACCGATGTCTGCGAAACCAGAACCCCCGGCTCCCTCGGCCCAGATCGTCAAGACCGGCGCCCAGATTATCGTCGACACCCTCCTCGAACTCGGCGTCGACACCATGTTCGGCTACGTCGGCGGCGTGGTGCTGCCCTTGTTCGACAAGCTCTACGGCTCGCCCATTCGATTTATCGTCCCTCGCCACGAACAGGGCGGCTGCCATATGGCCGACGCGTATGCCCGCGCCAGCGGCAAGACCGGCGTGATCCTGGCGACCAGCGGGCCCGGCGCCTGCAATCTTGTCACCGGTCTGGCCACCGCGATGATGGACTCGATCCCGATGGTTGCCCTCACCGGACAGGTGCGGACCGATCTGATCGGCAACGATGCGTTCCAGGAGGCCGACACCACCGGGATCACCCGTCCGGTGACCAAGTACAACAGCATTGTCAAGGACGTCCGGTTTCTGGAGCGGACCGTCCGCGAGGCGTTCCATATCGCCTCCACCGGCCGGCCGGGCCCGGTCCTGATCGACCTGCCTGTCGACGTGCTGGT
>JAGPGT010000044.1 GCA_018055905.1 Phycisphaerae bacterium
AGGTCGTGATCACGGATTTTCGGCTCACTCTGACGGGCGACTACAGCGAGGGCGTCGGCAGGATCAAGGCCGCAGCCCGCTGGCAGGCGAGCCAGGCGGCGGGCGTCATCTACTACGGCCTCGTCACCGAAGGGCGAACCATCGCGATCAGTTCTCGCGGGAAACTGTCGGCGACCGGGTATGCCGCGTATTGGAATTGTTCGTATGAGCAGTTCCAGGTCCTCAAGGAGGACTACTTCTCGCAGCCTCACACGTTCTCGCTTGACGCGGTTGGCGACTACGGAGTCGGGACGAGGTGTTTCTCCTACGTTTATGAACCGGCGGATATTCTGCGGATCGAGAACCGCGTCGCGGGCTTCTCCGACATGCAGCGGGGCCTGCTGGAAATCAACCATCACCCCGACGCCAACGAGGGGCCGGACGTTTATGATGTGGCCCACAGCACGATGCACCTGCCTGTCGTGGCGGCAGTCACGTCAATCCACGCAGACCCGGACAGCGGGGCCATCCGCGAATTGGTCTTGGATGCGCGTCCGAAGAAGAGTCTCAGCGATATCGACATCGAATTGCGCCTGGAATCCGACAGCGGCGCCGCGATCCACTTCGCCAAGGAGACGGGCAACGAGCTGTTCCTGTCGCTCCCGAGGCAATATAGAGGGTACGATTTTCGACCCGGCCCTCTGACCTTGCAGCAGTACGATCCGCTGGATCCCGCCGTGCAATATCCCCTGTATGATGTCCGCAAGGTGGTCGTCGGTTGCGAGGGCCTGATGTGGATGCCGCCGCTGAAGGGCGACTACCCGTCGGGCGTGCCTTACGCCCATTTCACGCTGAGTTTCGCGAGAAAGGCGTCGGGCGATCTGGGAAACGACGGACGCTTCAACCTGCGGGATTTTGCGGTCCTGGCCAAGGACTGGAGATCCAGATCCAGACCGACGATCGCCGATGTGGGAGGCGCCCATGGATTCGGCGTTCCAGATGGGAATGTCGATGGCAGAGACCTGGCGATGTTCTGCGGCAAATGGGCGGGGGATTCGGACGGCTTCGAGAGCGGCGGATTCGACAGACTGGGCTGGTTTGGCGAAGGGGACACGTACTGGAGGGTCACTTCGGACGAACGCCACAGCGGAGCGTTCTGTGCTCAGGCCGGCAGAATCGCAGACAGCGAGCGAAGCCGACTGACGATCATGATCGAGTGTCAGACGGGCGAGGTCCGGTTCTGGCGGAAGGTGTCCTCGGAAGCCAGAGGCGACTTTCTGCGGTTCCGAGCCGGCAGCGTCGTGCTCGGTGAATGGTCCGGCGAGCTGGACTGGGAGCAGGTCTCCTTCCCGGTCCAGGCGGGCAAGCGGACCTTCTCGTGGGAGTACAGCAAGAACGACGGCGGCTGGATGGGCCAGGACACAGCCTGGATCGATCTGGTCTCGTTTCCGACAGGCGAACTCCAATCCGGCCGAATGTAGATCATTCCGCGAACGAAGCCGGAACGATCTTGCAGGCCAGGTCCCTGCTGAACCGTGGGGCGGTCAGGCGGAGCCGGCCTTCTTCCGCAGCCATGGTCTGGCGAGCGAGGGGGACGCCTTCGTGCGTGTCCCACCAGAGGACCGCGTAGCGGCCGGGAGCCAGGCCGTCGAACGCCACCGACGCGGAATCGATAGGATCGTTCTGACGCTTCTCCACGACGAGATTCCACCAGGTGGCCTGGCGGTTGACCAGCCAGAGGTAGGCGCGGTCCTGGCCCTGCTGCCCGACGATGCGAAGACGCGGCTCCTCGGTCGCTGCGGTCGTCGGTTTCAGGCCCGCGGGTCGGAAATCGGCGAGGAATGCCGCCAGCGGCTTGTAGTGCCGATAGGCGTCCTGCTGGTCCAGCAATTCCCACCACCAGAACATCGCAGTGCCTGAGCTGCCCCCGAGGGCCGAGGCCCAGAGGCAATTGTGAAAGTGGACGCCGTCGCGGTCCTGCTTCATGTACTCGCTCTGGCCCCATTTCGCGGTGGCCAGGCCGAACTCGCCGATCAAAGCGGGTTTGTCCGGCGCCTGCTCGCGGAGCCAGCGGCTCTGGCGGCCGACCGATTCGACCTCGTCCCTGAAGTCGTCGTCGTCCGGACGCATGTAATGGTGCACCTGGGCGATGTCGATCTGCGGATGGCGGCAGTCCCTCACGGAGGGGTGCCATGTGCTCGTGGTCCGCGGGTGCCGGTAGAGGTCGATCTCTTCGAGATATTTCCCGATTTGAGCGTAGAACTCATCGGTGGGTTTGCCCGGGTCCATCTCATTGAAGTATTCCCAGGCGGCGACGCTGGTCGAGTAGCCCCAGCGGGCGACGGCGTATCGCATGAACTTCTTCGCGTCGTCGGTGGCCTTAAGATACTCAGGGCTGCCGGCCTTCGAGAGCGAGTCCATGTACAGATCTCGCGTCATCGCGCAGAGCATCAGGTAGATCCCGTCGCGACGGGCGGCTTCGACGATCTGGTCGAGCAGGAAGCAGTCGAGGGGATTGTAGTAGCCTCGCACGGGACGGTTGACGTCCGCCTCCCAGAATAGCTCGGCCCCGCCGGCGGCTTCTTTGAGCGAGAGGTGGTCGAGCCAGGCCGCGCCGTGGCCCAGAAGGGTGAAGGTGACGCGTCCCAGCCATCGCTCCTGTGGGCCTGTGGTGAAACGAAGCTCGAACGGTTGCCAATCGGCGGGGGACACGTCGAGCGTCTTGACACCGATCTGGATGCGCAGGGTTTTGCAGTCCTCGGTCTTGGCCTGTCCTGTCAGGACATACGCTGTGCTGGGCCGCAGGGCGACCGGGTGCGAGGGGGTTGCCGCGAGGGAGGCGCCGTCCTGGCCTTTGAGTTGAACGCACCTGCGGGGATTCTCGCCTTCCGAACCCGGCAGTACGACGACGGGCGACTCTTTCGTCCACGAGCGGACCCAGGCGCTCTTTCTCGCTTCGATGGCCAGCGCCCAGTCTTCGCAGCAGGTCCAGATCCGCAGGAAATTCGCTCCATTGGCGGCCAGCTTGCCGAAGATCTCTTCGGCCTTGGGGATGGTGACGTACTGGCCCTGGCCGATGAAGGCGAGGTTCTGGCCGATGGCGAAGAATGGCTGGCCGTCGGAAAACTCAAAGAATCGCGGGTCCTCGCGGCTGGCTCGCAGGAAACCCTTGCCTGGGGAGGCGACGCACTCGAACGTCACAGGCGAGGAGAAGACCTGCCCCTCTCGATCCTGGAGCGAGGCCCGCAGAACGTACCTCCCCAGTTGCGTCGGAGCCAGACGCACCTTCCACGAGCCTGTGCCCTGAGGATAGCACCAGGCGACGGGCTTTCCGCCTTGCACGAGGTCTGCGCGTTCGTAATCCTGACCCCAGAACGCAGGCACCATGAGAGACCGTCCGCTCGGTTCCGTGACCAGGACATCAAGCTGTACCTCGCATGGATCGAACGGATGGACGTACAAGCGTCCGACCTCGATGGCCAGCTCCAGCTTGTCGTATCGACCGACCTGCCCAGGCGGCGCCGCGAGAGAGAGTACCGTCGATGCGTTGTCTTGGCCGGCAAACGTGACCGCGGCGAGAAAGAGAGCAAACCATGGAATGGACAGCGAGCCTCGCATCGGTGCACCTCCAATAAGTCATGGGCTCAAGACGATTCTCTGGTAAGCCTGGCTGAAGCCGTTGAGGAACATCTCCACCGCCACCGCGGTCAGAATCAGGCCCATCAACCGCTCGATAGCGTTGAGAGTTCTTCTGCCCAGCAGACGGCCGAGCCGCTCGGCCGAAAGAAGGATGGCGCCGGAGACACTCCACGCCAGGAGCAATGCCGCAAGCCAACGAGGCCAATTGGCGGGTTGACGCGACATCAACAGCATCAATGTGGCCATCGCCGCCGGACCGGCAACCAAGGGGATGGCCAAGGGAACGATGAACGGTTCGCCATCGAGGTCCTCCGGGGAGGCCCCCTTGGGGAGCGGAAAGATCATTCGTACCGCGATGAGAAACGTAATGATGCCGCCGGCGACGCCGAGCGAGCTGTAGGAAATTTGCAACGCCGCAAGAATGTACCGGCCCAACAGGAGGAACAAGACCAGCGTCACCAGAGCGATGAGCATCTCGCGAACGATGATTCGCGTGTGTCTTTCCGGCGGCACTTGCTGTAGAACCGCCAGAAAGATCGGGATGTTGCCCACCGGGTCGAGAACCAGAAACAGAAGCAACGCCGTCGCGAGGACATCCATGCCTATGCCTCCTTGCTGTTTGTGATCGTCGCCTACCGCAGGTAGGCCTTCAGCAAGTACTCCTGGACCATTCTATGCGTATTGAAGAACGACCCATTTAACGCCAAAGCCGCCCGCATGATGCAGGCGTACTGCTCGCGGTCTCCATAGAACATGGGAAGCACGACGTTCTGGAGTTTATCGTACAGGGCTGCGGCGTCCTGAGCCGAAGTGTCCTTGACGCCCTTGCGGGCCTTGCCGTCAATGGCCCAGCCGGTGAGGTTTTCCACGCAGCCTTCAATCCACCAACCGTCCAGGATGCTCAGAGAAGGTACGCCGTTCAATGCGGCCTTCATCCCGCTGGTACCGGAGGCTTCATGCGGCAACTGCGGCGTGTTCAGCCAGACATCGACGCCGGGGATCATGATCTTGGCTATGTCAATGTCATAGTTGGGCAGATAGACGATTCGGATCTGCTTGCCGAGCTTCTCGCGGGCTTCGAAAACCTTCCGGATGAGACTCTTGCCTGGTAAATCCTGAGGGTGCGCCTTGCCTGCGTAGACGATTTGCAGAGCTCCGGCAGTTGATACGATTTTCTTGAGGCGGTCCAGATCTCGCAGGAACAGATCTGCTCGCTTGTAGCCGGTGGCCCGGCGGCCGAAGCCGATTGTGAAGACCCGAGGATCCAGCTTGACCTTCTGGGTTCTGGCGACGTAGGCGATCAGTTTGGCCTTACACTTCATGTGCGCGTCCCAGAGCGCCTCCATCGGGATGCTCAGGGCGTATCGGAGGTTCACGTTGTCCTCGCGCCAGCCGGGGGTGTGACGGTCCAATAGCTTCTGGAACGGTTGCGAAACCCATGTGGCTGCGTGGACGCCGTTGGTGATCGCGTCAATGGAGTACGAAGGGAACATGGCTTGCGACACTTTGGCGTGTTGTTTGGAGACGCCGTTGATGTAATGGCTGAAATTCAGCGCCAAGTGGGTCATGTTCAGCGTGTCATGGTCATGGCTGAGCTTGGCTTCGATGTCCCAGATCCTGTGCTTTCCGATGACCTTGCGGACCAGGTCCATGCCGAACTTGTCATGTCCGGCAGGGACCGGCGTGTGCGTTGTGAACACGCATTTGTCACGCACGGCTTGAATGTGCTGGGGCTTGACGACTCGTGCGCCCGTCCGGCTCAGTTCTTCGTCGAGCAACTCGATCACGAGGAACGCCGCATGACCCTCATTCATGTGGAAGCGGTCGATTGGGTCGTAGCCTAAGGCGCGAAGCATGCGGACACCGCCGACGCCGAGGACGTACTCCTGACACAGACGATATCGCGAGTCGCCGCCATAGAGGTACTGCGTGATCTCGCGATCCTGCCGGTCGTTGCCGGCGATATCGGTGTCCAGATAGATCACCGGAACCACGCCGCCGGTGGCGCCCACGGCGTCATACCGCCAGGCGCGGATTTTGACCGGACGCTTTTCGATAACGACCGTCACGCGGGGCAGTAGCGGCTTGAGACGGTCGGCCGGGTTCCAGGTTTCCGGCGTTTCGATTTGATTGCCATCGACGTCGAGTTCCTGATGAAAATACCCTTTTCGCGGCAGCAGCGTAACCGCCACCAACGGAACTTTCATATCGGCCGCCGCAAGAATCGTATCCCCTGCCAGGATGCCCAATCCTCCGCTGTAGGTCGGGATGTCGGATCGGAGACCGATTTCCATGGAGAAATAGGCAAATACACGTTTGTCAAAGGCCGTTCCTGGCTGATTGGTCATAAAGACGAAACTCCCTGTCTGCTGTTGCGATTGGGAATGGGCGTTCTCTTACCGGCGACGAGTTGTCCATTCTTCAGGATTCGCAGCTACATGATTCTCCAACCTATGCAGCCGTCCTGGACACCGGCGGGCCGGCCGCAATGCACCAAAAAGAAATATTGTGCTTACCTTGTTTTACCCCGTTCGTCAAGACCACAGGGCCCTGCTCTGGGAAATAACCCAAGAAGATCCTGCAAGAAGATCCTGTGGGACGGTCGCGAAGGGATGGATGAGCGACGGGGCCTCGGGTTGTGTGTCAGGGTTCTGCTGACGTAAGACCTTCCTGAATGGCATACTTAGTAAGCTGGGCGACGTTGTCGATTTCCAGCTTGTTCATCACGCGAAGACGGTGCGCCTCGACGGTTTTGGGGCTGATGTGCAGACGCAATGCGATCTGCTTGGTCGTACGGCCTTCCGCCAGAAGTTGCAGAACCTCGCGTTCCCTCAGGGTCAAGAGAGAAAACGCGGTGGTTTCGGTTTTTTCTTCCGCGTGTACAAGATCCTCGACGACGACATTGCTGATCGACGGACTGACGTAGGTTTTGCCGTCGGCCACGATGCGGATCGCACGGGCCAACTCATCGAAGTCGCAGTCCTTGAGCAGATATCCGCAAGCGCCGGCTCGGAACATCTCGGTGACGTATCGTTTGGCCGAATGCATGGACAGAGCCACGACTCTGACGCCCGGCGTTTCACGCTGGATCTCGCGGGTGGCTTCGATACCGTTAAGATCGGGCATGCTGATGTCCATCACGACGATATCGGGGAGAAGCTCTCTGGCCATCTGGACGGTAGAGTGCCCGTCGCTGGCCTGACCGACGATCTCCATGTCTTCTTCCTGCTGGATCGCGCGACTCAGACCGTCGCGTACGATGGCATGATCGTCGGCAAGTAGGATGCGAATACTCATAAGACCGTCCCTCGAGTCTTGGTCCTTCCGTTGGGTCGTTTTTCTCTGCCCGTCCAACAACCGATTATCCGTCACTTTTTAATCCATAGTAATTCTCCTCGGACTTTGCGTCAATCGTGTTGTGGGGGCACCCCTGTGCCAGTGGAACAGACGTGCTGACGGATGGAGGCTGGTATACGTCACTTTTCGATAACGATGGCGGAAGTCGGACATTCGTCCGCCGCCTCCTGGGCCGCATCTTCCGACTCCTCGGGGACTACATCTACGCGGACCTGGGCGATATCCTCACCCATCTCGAATACTTCGGGGCAAATCTCGATGCAACGGCCACAGGCGATGCAGTCCTCAGTCACGCGGGCTTTCATGGTTTTCTCCTTCCATCAGAGGTTTGGCGTGCAATGCTCTTTGAATTCGGAATTCAAATCTTCGGCAGACAGGACTCCAACCGCCATCCCCCGGCAGTCCAGCACGATGACCCGTGGGGCATGGGTGTTTTTCACAATTTCCAGGACCGTCCCGATGTCGTCTTCGATCGAGCAGCAAGTTGCTCCGAAGGTCATGACGCATCGGATGGGAGTGACCGCCGGAAGCATGTTGCCCGGCAAGACTTTCGTCGTAAGATCCCGCTGCGAGACGATGCCAATGATTTGACGATCTTCCACAACGGCAAGCACATCCGTTCCGAGAGCCTCCATTCGCTCCACGGCCTCTGCGAGCATGGCGCTGGCACTGATCTGAAGCGCCTGTATTTTCATAAGTTCCCGCAGTTTCACGGCTTACCTCCGTGTCGTTTCCGGTTCCCTCCAAACGACAATCGCTCTCGTGACGAATTCTTGATACACACCTGACCCTACGGTCGACAGTAGGATTTGCTCAGTTCCGGCGAATCCAATGTTGTACGAAAAGCTTGTGTGCCTGGTTCAATATTCATGAGACGTGGCCCCACGTGAACAACGGTTTGTTTGCGGCGTGGATGGCAAAGGTCTCAGAAACGGATGACGAAGCTCAATCCGTACTCGATCGTGTTGTTCTCCGGCTCATAATATCCTTCGTTGGAAACTTCGGATTCAGCAATCCACCAGTACCGCAGGAAGGGGCCGAAACCCACATTGACCCGTTCGTATGCGTGTACAAGATCCAATGATAGGCTCCCTCCGAATCCGGGCCATTGCCAGTTTCGCACAGTGGGCAGCGCAGGATTTGCGTCGTCGAGGTGCGAAATTTGACGCCCGATCAGCAGCACGTCGAACTCGCCGGCCAGAGCCAGATTCCAGCGAGTTGTCAGGTCGAACCCCTTTTGAATGCCCAGGGGAATGTAAAGATAGTTCGATTCCCGTCGATACCCTCCGATTTGCTGCGACGAATCGTCTCGGAGATGCCGATACCCCAGACCCGCATACGCGCCGTCGCAAAATCTCGCAGGCCTCCAGGTACGTCCGAACAACGCTCGCACGTCAAAGAGAAAGTCGTCGCTGCCACTGGTGGACAGGGGGGTACCGTCCATGAAAGACCCGTCGTAGTCGACCTCGCCTCCGCTCAAGCGGCCATCGAGCCTGATGGTGGACCAGGAGGCCGAGTCGCTCTCCGCAGCGTCTTCTCGCGCGTTGTAGAACGTGTACGATCCGACGATCCCGTAGAGCGTGCCTTCGTTCTTCATGACGCCGGGCTCTTTGTAGCGGTAGTGCGACACTTCCGGGGCGATCCGCCAGGCCGGCGGGGTTGCCTGACCCGATTCCGCAGCCGCCAGAGCGTTCCCTGAACCGGCCAGCACCATGCACAATCCGAATACCGCCTGTCGAACCATTGTTCCGTCTCCTGCTGGAATCCTATTGGAATGCCCGCTCATAGATCGAAGTGACGTCGTCGACCGTCAGTTGGATCGGGGTCAGCTCGAACAGCTTGCCCATCGTGTGGAAGGAGTTCTCCGCCATCTTGCGCAGGTCGCTGCGCCGGACGCCGAACTCGCTGAGCTTGTGCTCCTTGAGACCCACCTTGCGGATGAGCTTCTTGAGGCCCGTGATGAACGTCATCGCCTGTTCTTTCTTTGATAGGCCGTCGATCTTCTCGCCCATGGCCCTGGCCAGGTCGGGGAAGCGGTTGGGGTTCCGCTCGGCCAGGTAGCCGAAATACGCGACCGAGAGCATCGTCAGGCCCGCCCCGTGCGGGACGTTCGGGAAGTACGCGCTCAAAGCGTGTTCCATCGAGTGGTGCGAGATGCAGCAGGAGAGCGATTCGCAGATGCCCGCCTCGGTGTTGGCCCAGGCCAGCTTGGTCCGCGCCTCGATGTTGCCTCCGTCCTTGACCGCGATGGGCAGGTACTTCGTGATCAGGCTCACCGCCTCCAGGGCCAGATGGTCGCTCGTCGGCTGGCTGCACGTGGCCAGATACGATTCGACGGAGTGGAAAAAAGCGTCCATGCCGGTGTAGGCGGTCTGCGAAGGCGGAACGCTCAGCATCAGTTCCGGATCGACGATCGACAGCGTGGGGAAAGTGGAGGCGTTGCCCCAGCCGATCTTTTCGTTGGTATCGGTCTTGGTGATGACGGTCCAGGGATCGGCCTCGGTCCCGGTGCCCGCGGTCGTCGGGATCGCGACGATGGGCAGGGCCCCTTTGGGGGGCGTCTTGCCCTTGCCGCTGCCGGAGAGAATGTAGTCCCAGTAGCGACCGGGGTTCTTCGCCATGACCGCGATGCTCTTGGCCGAATCGATCGTGCTGCCTCCGCCCAGGCCGAGCACGAAGTCGCACTTCTCCTGCTTGGCGATCTTGGCCCCTTCCTCGACGTGCTCGACGAGCGGGTTGGGCTGGATCTTGTCGTAGACGACGGATTTGGCTCCATTGGTCCTGAGCAGTTGGACGACCCGCTTGAGATAGCCATGCTTCCTCATTGCCCCTGAAGCACCAATGACAATCAGGGCCCGCTTGCCCGGCAAAAACGGCGTGGTTCCTAATTCCGCCAGTTTACCACATCCGAATAGGATCCGCGTCGGCATATACAACGTGAAATCAAGGTTCATGGCATCTCCTTATTCCAAAAATGAACCGAAAATTTTCTGATGGAAGGCCATCTTAGCAACTTGGAGCTCCGATGCAACCCCGCCATACAAATGAACTCGATTCTCTGGCGGATGGCAAGGTCATTCCCTTGGGCGGTCATGAACTTTCTCTACACGTCCGGCGAGGGATCGAGTATAGTAACGATCTTTATGCGATCGTAGCTCTTGCTCTTGGGCGGGTTCGGCGAACAGAGATTCAAGAGCGACTGATGGCCGGTAAGCTGGCCATCGGATTACAGACCGCTTCGCGGAAATGCGATGCGGCGGGTTTTAAAAGAGGTTTTCTGCAGTCATGAGCGAAAAGAAAGGCACGTACGATTTCGGGGCAATCGAGTCGAAGTGGCAGAAGTATTGGGAAGAAAACAAGACCTTCAGGGCGGAGGATTGCGACGCTTCCCGGCCGAAGTATTATGTTCTCGACATGTTTCCCTACCCAAGCGGTCAGGGTCTGCACGTTGGGCATCCCGAGGGCTATACCGCCAGCGACATCGTCGCGCGATACAAGCGGATGAAGGGATTCAATGTTCTGCACCCGATGGGCTGGGATGCCTTCGGGCTGCCTGCCGAACAATACGCGATCGACACAGGCACGCATCCGTCGGTTACGACGGGAAAGAACATCAACACGTTCCGTCGCCAGATCAAGATGCTCGGTTTCTCGTATGACTGGGATCGCGAGGTGGACACCACCGACCCGGCCTATTTCAAGTGGACGCAATGGATCTTCCTGAAGTTGTTCAACAGTTACTACGATCCCTCGTGGGGCAAGGCGGCCGACATCTCGCTGCTTGAAGACGCGCTGGCGGAGAAGCCCCAGCGCAGGTCCGAATGGGAAAGCAGCAAGTTCCTCGTATCGTGGCACGAGGCGGCGCAGGCCGCAGGCGGCGATTCCCCAAAGAGGGAGGCGTTCGTCCGCAAGACCGTTTCGGATCTGCGTCTGGCCTACGAGAACTGGGTGCCTGTCTGGTGGTGCGAGGGTTGCAAAGCGGTGCTTGCCAACGAAGAAGTCAAGGATGGCAAGTGTGACCGCAAGGGGCATGACAACGTGGTTCGTCGACCGATGCGTCAGTGGTTGCTTCGGATTACGGCCTATGCCGACCGTCTGCTCGAAGACCTCAAACTCGTCACGTGGTCGGAGTCCATTAAGGAAATGCAGCGTAACTGGATTGGCCGCAGTGAAGGCGCGGAGGTTGATTTCGAGATCGCCGAAGGTCCGGCGGCAGGGCAAAGACTCCGTGTGTTCACGACCCGGCCCGACACGCTCTTCGGCGCCACATACATGGTGTTGTCGCCCGAGCATCCGCTGGTCGAGAGTCTCACGACGGCGGAGCAGGTCGAAGCGGTCCAGACCTATCGTGCCGAGGCTGCCCGAAAAAGCGAATTGGAGCGGACCTCACTGGACAAGGAAAAGACCGGTGTTTTCACTGGAAGCTATGCAATCAACCCGGTCAATCGGGACAAGATCCCGATCTGGATCGCTGATTACGTTCTGGCCAGCTACGGCACCGGCGCGATCATGGCGGTGCCGGCACACGACACCCGCGACTATGAGTTTGCCCAGAAATTCAGTTTGCCTGTGATCCAGGTGGTTCAACCCCCGGACCCGAAGACGGATTGGCATGGCTTCGTGGAGGAAGGGACCTCGGTGAATTCCACCGGTCCGGAGGTCTCCATCACGGGGTTGCCCACCGCCGAGGCCAAACGCAAGATCATCGCGTGGCTTGCGGCCAAGGGCTTGGGCCGCAAGGCGATCAACTTCAAGCTTCGCGATTGGTTGTTCAGCCGCCAGCGCTATTGGGGCGAGCCGATCCCGGTCGTGCACTGCGAGAAGTGCGGCGTCGTGCCGCTGCCGGAATCGGCGTTGCCGCTGACGTTACCGGAGGTGACGGACTACACGCCTCCGGTGACGGGCGAACCGCCTTTGGCCAAAGCGATTGATTGGCTTAACACCACCTGTCCTCGGTGCGGCGGGCCCGCCAGGCGGGAGACCAACACGATGCCGCAATGGGCCGGAAGTTGTTGGTATTACCTGCGATATCTCGACCCGAAAAATTCCCAGCAGGGTTGGGACTGTGCCAAAGAACGGTACTGGATGCCGGTCGATCTCTACATCGGTGGCGCAGAGCACGCTGTGCTACACTTGCTCTATTCGAGGTTCTGGCACAAGTTTCTGTTTGACCGGGGGTACGTTAGCACCGCCGAGCCTTTCACTCGACTCATCAACCAAGGCATGATTCTCGGGGAAGACGGCCAAAAGATGAGCAAGTCTCGCGGCAATGTGGTCAACCCCGATCATGTGATCGCCGAGTACGGCGCCGATTCGATGCGTCTGTACGAGATGTTCATGGGGCCGCTGGAGGCGATGAAGCCCTGGAGCATGCAGGGTGTCCAGGGGGTTTACCGGTTTCTCCAGAAGACTTGGCGAATGGTGGTGGACGAGGAGACGGGCGGACTCGATCCGGCTGTCCGCGAGATCCAGGCAGAGGAAGAGACGCTTCGACTGCTGCATCAGACCATTCGCAAGGTCGGTCGGGACATCGAAACATTCGGTTTCAATACTGCCATCAGCGCGATGATGATTTTCGTGAACCATCTCACCCGTCAGGAAATCCGGCCCAAGTCTGTCGTCGAGTCTTTCCTCCTGATTCTCTCGCCGTTTGCACCGCACCTCGCCGAGGAATTGTGGTCGCGTCTGGGCCATGACCGCAGCTTGGCGTACGAGCCCTGGCCGCAGTATGATGAAGAATTAGCACGCGAGAAGCAGATCGAAATGGCGGTCCAAGTCAACGGCAAGGTGAAAGACCGCATCGTGGTGGCTGCGGAGGCAGACGAGGAGTCGGTCAAGGCGGTCGCGTTGGCGGGCGAGAAGGTGGTCGCCGCTCTGGGAGGCAAGGCTCCCAAGAAGGTGCTTGTAGTCAAAGGCAGATTGGTGAACATTGTGGTGTGATGATTCGATGCATTCGGAGATTGAAGCCAAGCTGAAGGTGGATTCGCTGGAAACGGTCGAACAGAGCCTCGTTCGCTGCGGAGCAAAGTTTCTTCGCGAGACCGTCCAGACGGATTGCTACTACGACACCGTCGGTCGAGACCTGACCCGCAGCGACAAGGCTTTGCGTCTGCGGTCCGATCCCAAGGGCGATCTCGATCGGTTCATCCTGGCGTACAAGGGTCCCAAGGAGCAGGACGATTACAAGCGCCGCGTCGAACTGGAGACCGAAGTGAGCGACGCAGAGGCGACGGGTCTGCTCCTGGAGGAGCTGGGATATGTCAAAGTTCTGGCGTTCAACAAGAGGCGTCGCCTGTGGCAGATGCAGGACTGTGAGGTCGCGCTGGACGAACTTCCGCTGCTTGGGATGTTCGTGGAGATCGAAGGGCCGGACTCCAAGACGATTGCACAGGTGCAGTCGATGTTAGGGTTGTCGGGTTCGTCCCCGATTATGGCCAGCTATGCCTGCATGGTTGCGGAACGGTTGAGTCAACTGGGCAGTACGACCCACGAGGTGTATTTGTGACAGTACATTTTCGATAGGGCGAGGGACCCTGCGGATTCCCCGGCTATCGAGTTAAATTGGTGGGGTGCGCCCCACTTTGCAAATCCGAAGGTGACTGTGGTAACAGGTACGAGTTTCCAGATCGGCAACGTGAAGGTGGGGCTCGATGCCCCGCTGTTTCTGATGGCCGGACCGTGTGTGATCGAGAGTGAAACGTTATGTCTCGACATCGCCGAACGACTGGTGAAGATTTCCGAGCGGACGGGCGTGTCGGTTGTTTTTAAGGCCAGTTTCGACAAGGCCAACCGCAGTAGCTATTTGAGCTTTCGCGGACCGGGTTTGACCGAGGGCATGAAGATCCTGGCCAAGGTGCGGGCTGAAACCGGGTTACCCGTGATGACGGACATCCACGAGCCGGCCCAGGCAGCGGAGGCCGGCGCGACGGTCGACTGTCTTCAGATCCCGGCGTTTCTGTGCCGCCAGACGGATCTCCTCGTCGCCTGTGCCGAGACCGGCAGGCCGATCAGCGTCAAGAAAGGACAGTTCGTCTCTCCTGACGAAATGGGCAACGTCGCCGACAAGATCCGTTCCTGCCGCAACGACAAAGTGATTCTCACCGAGCGGGGCACCTTCTTCGGTTACAATCGTTTGGTTAACGATCTGACCGGCATTCCGATCATGCAGGGGTTCGGGTGTCCGGTGGTGTTCGACGCCACGCACAGCACGCAACAGCCCGGCGGCTTGGGTTCCACCAGCGGCGGTAAGCGAGAGATGGCCCCCTTGCTGGCCAAGGCCGCGGTTGCCGCAGGGGTCAACGGTTTGTTCCTGGAGGTTCATCCGGAGCCGGAGAAAGGGCTTTCCGATGCGTCCACCATGTTGCCCCTGGATTGGTTGGAAGGGCTGGTTCGAATCTGCAAAGAGATCTTCGAGATCGTCCATGGCTGAAAACGCACAACCGACTTCGTTTACGTACGGCCCGGTTCCGTCCCGACGGCTGGGCATGAGTCTCGGTGTCGACATCGTTCCGCCAAAGATCTGCACGCTCGATTGTGTGTATTGCCAGCTCGGCCGCACGACTCGCAGCAGCGTCGTGCGAGAGGACTTCGTCGACATCGAAGCGGTCCTGGCGGAAATCAAAGGCAAGTTCGATGCCGGACTGAAGGCGGATTTTATCACATTAGGAGGTTCGGGCGAACCAACCTTGAACTCCCGGTTGGGCGATCTGATCGACCGTATTCACCGGTTCACGAAGGTTCCGGTGGCGGTTCTGACCAACGGGACGCTGTTCTTCCGGAAAGACGTCCGGGCTGAATGTATCAAGGCCGACATGGTCGCCCCGTCCCTGGACGCGGGGGATGCCGCGACGTTCGAGGCCATGAACCGCCCGAATCGAGACATCACTTTTGAAAAGCTGGTCTGGGGATTGGAGCAGTTTCGCAGGGAATACTCCGGGCAGCTCTGGCTTGAGGTCTTCCTGATCGCAGGCGTGAATACGGACGCTGGCCAAATCGATCTGATAAAAGGTTTGATCCAGCGAATACGTCCCGACAAGGTTCATCTGAACACCGCGGTTCGCCCGCCGGCCGAGCCGGATGTCCAGGCTGTGCCACAGGACGTCCTGGACCGGATCGCCCGGCAGATCGGAGGGAACTGCGAAGTGATCGGCGGAGCTCCGACCGGTCTGATCGACCGTCACGAAAGTCACACCGAAGCGGACATCGTCTCGGTGTTGAAGCGGCGGCCCTGTTCGCTTGAAGATCTCTGTACGGGTCTGGGGATCACCCGCAATGAGGCCGTCAAACACATCGCACGACTCCAGGAGGCAGGGGCCATCACCTCCGAGTATCGAGGAGAGGTTGCCTATTTTCACATCCGCCCCGACAACCGTTAGGCATCCCGGTTCTGACTTTTTCGTCCGTTTTGTCCCCGTCTCTTCGTTAGGACCGCATAAATTCGGGGGTGTGTGTGTTCACTTTTTGTAAAGCCGGACGTTCCATTGGCCGATAAAAGCGTTGTAACGTTTCGCTAAGGCCAATCGGCAGATGAATGGATGAAGGCCTTGCGACGTTATGGGAACCGCACGAAAGCCTCGACGGCGAGGCGGACGGCGGAGAACGTCACTCGTAGGATGTACTCAATGAAAAGACCGCAAAGGCAACTTGTGCTCAATAAGGGGGCGGAGAAATACATCTTCCGCTACGAACCAGGGCGGGAGGACGAACTTCTGGACGCCTTGGTCGACCAAGTGAAGGACAAGCGAACGGATTTCGATTGGTTCGATGCGGCCGTGCTGAGTTTCAAATTGACGCAGTCCCTGATCGGTTGTGCCGAGCAGCTTCTTCAGGATGATTCGGACGTCCGTGCGGCGTCCTGAAAGGGGGGATTGACAATTCGCGATTGTAGTACAGTTACTCCGAATCGTCGATCGTGGACCGTCAAGCACAAAACATAAATCGTCTGGGATAAAGGTGATTGAGGATGCCGATGGATCAGATAAACAGGTGGACTATGGACGAAAGCAGTGCGATCGTTGAACAATTCCTGCATTATCTCAAATTCGAGAAGCGGTTCTCGGAACACACAGCCAAGTGTTACGGTGCCGATCTGTCGCAGTTCTCCGAGTTTTTGTTGAATACCCCATCGGATGGTTCTTCTTCGGGTTCGGCCGCTCTCGGTCATCATGATGGGGGGGGCGGCACTGCGCTGGCCACGCAGACTGAGCAGGAAGTGGACCAGCGACTGTTGGCGGTCGATGTGGACGAGGCGAGAACCTACCTGGCCCATCTCAATGACAAAGGGTATTCCAAGGCCACGATCGCTCGGAAGCTGGCAACGCTCCGAAGCTTCTACAAATTTCTGGTCAAGACGGGGCGTCGGGATTCCAACCCGCTTGCTACGATCCGCACTCCCAAACAGGAAAAGAAGCTGCCGCGATTCCTGGAGTTCGAAGAGGTCAAACGACTTCTGGAAACCCCGTCGACCGACTCGTGGTTGGGCGCCAGAGATCGGGCCATTCTGGAAACCCTCTACAGCACCGGCATCCGCGTCAGCGAGCTGGTCGCGTTGAACATGGACGACGTCGATTTTCTGGGCGAGATCCTTCACATTCGCGGAAAGGGCAAGAAGGAACGGATCACGCCGATCAGTTCGTCGGCCCTCCAGGCGATCCAGCACTACATGGAGTATCGGAATCGTCGCGCCCAGAGCAACAGCCACTTCGATTCAAAGGTCCTGTTCGTCAACAAGCACGGGCAACGTCTGAGCACGCGAAGTGTCCGCCGGAAAATGGACAAGTACCTCAAGTCCGCGGGTCTGGATCCTGCGATCAGTCCCCATACGCTGCGACACAGCTTCGCAACCCACATGCTCAACAACGGTGCAGACTTACGAAGTGTACAAGAACTGCTCGGACATCAGTCGCTTTCAACGACGCAGGTGTACACGCACCTGACGACCAGAAAGCTCAAAGAGGTCTACGACAATGCTCATCCTCGCGAGAATATGACCCAGGACAATTACAGCCCGCAGACCTCCCTCGGAGGCAACGGTCACGCGTGAGGCGAGACCGAATCGTGGATCTTCTCAAGCCGCTCCTCGGAGCGGCTTTTTTTGTTGGCGATGCCTGGGAGATCGGGGAACACGATCAAGACAGCGTGCTCCGTTTTTACATCAGCAAGAGACTTTGGATATGAGGGAGGCGGCGGTAGTGTACTCTGGGACGAGTTCCTTGATTCTGGCGGCGATGGCGACGTAGTTCTGGGTGGGTCGGCTGGCCAGCTCGATGAGATCCGCGATTCCTGCCCGCAAGGTTGTGCGGTCCACCGGGATGTTTTTCCAAATGCTGATCTTGGGATGGCAAGTCCGCTGCATGTCCTCGCCCTCGATGCGGAGTTCCTCGAAAAGTTTTTCGCCAGGTCGGGGGCCGGTGAACACGATTTCGATGTCTTCGCCGGGACGAAAGCCGCTGAGTGTGATGAGTTCCTTGGCTAGGTCCACGATCTTCACCGGTTCACCCATGTCCAGAACGAAGATCTCACCACCTTGCCCCATGCCGGCTGCCTGGAGGACGAGCTGGCTGGCCTCAGGGATGGTCATGAAGTAGCGTTTCATGTCGGGATGCGTCACTGTGACAGGCCCCCCCTCGGCAATCTGTCTCTGGAAGATCGGCACAACCGAACCCTCGGAACCCAGGACGTTTCCGAACCGAACAGTAATGAATTGGGTGCTGCTCGTTTGGGCCAGATCCTGCACGTACATCTCTGCGACCCGCTTGGATGATCCCATGATGCTGGTTGGATTGACCGCCTTGTCCGTGCTGATCATGACGAAACGCATGGCGCGATGGCGATCGGCTGCATCGGCGACGATCTGTGTGCCCAGCACGTTGTTTTTGATGGCCTCACTCGGATTGAGCTCCATCAGTGGCACGTGCTTGTGCGCCGCGGCGTGGATGACCACTTGGGGTTTGTACTCTGCAAAGACCGTTTCGACCCGGGCCCGATCCGTGATGTCGCAAATCAGAGGCACTACCCGCACGTCTGGAAATCGATGTCGGAGATCTCGTTCCACGTAGAACAGAGGATTCTCCGCATGTTCGACGAGCAACAACATCCGGGGAGCGTAGCGGCAGATCTGTCGGCACATCTCCGAGCCGATAGATCCGCCGGCTCCGGTGACCAGAATCACTCGATTTCGAGCGAACGCTTCGATTCGATCGAGGTCGAGTTGCACGGTTTCCCGTCCGAGCAGGTCGTTGATGTCTACGTCGCGGATCTCGGAAACCCGCAGCCGGCCGGAGGCGATATCGGTGATCGAGGGGACGGTCCGGAACCGGATCTGCGTGCCTTCGCACACCTGGATGATCCGACGAAGCTGCTGGCGGGTGGCTGAGGGGATGGCAATGGCGATCTCTTCAATGTTCCGCTCTTTGCAAATTCGAGGCAGTTCCGCCACGGTTCCCAGGACGGGAATCCCGTGGATGCAGGTTCCTTGTTTGATGCGATCGTCGTCGATGAAACCGATCGTTTCGTACTGGCCGACCGGCATTCTTTGAATCTCGCGAAGGAGGGCTTCCCCCGCATTGCCCGCGCCGACGATCAGAAACCGAGTCAGCCGGCGACGGGGTTCCGTCGTTCGAAATTCCTCATAGTACAGGCGGGTGATCATCCGCAGACCCGCCTGCAGGAGAATCGTGACGAACAGATCGGCCATGAAGACGCCTTGGCTGACCGCCGCGATGCCCGATGGCAGGGACCGGCGGATGGCAGAGATCTGAAGGATCACAACGAACCATATGGTCACGAGAATCATCGTGCTGATCAGCGAAGCTCTCAGGATGCCCAGAAGATCAGTAATGCTGACATAACGCCACCATCCACGATATTGCTTGAAGAGCCCGAAGACCGGGAGTTTGATCAATAGCACAATCAGCAAGAGGAATGGATATTGCCTGACGAACCATTCCTGGCGGAACTGCATGTTGTAGGCGACCAGGAAAGAGAACATCAGCGAAACCGCGAACGCCAGGATGTGGGCCAGGATGATCAGGGGTTTGCGAAAGGTCAACAGAAAGCCAGCGGGGGAAAAAGACACGTGCGGACGCCTGCCTTCCCGAAGGTTGGCATCGGTTTTTGTATGTGGATCAGGCATATTCCCCAGATATTACACGTGATTCTCACATCAACGACGGTTTCAGATCCTCAGGCAAAGCAGACCCTTACACGGGTCCCTGCCTATCATCGGCATAGGGCTAGGGGAAGTTCAGTTGCAGTCCTAGGGGATGTGGTTATGCGGACGTTGTACGTTTTGTTTCGGGTCCGGCTCCCGTTATGTTTTCCTGGGCCGTGCTCTTGACCAACCCCTCTTCACGGGCCTCGTACAACTCCTCAATCTCGGTTCCATCGACGTGACGGCGCATAAGGGCGTAGATAATCGTGTTGGCGGTGAAATAGAAACTGATGAGGAACGCCACGGTCAGTCCGGCGATTCCCAAGGTCCAGAGCCGTACGAGAAACGCTCCTATGTACAGAGACCAGGTATCCAACGTCGTGGACGTCCTCGCAATGCCGGCGGCGTCTTGCGCCGGCCAGAGTTTCAAAAGCTTGCCCTCCCCCAGGCCTAGTTGAAGGAACCACCGGGTGACCCAGAGCAGAACCCAGGCGAAGAGGCGGACGAAGAGATGACAAAGAGCCCCATAAATCGTGGCCAAGAGCGTATAGAAGCCCAGTCTCCAGGGTTTGGCGTAGACGCTACTGAAGGACCGGCCGACCGCGTCGAAGAAGTCCGAATCTTCATAGGCCACCGCAGGGAAAATCAGGCCCACACCGGCGGCTTCGCCGATGAGAACTACGGCGATGAAAGGGGCAAGCACAAGCGCCAACGGTAGAAGCAGGCCTGTGAGCAACTCGCCGGCGACGGGGATATTTCCGATGATGCCGAGCAGAATGATCGGTATGCCCAGCAGAAAGGCGATGAACAAAGGACCGATCGGCGCAACCACGAGGGTTGTCAGTCTCCGTTGGCTGAAGCGGCAGGCTTGGATAAGACCCGCATGAGTTCTCCGAGCGAACTGCAGGGCGCTGAGGCGGCAAATCGCGCCTCCGGCCACTGACAGGACGACGATTGCGACAGCGAAGAAAACCAACGCATAAATCCTGTGGTACGTGAAAGCCCAGCACACAGCTCGTGCGGACCGTTGGAGGCTGTTGACGAGACTGTAGACAAACTGGCGGAGGTCCAAAGAGAGCAGGGCGGTGGTTACGGTCTGAAGCTCACCCTCTGCGAAGCTCGCCAGAGTGCTGAAGACGCCGGTCTTGGCCTGCGAAGAAGCAGGGGAGTCGACGAGGCCGCGGCATTGGTCGGGACAAGACAGATAAGCCTCCAATTCCGTGATTCTGTTTGGAAGTCGTCGTGTCGGGATGTCTCCGTTGGGCGTAACTTGGCTCTCGGTGGAGACGACTACCGTTCGGGTCAGATCCATCGTCCAGCCGGTCAGGCAAATCACAAGCAACGCGGAAAATGCGATTGTCAGTTGCGCAGGTTGGATTGCTATGCGAAACGCGCGGAAAATGTGAGGGAAAAGAACACTTTGGAGCGGCGACAGGGATTCGCTTTTGCTGGTCATGATGCCTCCTTTCAGGACCATTGCACCGCATCATTGCACACGGATCAATCCCATGAACTGCGGTATGGTATCGCGTCGCAACCGTGGTGTCTACACAACAAAGAAGATGCTTTCACTCCTCCGCGGGGTTCTCTGGGGGGACGGAAGGGCACTCACTCGCCGAGTCATCGGCATTTTCCTCCGGCTGGACTGGAATCCGATACTCGGCGTTGAACCACGCCCCCAGGTCGATCAGCTTGCACCTTTCAGAGCAGAAAGGAAAGAAACGGGGTAGCCCCTGCCCCTCCCGGGATGCCGCGACCGGACGTTTGCACGTCGGGCAAACAAATCCCCCACTCAATTCGAAATGGCCGCTCCTGCCCCCTTTTCGGTCTGGCATTCGAATCTTTCCTCAGATACCGAAATCTTCTGTCGCCTAGTCGGTCTCTTGAATACGGCCCTCTTCAAGCATTCGCGCGTACTCCACGGAGTACCGAGCCCAAGGCTGCGCCTCCAGTCTCGCTTTGGTGATCGGCTTGCCTGTGCCTTCGCAGATTCCATAGGTACCGATCTCAATCCGGTGCAAGGCATCGTCGATCTCGGCGATCAGTCGGCGTTCGCTGTCCATTAATCCGAGCGAGAATTCCTGTTGGAAATTGTCGGTTCCCAGATCCGCCATATGGATCGGCATGCTCGACAAGTCACCGCTGGCGTCCAGTCTCGATTTTCGGAGCGTTTCGCCTTCAATCTCGTGGACGTTCTTATGGATTTCCCGACGTCTTTGCAGGAGCAGCGCTTTGAATGCTTCAATTTCCTTGGCGCTGAGGGGTGATTTCGGATTCTGCTCGCATGCGACGTCCTTCTTGGATGTTCTCTTTCGTTTCTCAGCCACGTCCGTATCTACCTCTCATTAGCGGATAACCCAGTATGATCACATCTTTAGAACACCGTAGTATACCATACTGTCGTTTTTCTTCATAGCCTAATTTCACGAAAAAACGTCGAAGAAAGACAAGCCCGGCTGGTCTTTTTGCGAGGTCTCATAACCACATGGACGGTTGGCAGGATGCCAACGGAAAGACCTTGCCTATTTTTCTACGTCGCCAGGGGGTAATAGGTTGGCGTCTTTGGCCCTTTTGCCAAGGGGGAGGATGAACCGTTCCGAGCCGAGGGTGCCGGAGAAGATTCCGACGCGGAAGGCCCGACGGATTTCTTCGGGCGCGAAGACCTCGTGGGTTGGACCGGTGCGATAGTGGGCAGAGCAAGTGGGATTGG
>JAGPGT010000238.1:0-1880 GCA_018055905.1 Phycisphaerae bacterium
TCAGCCCCTAGATCCGGCCTGTCGTCTCGTTTCTGTCCGTCGATATCCGTATCGGGGACTTCGGCAATCACCTCGCCTCTGTCAACGATCTCGGACACCGCTTTCGCCAGATGGAGATTGCCGCCAATCGGGTCCACGAAGACGCTCGACACGTCGCGAAGCAGATTGCCAAGGAACTGAATGTCGCTCGCGGATTCATTGCTCATCGCCCGCCCGCACAGCAGGTTGTTGGCGACAATCAATCCGTCGTTGTCGAACACCATGCGAAGCAGACGGCCTTTGGAACTCTGGGGGGCGTGGATCGTGTTGTGCAGAATCCGGCAATCCTTCGTGAAGACGGTCACGATGCCCGCCTCGGGGGCCCGCGTGATGAAGTTGTTGCGGGCCACGCATCGCACGCAATGAAGTTCGACGTTGTCCGCCCGGTGGGCGTTGCCCAACTGGAGTCCGACGTCGCAGTCGATGATGACGTTCCGCTCGATCAGGCAGTCCTGCGAGTCGAACCACAGGAAAATCGCCCCCCGGCCTTCGCCCGTCCGGCCCTGGATGCCGACGAACACGTTGTCGCTGATGATCCAGTCCTTGGCGTACATCACGTCGATCCCGGCGACGTAGTTGCCCTGGGCGATGTCGCCCGGGTCGTCGGCCAGTTGTTTGGGACGGTCGTTGTAGAACAGGCAGTACTGAACCCGGCAGCCCTTGGGACGCATGGCTTCGCGGTCGTCCTCGGGGACCTTCACGCCTTTGACGCCCCGCTGCCAGATGTTGTGGATGATGCAGTTGCGGATCGTCAGCCGCTGGACGTTGGAATCGGAGTTGATCTTGAAGCCGTTGAAGCGGATGTTCTGGATGGTCAGGTCGGCGATCGTCACGTCGGAACAGCCCCGCACGCCGACCAGTTCGCCGTGCATGCTCTGGACCCCGTCGAGGATGACTCGTTCCCGCTGGCCCGACGCTCCCCGCAGGGTCACGCGGTCGGCTCGGATCTCGATGTAACGAGGCATCAGGTAGTGCCCCTCGGCGACGAGGATCGTCTGGCCGGGCCGGGCCTGTTCGATGGCCCGAACGAGCCCCTCCACGGTCGAGACTTCCACCCTGTTTCCCGTCACCGGCGGCAGAGGCGGCGCCTGCGGGAACCAGTCTTGGATCGGAGGGATCAAGGCAGCCTGTGACATATAACAAAACAACAGAACAAGGCACAGACAGCCTACTGTCTTGTTGCGATCCAACCATTCTCGTTTGACCGCGAATCTACCCACGTCGTGTATCCCCAACAAAATCCGCTTCAGTGTAGGGCAAATCAATCAACGAATCAACCGTATGGACAGAACCGTGCTGCATGCTATGATGGCAACACTGAGATCAGCGACGTGCTGCCAGAACCACAATGACCGGCGGATTTGAGGAGAAAACCGCATGGGAACGATTGCGGAAGGCGTCAGACAAGCCATCGACAACTGCTTGAGAGTCCAAAAAAATGAAACGCTGGTCGTCATCACAGACAAAGAGACGCTCGAAATCGGCTCAGCATTGCGAGACGCCGCGGAGAAAAGAGCGGACAAACCCGCCCGTTTCTTTGTGATGGAGGACTTCGGTGTCCGGCCGATCCCATTCCCCGACATAATAAAAGACGCCTTGCTGGCTGCGGACGTCAGTATCTACGCCGCACAAGGAGCCAAGGGCGAGCTCCAGACCTTCCGTCGGCCTATGCTTGCCGCGATCGACGCGAACCCACGCCTCCGACATGCCCACATGATTGGAATCACGCGTCAAATTATGTCCGATGGCATGTGCAGCGATTACAACGAGATTCAGCGGATCAGCAGATTGGTCTACGAAAAGGTCAAGAACGCCCACGCGATTCGTGTGATCACCGACAA
>JAGPGT010000238.1:1980-4938 GCA_018055905.1 Phycisphaerae bacterium
GTGATGAAACTGCGAAGCGGATCCTTGAACATGGGTCCTTTCGGAGAGGGCAAAACCACCACGACGATGAAACATGCGATGCTCACGACCCCTGCGAGCGTCATCAGGATCAGGACGTGCTTGCGGATGAACGGTTCAGGCCGTCGGACGACGCGGTTTGGATCCATCGATACCACTCTCCAGGACGGGCAACTGCCCAGCGGGATTATTTCCACCAACTTGTGAACCCACGGTGTTTTATGTTACCGCAGAGGAAAAAAGAAAAAAAGAGGCTTCCGGATGGGCCGTGAGACGCCAACGGAATTCTTTTCAAGGCTTTGCCTTCTTGGAAAGGGCCGCGGAATATCGCCTCCCTGGTTTCAAGAACACCAACTCTTCTCTTCTGCTTTGAGGTGTGAAAGCCGTTTGACGCCGGACGGGGGAACGATATAATTGCCACCTGGTCCGCGGCAAGAACGTTTCTGGCGTTCTGCGGTGCTGCGGTGAGTAATTCGTGTTTCTTTTTACGATGAGCATATGATAGCCGGATTGACAATCGCCGATCTCGTTCGCCCTGCAGAGAAAAGGTACGCTCGCATTTATGACATAGTCTTGGTCATAGGCGGTTCGTTCGTCATCGCCGGTTCGGCGCAAATCGCGGCAGGGTTTCCCGTCCCAGTGACAGGACAGACCTTTGCGGTGCTGATGTTGGCCGCGTTGCTCGGGTCGCAACGGGGCGTGTTGTGCGTCTTGGCGTACTTGGCCGAGGGTCTGATGGGGTTGCCCGTGTTCGCGCAGGGAAAAGCCGGTCCGGCCATATTTTTCGGACCTACCGCTGGCTTTCTTTTGGGTTTCCTCCCGGCGGCCTTCATCGTCGGTGCCTTGGCCGAGCGGGGTTGGGACCGCCGGGCTGTGACCACAATGTTGGCGATGATTCTAGGCAGTGTCGCGATGTACGCTTGCGGATTGGCGTGGCTGGCCTGTCTGAACACTCTGTTGGACAGACCACTTGGCAGTTCGGTCCTGTCGGTAGGTCTGTACCCGTTCTTGGTCGCAGACGTGCTGAAAATCGTTCTGGCGACTTTTTTGTTGCCTTGCGGATGGAAGTTGATTCAATATTTTCGATTTGAAAATCCCGCCGGCTTGTGATAAGCTGGCTCTTGTTCGCCTGAATAGGCTGTTTGGGGAATAGTGTAACGGCAGCACAAATGACTCTGGATCATTTAGTCTAGGTTCGAATCCTAGTTCCCCAGTTTCGAGAGACGTTATTCCCTTGCGAGATTCCTTCAGCCCATCGGATTTTCGCATGTTTTGGGTCCCTTCGAAATGGACGGTCCCCCAAAACCGGACAAACTCTTTGCTTTGCGGGAGTGAAGCGGACTCTCACCACAGAGACTTTGCCATTCCTGCGAAAGTAAGAATCGAGAAACCGTGGGAACAGCCATGTTCAAGGCAGTAGATTTTCCCACTTTACAGGGGAATGACAGAGTGCGGGGAACCGCACGCTGTCAGAGTTGCCGCTTGACCGCCTGGGCGTGGATCAGCTCAAACAGTGCCTTGATGAACTCCGCGTCCAACCCTTCTTTCTGACCCCGCGTAATGTGGTCTCCCAGCAGGTTCTCCCAACGATCAATCTGCAAAACCGGGATGTTGTGCTCATGCTTGAGCCGTCCAATCTCGTCGACCCATCTCATCCGCTCGGCCAAGTCCTGGATGATCCGCACGTCCACCTGACTGATCTCAGCGCGGAACTGGGCGATCTTGCGCTTGACCTCACGGTCGGTGATCCCGGCGTTTCGTACCTTGAGTCGCTCCAGCATCCGACACAGCTCCTCCGGCGTGACCTGCTGTTTTGCGTCGCTGAGCGCATGGTCCGGGTCGATGTGCGACTCAATGATCAGGCCCTGAATGCCCAGATCCATCGCCATCTGCGAGACCGGCTCGACGAGCTGGCGGCTGCCGGTGATATGGCTGGGGTCACAGATCAACGGAAGGTTGGGCAGCAGGCGTTTGAGCTCGATCGGGATCTGCCACTTCGGATCGTTTCGGAACTGCATCTGGCCGTAGGTGGAAAACCCGCGGTGGATCGCCCCGAGCTTCCGCACGCCGACGGCGTACAGCCGCTCGATCGCCCCCACCCACAGGGCCAACTCCGCGTTGATCGGGTTCTTCACAAAGACCGGAATGTCCGAGCCGCGAAGAGCGTCGGCGATCTCCTGAACCGAAAACGGGCTCACCGTTGTGCGGGCCCCGATCCACAAGATGTCCACGCCGTGTTCCAGGCACAGTTCAACGTGCCGACGGTTGGCCACCTCCGTCGCGGTCGGTAGGCCGGTCTCGGCCTTGACCCGCGTCAACCAGTCCAGTCCCTCGGCACCGATGCCCTCGAAAGAGTTGGGCCTGGTCCTGGGTTTCCAGATCCCCGCACGGAAGGCCTTCACGTGTGGCGAGACCACCACTCCCCGTGCGGTCGCCAGCATCTGCTCGGCGGACTCGGCGCTGCAGGGTCCAGCGATTACCCAGGGAAGGGGTTCGGCCCAACCTCGGCCCTGCGGGAACCACTGCGTAACAGGAACGATGTCTTGGTTGATTTTTTTCAATGCGTCGGTCATATCCTGCCCGCAAAAAGTCGTTTTCCGGCGCGTGGTCATCCCACCCTGACCCCGACAGCCGCAACCCTGTAGTATACCCGCCGTGCCGAACCGGTTCAAGGACCTTAAGAAGACGCGTTCGGCAACTTCGGCAAGTGTGCGAGGAGAAATCCTGGCAGTGTTCATGCCGCCGTCCGTTCGGATTTCCAGTAGAGGTCCCACTGGCCGCTGTGATAGACACTGGCCAAGGCCATCATCGCCTCGGCGTTGGATTGGTCCCACCTCATGCCGGGGCCCTTGAGCCGGGCGGTCAACCGGCCACACAGTGATTCCGTCGGGCCCGAACCACAGTCGTAGCCCAACTCGCGGAAACGGGGGTAGTCCGTCA
>JAGPGT010000045.1:0-14168 GCA_018055905.1 Phycisphaerae bacterium
ACCGCCGTCGCCGATGGTTATGGCCGTCAAGAGCAGGGGCCTGATCCTGACGGGCAACATCGACTTGCACACCAAGCCCGTCATTCGACGATCCCAGCGCAGTTATGCAAAGAATTACAGCACCCGCAATTGCGCGATTGTGCCGCTGATCTGTCATGAGCGAGTGGTCGGCGTCTTGAACTTGGCCGACAAGGCAGATATAGAGGATTTCAATGGAGAGGACATCGCTCTGATTGAGCTGTTCGGCCAGCTCGTCGGTGCCTCGATCGGGAATATCCGTCTTTTCGAACGGATGCAACGACAGGCGACCACAGACGGTCTGACCGGTCTGATGAACCACAAGACCTTCTATGAAGCCTTGGAACGGGAATTGTGGCGGTCCCGTCGGCACGGGGGGACCGTCTCTCTGATTATGGCCGATGTCGACAACCTCAAAAAGATCAACGACGTCCACGGCCATCGCGCAGGCGACCGCGCGATCGTCGAAATCAGCCATCGCATTAAGGAATGTATTCGTCAGATCGATTTGGCCGCCCGGTATGGAGGCGATGAGTTCGCCATCATTCTGCCCAGTACCAGCCTTGATGCGGCCAAGATCGTATGCGAACGCATCGTGGACGCTGTGGGGCGTTCGCCTTTGCTGTGGCAGCACGAGCAAATTCCGCTGTCGATCAGCGTCGGAGTCGGGGAATACGGCGCAGACGTGAATCCCGAGGATATTACCAGTCGATCCGATCAAGCCCTCTACATCGCCAAGCACTCCGGCAAGAACACCGTCCGGGTTTTCGAACCTCTGTCCCAGTAGCGATCTTGACATTTTCCTGACGGACTGCTACAAGCAAAGACGCTGTGCGGCTTGTGTTCGCCCGCGCATAACGCCCGTTCGTTGTTATGGATAGGATATCTGCAATGATTGCCGCGCTGGGCGCCAAGGCTATCGAGGATGTGGTCAACGCCGGTCGATTCGGCCGGTTTGCCTGGCGATCTACAGTTACCTCTGTTCGCGGCCTTGCCCGCAAATCCACGTTTCCTCTCATCTGGACGCAGATGTTCATTATTGGGGTGCATAGCGTGCCTGTGATCATGATCACCGGCGCGTTTGTCGGAATGACCTTGGCGGTGCAAGCCTACGATCAGCTTGCCGGCATGGGGCTCGAAGAGCATCTGGGTGTGTTGATCAACATCTCGGTGGTGAAAGAACTGGGCCCGGTGTTGGCGGCGGTAATGCTGGCTGGACGCATCGGCGGGGCTCTGACCGCCGAGTTGGGTACGATGAATGTAACCGAGCAGATCGATGCGGTTCGAAGCATGGGCACCGACCCCATTCGCCATCTCGTGGCGCCGCGACTGCTGGCGTGTCTGTTGCTTACGCCGGTTCTGACGATTTTCGCCGATCTGATGGGCGTGGTCGGTGGGGCTCTGGTGAGTTTTCTGCAGTTTGGCATCAACAGTCGGGCTTACTGGACGTTCAGCGCCGCGGCAGTAGCTCTATGGGATGTGTCCATCGGGATTGTGAAGGCTTTCTTTTTCGGTGGCGCGATCGCGGTGATCAGTTGCTACAAGGGATTCAACTGTCGGGAAGGAGCTCACGGCGTCGGCCAAGCGTGCACTGAAGCCTTCGTCGCCAGTTTCATCTCGATTCTCGCCCTCGATTTCGCGTTGGCAGTGATTTTCAAGAGCATCTATGAGATTTTCTGGCCTGTCAAGAGCATTGTGACCTGAGGCCGGAATTGCCTCGGGCCGAGTTGGTCACCGTCTGGGAGTGCCCGCTTTGGAAAAAATGAGGGATCAGGATCGTCCGGTCGATGTGGGAGATACGATCATTGAGGTACGCAACCTCACCAAGAGGTTCGGCCGAAAGCTGGTGCTCGACAACGTCAATCTGTCCATTGAAAAGGGCAAGACGACCGTTGTCATCGGTCCCAGCGGATGCGGCAAGACGGTTCTGATCAAGCATTTCATTGTGTTGCAGAGGCCCACCGAGGGCGAGGTGTATTTTAAAGGCCGTCGGGTGGACAATCTGAGCGAACGAGAACTGAACGGGATTCGCACTCAGTTCGGGTATCTGTTTCAGGAGGGGGCGCTCTTCGACAGCATGACGATCGCGGAGAACATCCTGTTTCCGATCCGTCAGCATATGAAGATCCGCAACTGGCGGGAGGTGGACGACATCGTCAAGATGAAACTGGCGATGGTCGGCTTGGACGGTTTTCAGAATTACTTCCCCGCCAGGCTCTCCGGCGGCCAGCGAAAGCGAGCGGCCCTGGCCCGGGCGATCGCCTTGAACCCAGAAGTGATCCTGTATGACGAGCCCACCACCGGATTGGATCCCATCCGCTCGGACATCATCAGCGAACTGGTCTTGAAGCTCAAACGCGAATTGGGTGTAACGAGTGTCGTCGTAACACACGACATGAAAAGCGCGTACAAAGTGGCAGACCGCATCATCATGCTTCACAACGGCAGGATCGTCGCCGACGGGGACGCCGACCACATCCGCAATCATCCCCATCCGGTGGTTCAGCAGTTCATCAACGGCCAAGTCGGCGAGGACGATCTGGCGGTGCTGCGGATGAGCGGGTCCGTCGGTTCGTCGCAATTCCTACCCCGGGATTTTCAATAACGATCGCAAGGAGCCATGACGCAGATCGAGCCATCTCAAATTGCCGCCGGATTGACGAAGCTCGTGCGGGGAGACGTTTTCGCCGACATTATCCACCGGGTTGCGTACAGCACGGATTCGAGCAGTTATCGGATCGTTCCGCAGTGCGTCGTGGCGCCGCAGGACGTGCAGGATGTCGTCGCAGTGGTACGGTATGCGAGGGATCTGGGAATTCCTGTGGCCCCGCGCGGGGCGGGCAGCGGTGTCGCGGGAGAGTCGTTGTGCAGCGGGATCGTCCTGGACATGACCCGTTATATGAAAGGGATCACGCGGATCGACGGCGATTTCGTCACGTGCCAGCCCGGAGTCGTGCTCGACGATCTGAACCAACGACTGGCTTCGTCCGGACGCAAGATCGGCCCCGATCCCTCGAGCGCCAACCGTGCCACCCTCGGCGGCGTCGTGGGCAATGACGCCACCGGCGCTCACTCCCTCCAGTACGGCCACACCTCGGCCTACGTGGAAGCCGTCGAAGTGGTACTATCCGACGGAACGATTCTCGATTTCGGCAATGGGGTCGATCCGCAGAGGCTCGCCGGCAGGGGGCAGTCCATTGCCGGAGAATGCAGGTCGCTTCTGACGGCCAACCAAGCGGTCATCGACAAGGCCCAGCCTGCGACAAAGCGGAATCGCACCGGCTATCACATCGCAGGCATTTGTCACGGCGATCAAATCGATCTGGCTCGGATGCTGGCGGGTTCGGAGGGGACGCTGGCAATCTTTACGAGCGTCACCCTTCGGGCGGTGCCGTTGCCGGCGGTCAAAGGCCTGCTCCAGCTGGAGTTCGATTCCTTCGACAGCATGGCCAAAGCGGTGCCCACGATTGTGGACACCCATCCGGTTGCCTGCGAGCTGATGGATCGATCGTTGATCAATCTGGCAATTGACCAACTTCCCCAGTACCGGGATATCCTGCCTGCCGGCGCCGCGGCGGTTCTTCTGATCGAGCACGTGGGGGCCTCGGCCGACGAAGTCCTCGAAAAAATCCAGGCGACAGACGCCGCGGTGGGGAAAGGAGCAAGCGGCCGGACGATCATCACCGATCCCAGGGCCCAGGCCCGCGTGTGGAAATCCCGCAAGGACGCAGGGCCGCTGCTGTACCGAAAACGCAGGCGACAGCACCCAGCGGAATTCATGGAGGACGTGAGCGTCGATTACCGCCGTTTGGGCGATTACATCGCGGGGTTGGAGAAAATTCAGAAGAAGCACGACATCTCGATATGTTACTTCGGTCATGCCGGCGACGGCGAACTGCACCTGCGGCCGTACCTGGACTTGGGCGATCCGCGGGATCGGGACAAGATGAAGGCTATCGCGGAGGAGGTCTTCACCCTGGCCTGGTCGCTCGGCGGCTCCATCAGCGGCGAGCACGCCGTCGGTCTGATCCGCGCCAGCTATGTCCGGCGGCAGTACGGCGACGCATACTACGATATCCTCAAGAAGGTCAAAGCGATCTTCGACCCCGCCGGCCTGATGAATCCCGGCAAGATCCTCAACGAAGATCCCGACGTCATGTTCAAGAACCTCCGGCGGGAGCGGCCGATTCTACCGGAGCGGACGCGGTCCGAGATGCTCTTCAACGCCAACGAGCTGGAACTGGAATTCGAACAGTGCTACGGCTGCGGCCTGTGTTTGGGACGGGAACCCTCGTTGCGGATGTGTCCGGTGTTCCGCGCCACGGGCGAGGAGTTGGGCAGCTCCCGAGCCAAGGCCAACCTGCTCCATTACTGGGTGACCGGACAACTCAGCGAAAAGGACTTCGAGTCGCCCGAATTCCGCAAATTCTTGGATCTATGTGTCAATTGCAAGATGTGCGAACGGCAGTGTCCCTCGGGGACCAACATCTCCATGCTGATGACCGCGGCTCGCGCCGAGTACGTACGCCGTAAGGGGCTCCGCCGGACCGAGTTTTTCTTGAGCCGCAATCGGTATCTCAGTTGGATGGGCAGCTTGTTCAGCCCCTTGTCGAATGTCGCCATGAAGCTGCCCATCTCCAAGTGGCTGCTGGAGAAGGCCACCGGCATCGACAAACGACGAAGCATGCCGCAGTTCGCGCGGGGTTCGTTCCTCAAGGCCGGCGCCAAATACCTCGTGGCTCAAGGATCGGTCATTAACCCGGTCGACAAAGTCGCCTATTTCGTCGATACCTACGCCAATTTCAACGACCACGAACTGGGCTTCGCGGTCCTGGATGTCCTGCGGCACAACGGGGTCGAGGTGATCCTTCCCGATCAGCGTCCGTCTCCGCTGCCGGCGATCGTCTACGGCGATGTTCGCCAGGCGCGACGCGACCTCGCCTACAGCGTCAAGAACCTGGCCAAGGCGGTCCGCGCCGGCTGCAAGGTCGTTTGCTCCGAGCCCAGCGCCGCCCTGTGCCTGAGGGAGGAGATGCGCCACTACATCGCAGGCGAGGACGCAGCCCTCGTCGCGGCCCATACGTCGGAGTTGATGAACTACCTGGCGGCCCTGCGCGCCGGGGGCAAGCTCAAACCCTCGGTCCACGGTGTCGGTGAGAAGTTCGTCTATCACCTGCCGTGTCATCTGTGCGCGGTCGGCGATGAAACCGTAACGCTGCGGCTCTTGCAGGAGCACTTCAAGATCGACGTTGCGGACTTACAAGCGGGCTGTTGCGGCCTGTCCGGCACGTTCGGCATGCAGCAGAAAAACTACGAACTGGCAACCGAGATTTCCGAAAGCCTCAAGGCGGCTCTGGCGAAAGCTCCAACCCGGAATGTCCTGACGGAATGCGCCGCCTGCAAGATGCAGATTGAGCACATCGCCCCGACAAGTACGATGCATCCGATCAAGCTGATCGCCCGCAGCTACGGACTGTTGTAGTTGCCGGCAAAGAACGAGAATCCGGACCGAACCGATGGAACCGACGGAAGCCCTAAAACCCGCTGTGCTGTGGACGCCTCTCGAAGGCAGGCGGGTGCATTGCCGGCTGTGCGGTTTCAGTTGCCAGATTGCCGAGGGGAAGTTGGGGCATTGCGCCGTGCGGAAGAATATTGACGGGAAGCTCTACTCGCTCAACTACGGCAAGGTCGTCGCAGGCAATCCGGACCCGATCGAGAAAAAGCCCCTGTTCCATTTCCTACCTGGCAGTCGGAGTTTTTCCATCGCCGCGGTCGGCTGTAATTTCCGTTGCGAGTTCTGCCAGAACTGGCAGATCAGCCAAGCAGCCCTGGTAACCGGACGGGTCGAAGGGGAGCGGCTTTCGCCCGAACAGATCGTGGAAGCCGCCGTTCGCACCGGATGCAGAAGCGTTGCGTACACGTACACTGAGCCGACGGTCTTCATGGAGCTGGCCCAGGAGTGCGGCAAAGCCGCCAAGGCGCAGGGGCTGGCCAACGTATTCGTCTCGAACGGTTACATGACCCGCGAGGCGATCGACTTTGCCGCCGAGTGGTTGGATGGCGTCAATGTCGATCTCAAGGCCTTCAGCGACGAGTACTACCGCACCCTCTGTTCGGCCCGGCTTCAGCCGGTCTTGGACTGCATTTCGTATATCGCCCGGAACACGGGGATTTGGATGGAAATCACCACGCTGTTGCTGCCAGGTCGGAATGATTCCGAGGAGGAGCTTCGCAAGTTGGCGGAATTTCTCGTAAGCGAGGTCGGACCCGAGGTGCCCTGGCACATCAGTCGGTTTTATCCTCAGTACAGGTACACGCGGTCCGAGGCGACGCCGCTGGAGACCCTGCGCCGTGCTGCAGAGATCGGCAAGGCGGCAGGTCTGCGTTATGTCTATCTGGGCAACGTGCCCGGGGAAAAATCGGAGAGCACGTATTGTCCCGGTTGCGGGCGGATGCTTATCGAACGCATGGGATACCAGATCGTCGCCAATCGAATCGAGAACTCGAAATGTCCGCACTGTGGGACGGGAATCGCGGGTTTTGGTTTGTGAGGTACTATGAGAATCGTGGCGGATGCGAATATTCCTTTCGTTCGCGAGTGCTTTTCTTCGGTTGGCGAGGTCCGAGTTTTGAACGGTCGCGAGATCACGCCTGAAGTGGTGGCCGAGGCAGATGCGTTGCTCGTACGGAGTGTCACGGCGGTGAATGAGTCGTTGCTGGCCGGCAGCAAGGTGCGTTTCGTCGGCACCGCGACGATCGGTTTCGATCATGTCGATGTGTCGTACCTTCATCGCAGCGGCATTGGGTTTTCCTCGGCGCCCGGGTCGAACGCCAACTCTGCTGCGGAATATGTGATTGCAGGTTTGCTGGAGGTGGCCCGACGAAGGAAGGTCGTCCTGGAAGGCAAATCGATCGGCGTCATCGGTGTGGGCAACGTGGGCGGGCGCGTCGCACGCAAGTGCGAAGGGCTTGGCATGCGGGTCGTGAGAAACGACCCGCCGTTGCAGCGCCAGACGAAGGATCCGCAGTACGTTCCGTTGGAGATGTTGTACGACTGCGATTTTATCACGATTCACACGCCGCTGACGCGGGGAGGAATCGACAAGACGTTTCATCTGGCCGACGCGGGTTTCTTTGCCCGTCTGAAACGGGGGGTGGTTTTCCTGAATGCCTCGCGGGGCGCGGTGGTCGAGACGCAGGCTCTCAAAGCTGCGATTCGAGCCGGCCGGCTGGGGGCGGTGGTGCTGGACGTCTGGGAAGGCGAGCCCAACATCGACGTAGAGTTGCTGGACATGGTGGATCTCGCGACGCCGCACATTGCGGGCTACTCCTTTGACGGAAAGGTCGCCGGAATGATTATGATCTACCGATCTCTCTGCGGACACTTCGGCCTGACGCCGAAATTCGACGTGAAGGACTTTCTGCCTGTGTCCGAGATCCCTCGGCTGGAGGTTGGGACCGATGGTGAGAGCGACGAGGAATTGCTCGCCCGGATTGTCGAGCGGATTTACAGCATCGCAAAAGACGATCGGAATACCCGGCAGATCGCCGCTCAACCTCCCGAGGGCCGAGGTGGGTTTTTCGACGCATTGAGAAAGAATTACCCCGTCCGTCGCGAGTTCCAGAATACGACGGTCCTCTTGGACAAGTTCCGCGAGAGTCTCGCGAGAAAGCTCCGCGGCATCGGCTTTGGGGTGGAAGAGACCGCATGATGAACCCTGTGGTGCAATGGCCACGTGGCCGACTGGATTTTTCGGGTGGATGTCTGGTGATGGGGATTCTGAACGTCACGCCGGACTCCTTCAGCGACGGTGGGCAGTTCCTCGATCCGCAGACTGCGGTCGAACATGGCTTACAGATGGTATCGCAGGGCGCCGCGGTGATCGATGTGGGGGGGGAATCGACACGACCCGGGTCGAAGCCGGTTCCGCCGGCCGAGCAGATCCGCAGGACGGTCCCTGTGATCAGGACTTTGGCCGAGCGGGCCAAGGTTCCCATCAGCATCGATACGACGGATGTTGAAGTGGCAAGGGCGGCGCTGTTGGCCGGCGCTTCGATCCTCAACGACATTACCGCCTTGGCCGACGATCGCATGGCGGAACTGGCGGCGCAGCAGCAAGTTCCGGTGATCCTGATGCACATGCAGGGGATTCCCGCCACGATGCAGGCGGATCCCCGATACGACGACGTGGTGACGGAGGTCCGCGACTTTCTGGTCGCACGAGCCGAGAAGGCGATCCGACGGGGGATTTTAAAGGAAAGGGTGTTTATTGATCCTGGGATCGGATTCGGCAAGACGTTAGAGCACAACCTGTCGCTGTTGCGAAATCTCCACAGGTTTGTCGCAACCGGTTACCGCGTCCTGGTAGGGCCCAGCCGCAAGGGGTTCATCGGCAAACTGACCGACAGAAACCTGCCGGCCGAGCGAGTCTCTGGAACCGCTGCAGTGGTGGCGCATTGCGCAACGGCGGGGGTGTCCATGGTCCGAGTGCACGACGTTCCCGAGATGGTCGATGTGGTGAAGGTTATGCAAGCGATCACTCATCCGGCGTGAGGACGACGCAGAGGGTTCCCTACAGGCCCAACGCAATTCTCAAGACCTCATCGGTGTTTTCGACGAACTGCAAGTCCAATCCTTTGATTGTCTCGATGCGGATGTCCGCGATGTCTTTTTTGTTTCTTGCGGGCAAGATTACGGTCTTGATCCCCGCTTCCTTGGCGGCCAGAAGTTTTTCCTTAAGCCCACCGATGGGCAACACTAGACCGCGAAGCGTGATCTCCCCGGTCATGGCGACTTCCGGGCGAGTGGGCTTGTGCAACAGCAGGCTCACCAGGGACGTAAACATTGCGACCCCTGCGCTGGGACCATCCTTGGGGACCGCACCGGCGGGCACATGGATGTGGTAGTCCGACCGACTGAAGAGCCTCTCGTCGAGTCTGAGCTTGCGGGCGTTGGCCTTGACGACGGAGAACGCCGCCTGGGCGCTCTCTTTCATCACGCCGCCGATCTGGCCGGTCAGTTGCAGATGTCCTTTGCCGGGCATCATCGCCGACTCGATGAACAGCAGTTCGCCCCCGACAGGGGTATAGGCCAGCCCGGTCGCGACACCGGGAATGCCTGTTCGCAGGGCCAATTCGGATTCGTATAGGACCGGTCCCAGAATCGCGGCCAGGTCCTTTTTGTCGATCGTTCGTCTCTTCCGGTCGCCGCGTGCGATTTCTGTGGCTACCGCCCGACATACCGAGGCGATCTGACGGTCCAGATTCCGCACGCCGGCCTCTCGCGTATAACTGCCGATGATCGTGGTCAGAGCCTGGTCTTTGAAGGTGAGCTGGTTCTTCCGAAGGCCGTGTTCCTTCAACTGCCGGGGGACGAGATACCGCTTGGCGATTTTGAGTTTGTCTTGGGCGGTGTAACCGGGCAACTCAATGATCTCCATGCGGTCCTGCAGTGCCGGCGGGATCGGCTCGGCGTAATTGGCTGTGCCGATGAACATAACGTTCGACAGGTCAAACGGCTGATCGAGATAGTGGTCGGTGAACGAATTGTTCTGTTCGGGGTCGAGCACTTCCAGCAGGGCGCTGGCGGGGTCTCCGCGAAAATCGGCGCCGATTTTGTCCAGCTCGTCGAGCATGAAAACCGGGTTGCGGCTGTGGCACTTTCGCAGTTCCTGTAGAATCCGTCCGGGCAGGGCGCCGATGTAGGTACGACGGTGGCCGCGGATGTCGGCCTCGTCGCGGATGCCTCCGAGCGAGATCCGCACGAACTTGCGTCCCATGGAGCGGGCGATCGATTTGCCCAGGGAGGTCTTGCCGACGCCGGGAGGACCGATGAAGCACAGGATGGGGCTTTTTCCGGTGGGGTTGAGTTTCCGCACGGCCAGGAACTCGAGAATCCGTTTCTTGATCTTGACCAAGTCGTAATGATCGTGGTTGAGGACCTTTTCGGCTCGCTTGATATCGAGCTGATCCTCCGTCCGCACTGACCAGGGCAGTTCACAAACCCAGTCGAGGTATGTCCGGATGACGCTGTACTCGGGCGAAGCCGCCGGGATTTTGCCGAGCCGGTCCAACTCCCGCAAGGCCTCTTGTTCCACGACCTTGGGCATCTTCGTTTTGGCGATGTTCTCCCGGAGTTCACGCAGTTCTTCCGTTCGGGCGTCCTGCTGCCCCAGTTCCGTCTGGATGGCTTTGAGTTGTTCTTGAAGAAAGTACTCCCGCTGGGTTTTGTCGATCGACTCGCGTACTCGACCCTGAATTTTGTGGCTCAGTTCGAGCACTTCGAGCTGGTGGGCCAAGGCGACGGAGATCTTCTCGAGCCGTCTGCCCGGGTCCAGTTCTTCGAGCAGGTCCTGTTTCTGCGGGATCTCCATCGAAAGATTGGCGGCCAGAAAATCCGCCAACGAGGAGGGGTCTTCGATGTTCTCCAATAGGACCGAAGCCTCTTCCGGGACGTTCGGACTCAGGGCGATCACGCGGTTGGCGGTGCGTCGAACAGTGACCATCATTGCCTGGAGCTCTTTGGTCATTTTTGTTTCGACTTTGAGCATCTCGACCTTGGCCTTCAGGTACGGTTCGGTGGCGATCCGTTCCACGATCCGGAATCGAGCGATCCCGTGCACGACGATGTTGAGAGAGCCTTGAGGCATTTTGATCGTCTTGAGGACCGAAGCCGTCGTACCGACGGAATACAGATCGCCGAAGTCAGGCCGATCGATGTCTGGATTTCGCTGGGTCAGCAATCCGATGACTGAATCGTTGGGTTCGACATCGGCCAGGAGGGTTTTGCTGCGTTCCCGACCCACGGCCAGATGGGTCACGGTTCCGGGATACACCACCGTATTACGAATCGGCAAGATGCCAATGACTTCGGGTAACTTCATAGAGGTAAGCTCGTTTTCGAATTCCTGGCTGTCGTTGTTCAGGTAGGGTTCCATCGGATTCTTCGCGGGGGAGTCCGCTTCATCCGACCAGTCCTGATCCTCGAACCACAACAGGTTGTTCAAATAATTTGCCATAGGGTTCGATCATACCCCAAGACTTCATGCGCAGCAAACCGCAATCGGGAATTTCGAAAGGGACGGGCAAACAGATATCGACAGCAGAAATCGGATCTGCCTGTGCTCTTCGAGGCGAGGTTACTTGATTTCTGCATGGTAACTCTGGAGCGAACGGACAGGAGCGCCGCCGCTGGCCCGCGTTTCCGCGATCCCCTTGACCGCAGCGGCGGCAGCTGCGGTTGTCGTGATGTACGAAACTTTGTATTTGATGGCGGTTTTGCGGATGTAGGAGTCGTCGGTCTTGCTCAGTTTGCCGGCGGGTGTGTTGATGACGAGTTGGATCTCGCCATTTTTGATGGCGTCGGCGATGTTGGGCCGCCCCTCGTACATCTTGAGGATCGGCTCGGCCTGCACGCCGCCGTCGATCAGACTCTTGCAGGTGCCTTCGGTCGCTTTGATCCGGAAGCCGAGCTTCTGGAACTCCTTGGCCACTTTGACGGCGTCTTTCTTGTCGGCGTCGGTGACCGTTATCAGCACGGTGCCCTCCAGGGGCAGTTCCGATTTGGCCGCCTGCTGCGATTTGAAGAACGCCAAGCCGAAGGAACGGGCCATGCCCAGCACTTCGCCCGTCGACCGCATCTCCGGCCCGAGCAGCGGGTCCACCTCCGGGAACATGTTGAACGGGAAAACCGCCTCCTTGACGCCGAAGTGGGGGATCTTCTTGTGGGTTAGGCCGAGCTCCGAGAGTTTCTTCCCGAGCATGCACTGCACTGCCAGGCGGGCCATACCCACGTTGCAGACCTTCGACACCAGGGGCACCGTTCGTGACGCCCGTGGGTTGGCTTCGAGGATGTAGACCACGTCGTTGCAGATCGCGTATTGGATGTTCATCAGTCCGATGACATTCAATTCCACAGCGATTCGACGGGTGTAATCACAGATCGTGTCCAGATGCTTTTTGGGGATGCTCACCGGCGGGATCACGCAGGCCGAGTCGCCGGAATGGATACCCGCCAGTTCGATGTGTTCCATGACCGCCGGGACGAAGGCGTCGATCCCATCGGCGATGGCGTCGGCCTCGGTCTCGGTTGCGTTCTCCAGGAATTTATCGATCAGGATAGGCCGTTCCGGCGAGACTTCGACCGCCTTGGCGACATAGAGACGGAGCATCTCCTCGTCGTGGACGACTTCCATCGCCCGGCCGCCCAAGACGAAAGATGGACGCACCATCAACGGATAGCCGATCTGGTCTGCGATCTTGATGGCTTCTTCCGGACTGCCTGCCATGCCGGACTCAGGTTGAGGAATACCCATTTTGCGAATCGCGACGCGGAACCGATCTCGGTCTTCCGCCAGGTCGATCGTCTCGGGCGAGGTCCCGATGATCTTGACACCCGCCTGAGCCAGCTCAGTGGCGATATTGAGCGGGGTCTGCCCGCCAAACTGAACGATCACGCCTTCGGGCTTTTCTTTCTCATAGATACTTAACACGTCCTCGACCGTCAGCGGTTCGAAGTAGAGTTTGTCCGAGGTGTCGTAATCGGTGGAGACCGTCTCAGGGTTGCAGTTGACCATGATCGACTCGTAGCCTTCGTCGCGGAGCGTGAAGGCGGCATGGACACAGCAGTAGTCGAACTCGATGCCTTGACCGATACGGTTAGGGCCCCCGCCGAGGACCATGATCTTGCGACGGTTGCTGACAGGGACTTTGTCGGGGCCGTTGTAGGTTGAGTAATAGTAGGCCGCATTTTCCACCCCGCTGACGGGGACGGCATCCCAGGCTTGTGTTACGCCGAGCTTGATCCGCTGGGCACGGATCTGGGCCTCCGGGACGCCGAGCAGCTTGGCGAGATACTTGTCGGCGAACCCATCCTTCTTGGCCTGAATCAGAAGTGGGTCGGGTAACATTTTACCCTTGTACTGAAGGATTTTTTCTTCCAGAGCGACCAACTCCGCCATCTGTTGAATGAACCAATGTTTGATCCGCGTTTTGTCGTAAATGGCATCGATACTGGCACCTTTGCGAAGGGCCTCGTACATGATGAATTGCCGCTCGCTTGTGGGGTAGGTCAACATGGCCATCAACTCATCGAGGGACAGCTTGTTGAAATTCTTGGCGAACCCCAGCCCGTGACGACCGTTTTCCAGGGAACGGATGGCCTTGTGAAAGGCCTCTTTGTAATTCTTCCCGATGCTCATCACCTCGCCGACGGCTCGCATCTGGGTGCCCAAGCGGTCTTCCACGCCCTTGAATTTCTCAAAGGCCCACCGAGCGAACTTGACGACGACATAGTCGCCGGAAGGGGTATATTTGTCTAAGGTTCCGTCCCGCCAGTAGGGGATCTCGTCGAGGGTCATTCCGGCCGCCAGCAGGGCTGAGACGAACGCGATCGGGAAACCTGTGGCCTTGGAAGCCAGGGCAGAAGAGCGACTCGTTCGTGGGTTGATTTCGATGATGACCACCCGACCGGTGGCGGGATCGTGGGCGAACTGGATATTCGTACCACCGATGACTCCGATGGCGTCGACGATGTCGTAGGAGTATTTCTGAAGCTGTTCCTGGAGAGCGGTGTCGATGGTCAACATGGGAGCGGTGCAATAGGAGTCCCCGGTGTGGACGCCCATGGGATCGACATTCTCGATGAAGCAGATGGTGATCTTTTGGCCCTTGGAATCCCGGACCACCTCCAGTTCCAGTTCTTCCCAGCCCAGAACGGATTCCTCGACGAGGATCTGGTGGACCAGACTGGCGTCCAGCCCCCGGTTGGCGATCGTCCGGAGTTCTTCGATGTTGAAAACGGCGCCGCCGCCGGTGCCGCCCATGGTGTAGGCGGGACGGATGATGACCGGATAGCCCAGCTTCTCCGCGATCTTCTCGGCCTCTTCGACGCTATAGGCGATTTCGCTTCGCGGCATGTCGATGCCCAGACGCTGCATCGTTTCTTTGAAAGCCTGGCGGTCCTCGCCCCGTTTGATCGCGTCGACTTTCACGCCGATGACCTGGACGCCGTATTCGTCGAGCACGCCTACCGTGGCAAGCTCCGACGCCAGGTTCAGGCCGGTCTGTCCGCCGAGATTCGGCAGTAAGGCGTCCGGACGCTCGGCTTTGATGATCTCCGTCACCGACTTGAGCGTCAGCGGTTCGATGTA
>JAGPGT010000045.1:14268-21787 GCA_018055905.1 Phycisphaerae bacterium
GGATCCGCAGGTTCGTCGTCGAGTTGGATCCGCGAGAGGCTCCAGACGCATTCGGGCTGCGGATCGTCCACCGCATTGGGGTCGCCGACCTCGTTCGGATCGTCGTCACCCAGCCATGCCAGGGCAGCGGTGGCCGGCGGGCTCCAGGGGATGAACTGGTAGGCCGCCACGACCGCGAGCAATTCCACGAGTAATACGAGTGTTTTGACTGGTGTTCGTTTCATGGTTCTCCCTCTCATAGGAAGTTCTACTGATACCCACCTTCTTCAACGGCAGACTCTATATCGTTTCGCAATACGTCTTGGGGTCCGGCTTGATGATGATCGGGCTCTTGATTCCGCTGGGAAGCATCGTGTCCTCGTCCGGCGTGATGCTGATGACGCCGACGTCGCCGGCTTCGGTGGTTTCCGAGCCGCCGTCATTGAGCGTGACGCCGATGTTGGTCACGTAGCCGCTGCTGTAGGCCGACGTGTCGGCCATTGAGATGATCGTTCCGTAGATTTGGGCGTTGCCGCGAACGTCCACGATCCCGCCGACGATGGCGCCGGTCAGCACGTTGTTTTCGCTGGCGTTGGGATTGGTGTTGCCCAGGTTGACGTTGAAGTGGGGCGCTAGGATCGTCGCCTCTTTAACCGAGGATTTGTTCTCGAAGGTCGCTTCGCCGGTGAAATACAGGTTGTTGCCCATCCACCAGTTGCTGTTGAGGGCCTGCGGCGTGTTCGTGACGATCACGCCGTTGAACGTGCAGTTCTCAAAGCGGATGTTGTTGTAGTTCTTGGCCGTGGACAGAAACGAGTTGATCGCAGAACTGGTGTAAGAGGACGGCAGGGAAACCGTCGGACCGTTGTAGTTGGTGTCGACGTACAGAATTCCTTCGAACGTGCAATTCTTGAACAGGGCGTTTGTGCCCTGCGCGACGATTACATCTCGAATGGTTTTGTTTTCGTAGATATGCCGTTTCAGAGGCAGACTGTTACCCGACCGGGTGGTGTATCCGCCGCTGGACAGCGGGGCATGAGGGAAGTACTCGATGACGGTGGGGACACCGGAGGTGCCCAGAACTCCGTTTTCGATCACCGAAGCCGACGCCGATTGCACAGTCGTGGGGATGGCGTTTTTGTACGAAACCGTGTTGTAATCCCCGATTTGCATGCCGTTTATCTGGGCGGAACGAGGCTGTCCGTAGTTGATGTTCTCGTGGTAGCCTTGAATCTGGTCGGCCGGGCTGTAGATGCGGTTGGCGAAGTTCACGGGAACGCGTTTGCCCTCCGCGTCGTAGACCGGATCGCCGCCGGCGTCGAGCATGTAGCCTTCGTCGTCCATGATGCCATAGCTGTCCGTGACGACATTGCCGTTTTCGTCGTAGACGGTGGTTCCGAAGGTGAATTTGGGTTTCTTGGACGCGGTAAGTGTCTCGAGCTGATAGGACCGCGACGCCATGTCGCTGTGGCTCAGAACAGTGTTGATCGTGCCTTCCACCCGCGAGTCGTTGGTCATGTTGAACGGCGACAGAGACAGCAGAGTATATGTGCCGTTAGAATTGTACTTGCGGCCGTACGAGCTGTAGATGCTGCCGTGAATGGTGGTGTTGCCGGTCAGCCACATGCGTCCCTGCGTGGCGATCGCGTATTCCAGGACCTGGCGGTCCTTGGTGACGTTCATCGTCATGGTGACGCGACGGACAGCGTCTCCGTCGGTGCCGGTCGACTGGATGTGGATGACGCGAGGATCCGTGTCATATCGGAACAGGCGCAGGGTGAATTGCCCGTTGCCGTCGCCGAAATCCATGGTCGGCATCAGGAGTTCCACTCCCCCGGCGAAGGCGGACGGTTCCGGCACGTTCTTGCCGTCGATCCGGATGTCCTGGGCGTACTGGCACAGCGCCGCCCACACGAGGTCGGCCTGCTCGTCCGTGACGTAGTTCTTGTCGGTCGGCGCGGGCCAACCGGCGCTGTCCTTCGCCGTGTTGACGAGGTACTTGGCGCACTCCAGGCCGGACTGGGCCGCGTGGAGCGCCTTGTTCACCTTGTGTTGGCCGGAGGCGATCTGGATGTTGGCCCCTGAGAACGACGCGAGTGCGACGGCCAGAGCCGAAAACATGAGGACGAAGACCATGGCCAGGATGAGCACGGCCCCGCGACGCATGCCGCGGACTTTGTGTTGGGATAACATTTTCTTTTCCTCTCGACGGAGATCCGCTTAATACCGCTTGACTCACTTCGAAGATCCTCAAACAAAGTGTAGAAAGACAAATTGACATCTGCAAAATTGTTTTTGGAGATTATCGGCGAGCTGCACATTTGTGCAGAACGGGACCCCGGCTTGAGGAAAAGGACGGTAAAATGAAGATTCGGGGGAAGGAGCGAGGGGTTCGAAAAAGGACGCCCCCCAAGGGGGGCGGACTGAGTTGTTGCCCAGCTTCACGCCGGTTTTCGGAACAGGGAGACAGCGGTTGTCCCGACGGGAACGTCGCGGAGCTTTTGAGGATTCTCCGCCGGAGAATCAGGTATTCATCGTGTCGTTTACGTCCGAGGCCGGGACGGGGGCAGCGGTCGTACCATGGCCGGGCAGCCAGTATGCGCTGGCCCTGGCGGACCGGATCGTGCCCAGGTATTGGATGGACACCACGGCGATGAACAGCTCCAACAGCAGAACGAGAGTTCTGAAGGATGTTCTGTGCATAGGCGTTGTCTCCTTTGTCCACAAGTGAGAAGTCGAGTTTCGAAAGTCCGTGTTTGGGGATCGCGATGGCTTCTGTGTGAAAGGTCTCATCAGAGGACCCCCTCCGCATAGGAAGCGGGATCGTAATAAAGCACCAGTTGAGGCACAAAGCCTGCGGGGACTTCCTCGAGGCCCGAGCGGTTGAAATACAGATCCGTGTTGCCCTGAAGAACCATCGGGGCATCGGAATAATTGACGATGGATCCGTGGATTGTACCGCCGGCGTTGCCCCACAACTCGATTCCGTTGGCCGCGATCGCTCCGCTCAAGGTGGTGAAACTGCCTCCGAAGCCCACCTGGAACCCAGGGGCCATGATGAACGTGCCCGTCTGACTGTGCAGACCCGCGAATTTCGGATCCTCCGGCAACTGCGTGATAGGGTGTCCCGTCACGTTGCCGGTGAACCTGAGCCGGTTGGTGGCGGAATTGTCCGTCGGGTCTCCGTTGGTGACGATGATCCCTGTGATGTCGACGCCTCCGCTGAAGGTAACGACGTTCGGCGCCTCGATGAAGACGACGCCTTTGAGCGTGACGTTACCGGAGAAGCTCGGATTCATTCCTGCGGGAATCTTGAGGTTCTCATAGGTTGCGTTGGCTGAGGTACTATCGCTTGACGTGAGAACCCGCGTGGCGTACGGAATGAAGGCCGTCGGGTCCATTTCGGGGAACTCGCAAGGGGTGACGCCGATCTGGACGTGATTCATGGCCGCCGCGCCGGTCTCGCCCCCGATGCCCGCCTTGCCACCTTGGAGGTGAACCATGGCCAAGGGGTTGACGATCTTCACGTTACCGGCGATGTGGGAGTTGCCGATGATCGACAACGCCAGAAGGGTGTTGGGGCTTTCGATGTAGGCGTTCGACTCGACTTGGAGATTGACGCCTTCCAACTCGACGTTTCCGGCGAGGGAAACCGGTCCTCGAGAGGCCACGCCAAAATCGAATACGGTATTGGCCCGCGTGCCGAAACGGTAGGCGGAACGGATTGTCCGATGGAAGGACCCGTAATGGCCCGTTACTTCCACACGGATGTCGTTGTTGTCGATCTGGGTCAGCAGCGCCGAGAAGCTCTGCCCCAGGCTCGAGTTGATCGGCACGTTCGAGAACGCCAGGGTCGAACTGGTAACGGTCGGGATGAGGTTGGTGACTCCTGCGTTGGTCAGTTTGTTCTGCAGGTCGGTCGTCAACTGCGCGAACCGCTGGTCGTGCGGGGTGGTGCTGGAAATCTCCACTTTGTCCATCCAGAAGCGAATGACTTCCAGTCCGGATTCGGCACAGGCTCTCGCGTTGTCCACCTTGCGGTGATTTTCGGCAATCTGGATGTTGGCGCCGGACATGCCGGCGAAGGCCGCAGCCAACGCCGAGAACATGGCGATGAAAATGAGCGAAAGGATGAGTACGGAGCCCTGTCGTTGGGGTCGTGTGATGCGGTTGACCGGTTTCATGTTGTCCTCAAACGATGAGGTAATGCGTCAGTGGTGCTGCACTTCAAAGGCTCCGAGGAAAGCATACGCAATAATCTGCAGGGCTCCAAACGGCAAACCCCGATGCGTGAAAGGCCCTGCGTGATGCGTGTCGGTTATCGGGCGTTTTCCTGTTCCGCTAGGTAGGAACTGCGGGCAAACGGAGACGAGAGCACCCAGGCAAAACCGATCTGTGTCGCACGATCCTTCCACCAGGCGAACTTCTCGGGCGTGACGTACTCGACCACGTCAAGTGAATCTTTTGAGGGTTTGAGGTATTGGCCGATGGTGAGTCGGTCGCAGCCGGCCCGGCGCAAATCTCGAAGAACTTGCTCGACTTCGGCGTCGCTCTCGCCCAGGCCGAGCATGAGGGAGGATTTTGTGGAAACGCCGGGGAACCGATCGTGGGCCATTTGCAGGACATTCAGCGAGTACTCATAATCGCCGCCGGAGCGGGCGACCGGATAGAGCGAGGGTACGGTCTCGACGTTGTGCGCGAACACGAAAGGCAGGGCATCCGCGAGAATCTCCAACGCCTGTTCCGTGCAGCCCCTGAAGTCCGGCGTGAGGATCTCGAATCGCATGGCAGGACATTGCCGCCGGACTTCGTGGATACAGTTGCGGAACTGGCTGGCGCCGCCGTCGGGCAGGTCGTCGCGGTTGACGCTGGTGATGACCAGGTACTTGATGTCCATGCGTTTGGCCATGTCCGCCAGGCGCGCCGGCTCCGTCGGGTCCGGGGGCTGCGGCTTGCCTGTGGCGACGGAGCAGAACTTGCAGTTGCGCGTGCAAACGTTGCCCAGGATCAGGACGGTCGCGGTGCCCCGGCCCCAGCACTCGCCGCGGTTGGGGCAGTTGGCGTTGGTGCAGATGGTCTCCAGGCCCAGCGATTCCACTGTCTCGCGGGTGTGCTGGAAGCTGTGTCCGGCCGGCCAGGGGCGTTTGAGCCACGGCGGCAATTTCCGCCTTGTTTCGGTCATGATTCCACCGTCCCGCAGTTCTGGGAGGCCGCATGCCTCAAATGCCGATGCAGCAGGGCGGCCAACTGTTCTTTGATCTGTTCCATGTCGTAAGTCCGGCCCGTCTCCTTCGAGGCGGACGTCATCGCCACGCCGTCCAAGCCGCACGGGACCATGCATCCGAAGATGTCCAAGTCGTTCTGAATGTTGATCGCCATGCCATGGCAGGTGACAAACCGCGACACCCGTACGCCGACGGACGCGATCTTGCGCGACCCGACCCAGAGGCCGGGGAACCCCTTGCGCCGATCGCTTTCGACGCCGAGCCCCGCCAGCAACTCGATCCCGATCTGCTCCAAAGTCCGCACATAGGCGTTGATGTCGAACCCCAGTTCCTGCAGGTTCAGGATCGGATAGAACACCAGTTGTCCCGGATTATGCGCAGTAGTCCCGCCGCCCCGGCGGATCTCGACGAGGTCGATGCCCCGCCGGGCCAGCTCCTCAGGGCAGGCGAGTAGCTTGTTGGAGCTTTTGTGCGCCCCGAGCGTAATCACCGGCGGATGCTCCACAACCAGCACGATGTCGCCGATCTCCCCGGCCCGTCGCTGCTCCTGCAACTGCTGCTGCAACTCCAGCACCTGCCGATATTCGGCCAAGCCGCAATCGCGGATGCTGAATCCACCATCCTGCTGACGCATCTGGTCTTCCAAACGTTGGTCTCTGAATGTCATCGCCGGAGTATAGCCGAAAACCGCAGCCGGTGCAGCGCGATTTCAGTTCGAAAGGGCCTTTACGTACCCGTCGCTGCGAAACCCGATGTGATTGCGATGGATCGCTGCGTCATTCCGGTTTCTTTCACAACTCTCGATCCCTTAGTGGCAAGCAATCCTACCCTATACCAACCTCTGCATAGTTGTACTCCTTTTGGGGGAAACGCCATTTTTGTCATGTATATGGGTTGCCAAATGCAGGGATTGTGATATTATGACCCACTGGGCTGGCCCTGAAGTGTCCGCTGCACAGGTGGGTCCGGAGGCGGTATCTTTGCCGGGGACCCAAATCCCATGGAAGGTGTTCATGAGCGAAACAGTTGCTGGAATTCTAAAACGCATCAACAAAGATCAGTATTCTCTTCGCACCGCGGATCGTTCCTATCGTGTCGGTCCGTTGACAGCGAGCGTTCCGGCGGACTTGGTGCGTCGGTTCGGGATTGTCGAAGGTGCTGCGATCTGTGGCCCGGTGGACGTCAAGAAGGGTAAACGCGTGCTGGTCTCGGTGGACTCCGTGGGCGGGTTGCCCCCGGCGCAGTTCCGCGGCCGGCCGCATTTTTCCGATCTGGTGGCGGTGGATCCCTATGAACGTTTCGATCTGGGGGCCTGCAAGCAGGATAGCATGCGGATCGTGGACCTGATCGCTCCCATCGGCAAGGGCTCGCGGCAGTTGATTGTCTCGCCGCCCAAGGCGGGAAAGACGATTCTCCTGGAACAGATGGTCGGAGCGATCCGCTTCAGTTCGCCCAAGACCCGTATTCTCGTGCTGCTGGTCGACGAACGACCCGAAGAGGTGACGCATTTCCGACGGGCGTGTGTGGGTACCGAGGTGGTCGCCAGCACAAGCGACCACACGGCCGACGAGCATTGCGAGTTGGCGGAACTGGTGCTGGCCCACGTGCAGACTGAGCTGGAGTGCGGTCATGACGTGGTTCTGATGATCGACAGCCTCACTCGGGTCGGACGGGCGTTCAACAACCGTACCCGTCGAGGCGGGGCCTCCCGGCCCACAATGACCGGCGGTCTGGAGGCTGGCGTGCTCGAGATCCCTCGCAGGTTGTTCGGTTTGGCGAGGGCCATCGAAAACGGCGGCTCCGTTACGATCATCGCCACCTGCCTGGTCGACACCGGCTCCCGCATGGACCAGTTGATCTTCGAGGAATTCAAGGGCACCGGTAACAGCGAACTGGTCCTGGATCGTTCTCTTGCCGAACTGCGGATCTGGCCGGCGATCAATATCCCCGCCAGCGGTACGCGAAAAGAGGCCAAGCTCTATTCGCCGGAGCACAGCCGAGGGTTGGTCACGTTGCGGCGGGTTCTGTCCAGTTACGGGCCTCGCGACGCGATTGAGGCCCTGGGAAAACTGCTGAAAAAGTACCCGACGAACAAGGAATTCCTGGCGGCCATGTCTCGCGGCGGCGCTGCGATTTGATTGAAGACCGTCCGCTCGGTATCGGGATCCGACATGCATATTGTCGATTTTTGAAGAATCCTGACGGATTTTCATCAACATTGTGTCCTCGAGAAACGCCTGTAAGAGTGAGTGGGTGGAAGTCAAGGACTACCAAGACCGGGCACTGTGGAGTTGCATCCGGCCAGTTCCGCGGAA
>JAGPGT010000239.1 GCA_018055905.1 Phycisphaerae bacterium
GTTCAAGACGGGGTTGATGCCTGCGTCCGTGCCTTCACGGTTGGCGTTGGTTTCGCTGGCGGTCGCGCACAGCAACATCTTCACGAATCTCGGCTGGTCCGACGAATTGAAATTCCACTGAACACCCTGTTTTTCCATTGCTTCGATGACCAGGGCGGCGCAGCCGGCGACAAAGGGCGCGGCGAATGAAGTTCCGCTCAGGTTGGTGTAGTCGTCGGGCACTTCATCCATGCCGTAACCGTCGGCGGTGCTGCTATCCACCGACATGATCGAGGTACAAAGCGACGAGCCGCCGGGGGCGATCAGATCGGGTTTGTAGTCCTCTCCGGCATTGATTCGCGGGCTGAAGAATCCGTAGGTGGAGTAGTCCGTGAGGAGATTCAGGTCGCTGCTGGCGCCGACGGTGATGGCCATGGCTGCCCGCGGCGGATCGGACATTTTCCTGTCGGCTTCATAGCTGCTGTTCGCGCTGTTGCCCGCGGAAGTGACCACCACGATGCCGTTGTTGACGATGGAGTTGACCTTGTTTCTGAGCGAAACGCTTTCCGCCGGGTACCCTTGCGAATCGTACAGCCCATGGCTGATGTTGATGATCTTGATGTTTTTGGCGACGCGACGGGAGACAAGATCATCGAGCGAGGCCTTGAACATGTCGTCATCCGTGTTGCCGTTACGATCGAAGACCTTGGCGGCCGCCCACTTACAGCCGGGGGCGACTCCGCGGAACTTGTTGAAGCCGTCGCCGACTCCCGGATAAGAGGAAACCGTCGTGTTGATTACGACGCCGTCGAGAAACGTCAGCGATCCGTAGTAGGACAGCATGATGGCGAACACGTCGGAACTCGACGGAGTGAAGGTGTTGGTCAGAGTCAAAGGAGACTTGCCTGTCATGTAATTGCCCACCCGGGCCAGTCCGGTTCCTTCGGTGCCGAGTCTCCATCGCAGGAAATCGATCGCGGCGCTGCCGCCTGTCCAGAAGGCCTTGCAGGTCACGGTAACGGAGTTGGCAGGCAGAGAGATCGGCTCGACGAGGTGAATCGGATAGGGGTAGGCGTCCGACGTGGTGTAGCGAAGCTCGCCCGCCTCCGCGCCGCCGGCTTGCCCGGTGCCGACGGCGACGCCCACCACGGCGGTGTCGTGTCCGTCGAAATCGACCGGGGACAATTCGTTGTCGTCGGTGAAATCCTGCCAGTAGACACAGCGTTCTTTCAGATCCATGTGGACGTCGTCCACGCCGCCGCCGACAAAGCCGATGGTGGTTTTGGCGCCGCCGCTGAGGCCCGTAGCCTGGCCGGCGAATCCGGCTTTCCAGATCGGTCGGACGCGACCGGTCTGGGTCGCCATGTCCATGTGCGGCTTGAGTGAATGCACCGGCTCGACTTGGACCAGGGTATCGCCCATTGAGTCGGGTAGCATACAAAGATAACCGGCCGGGATGGAACCGTTCCAGCCGTAAGAGAGGGACTTATAAAGATAAGTGATTCGCCCGCCCAACGAAAGGAAGGCATCGATCTGGTCCTGCGTCACCGGCTCACTGAAGATCAGTTCTACCTTGATTCGGGCTTCTTCCGCGATGACCAAGTCCCCCGTTCGTCCGAGGCTCTGTTCCAACTCGTCGTGGATGCGGTTGCCGTCCAAGTCCGTCGGGTAGCTCCAACTAATGATGGGAGACACCTCAGGCGCCGGCGGGAGGGTCGGAGCCCCGATCGGAGCTGTGATTCCGACGGGGGACGTCCAGGCCGCCAAGGCGGTCAACAGACCGATCAAGACGATCTTGGCTCTCCTTTCGAGCCTAGTTGGGGGGGGGGGATTTTCTTGAACAAATGTTCAGTGGGGGCCTGTATCGGCGTGGTTGCGCGGCCATCTCCCTTCCTTTCAATTAGACGCACAGAGTTTGAATTGGTCTCGCAGAAGATTCCCCTCCGCAGGGTGTTCGTCGCGGGGCTAGGGCCAATCTCGCTGCTCTACACTACACTTAGTTAAATCCAACCTCATAACGCAGAATAACGTCCGAATAACACCAAGTCAAGAAAAACAAAACAATATTTCCCGATGGACCGGGTAATTCTGGTTGGGGCTAGGGGCAGGGCATGGGATCTCTGGACGGGGGGGCATGTCGTCTTGGGCCACGGGGATTTCGCACATCAGTACTGATTTAGCCTTTTTTTGGGTGTGGGTTTTTGCTAGACTCTGCCGATGGTAAGGCAGGGGAAGTCTGAAGTGGGTTGTTTGAAGTGTGAAGGGCTTGGGTAAATCGGGGTTCTTCATCCTTCCCACGGCAACCTTGACACTTCAGCCTTCTGTTCTCGCTTTAGTGGAAAGGATGCCATGGGCAGGGAGAATCTCGGGTCCCGGGCGCACTCGGTTGCGGTCGCGGACCCGCTGGCCGATATTATGAGTCGTTTGAAACTCGCAGGCACGCGGTACCATTTCATCGGGGCCGGTGGCGTCGGCATGAGCGGTTTGGCTCGTCTTCTACTCGGAAAGAAGGCGATCGTCACTGGTTCGGACCAGAACAACGGGGCCGTCACCAAACGTCTGAACGCGCTGGGGGCCAGGATCTACACCGGCCACAGCGCCGAAAACCTGGATCCGGCCACCGACATCGTCGTCATCTCGGCCGCGATCAAAGCGGACAATCCCGAGTTGCAGATGGCTCGGCTCAGGGGTTGTCGCATCTTCAAGTACGCCCAGTTCCTCGGCGAACTGATGGACCATTTCGAAGGCGTCGCCATCAGCGGTACGCACGGCAAGAGTACCACCACGGGGTGGCTGGTCTACACCCTCAAACAAATCGGCATTGATCCCAACTTCGTCGTCGGCGCCGAGGTGCTGCAACTGAACGGTTCTTCCGGCTGCGGTGACACCGATCTGTTCATCGTGGAGGCCTGCGAGTACGACCGCAGCTTCCACAATTTCCGGCCCAGCATCGCGTGTATTCTGAACATCGAGCGGGACCACTTGGACTGCTACAAGAACGAGGCGGAAATCGTGGATTCGTTCCACCAGTTTGCGAAGAACATCCGTCCAGGCGGTACGCTTGTCGCCAACGGGGAAGACGCCAATGTCATGGACGTGGTGAGCCGTCTGGCGACGGCAGGGGATCCGTGTTTGGTGTCCCGTGACCCGATTGACGAATCGGGGATTGTGGACCACGGATCCCAGGCCGCGGGGCATGGGCCACAGGTTGTGACGTTCGGTCTCGATCCTCACTGCGACATCTCGGCTCGTAACCTCAGGCAAACCGGTGGATTTTACCAGTTCGACGTGTTCCGCGATGGGCGGCTTCTGGGTGCTACGCGGATCTCGCTGCCGGGTCTGCACAATGTTCGCAATGCTTTGGCGGTGATCGCGATGGCTCTGAGCGCAGGAGGGCAGGCCGAACCGGTCCTCGAAGCCCTCGACGGTTTCAAGGGCATGGATCGTCGACTCATGCTCAAGGGGATTGTTCCCTCTCAAGACAGGCCCGGTCCGGCGTGTTTCGATCCTAACGAAGGACCGGACAGACGGGGTATCTGTGTCCTCGACGACTATGCCCATCATCCCACGGAGATTCAGGCCAGTCTTGCGGCTATCCGCGAGCGATATCAGCCCCGTCGGCTTTGGTGCGTTTTCCAGGCCCACCAGTACGGCCGGACTCACGCGTTGCTGGAGGAATTCGCCCACAGCTTCGCTTTGGCCGACAAAGTGATCATCCCTGAGATCTATTTTGCCCGGGATTCGCAGGCCAGTTGCGACGCGGTCAACGCCGATATTCTGACCGAGCGGATCCGCGCCTGCGGCGCCGACGTGTTGCATCTTGCGACTTTCGAGGCAGTGTGCGATTATCTGGAGCAAAATGTCCACGCCGGAGACGTGGTCGTGACCATGGGGGCCGGCGATGTCTGGAAGGTGTCCGATGAGTATATTCAGCGGCTACGAAGAAATCGTTGAACAGAATCATCCGCTGGCTCCGCACACGTGGTATCGTCTGGGGGGGCCGGCGGAGTATTTCATTCGCCCGAGAAACGCCAGTGAACTCCAGGAGATCGTCCATCGTTGCGTCGAGAACCGGATTGCCTTGCACGTCCTGGGGTTGGGGTCCAATCTGCTGATCGGCGACGAAGGGGTCCGCGGTGCGGTGATCCAGCTTCAGGGGCCGCAGTTTGACCGGATCGAGTTCAACGGCAACGAGGTCACCAGTTGGGCCGGCGCGGAACTGAGCCGGCTCGTGTTGGATTGCGTGCAGAAGGGCCTCTCGGGTCTCGAAGCCCTCACCGGCATTCCCGGCTCGGTCGGCGGCGCGGTGAGGATGAACGCCGGAGGTCGCTTCGGCGACATTGGTTCGGCGGTCGAGGCCGTCACGCTGATGGACATGCAGGGCAACGTTTTCGAGAAGCGAAAGCCCGAACTGATCTTTGATTACCGAAGTGTGAACATCCGGGCCCGGTTTATTCTCAACGCCCAACTCAAGCTCACGCCCGGAGATCCGGAGAAGATCATGCGGACGGTCAAAGAAGGTTGGATCTACAAGAAAAACAGCCAGCCGCTGAACACCCGCAACTGCGGCTGCGTGTTCAAGAACCCGCCCGGCGCCGCCGCCGGCGCTTTGATCGACCGGGCGGGTCTCAAGGGCCACCAGGTCGGCGGCGCCGTCGTCAGCGAGAAACACGCGAATTTTATCGTCGCCAAGGAGGGTTGCACCAGCCGTGATATTCTGCAGTTGATCGAGATTATTCGCAAGCGGGTCCGCGACCAGTTCGACGTCGAGTTGGAACTGGAACTCGAGATTTGGAAGTAACGGGTGATGAAAACCGACATCTCCGAAATTAACAATCAATCAGCCAATATCACTCATCTGCACGGACGCGACAAGTCACGGGGTTCGGAACCGATGACGGTCGCCGTGTTGTGCGGCGGCGTCGGACGTGA
>JAGPGT010000046.1 GCA_018055905.1 Phycisphaerae bacterium
TTAAGAACCGGTTAGGACTCCATTACATTTCGACAAATCTCCAAGAAAGCAGCGAAGAACTTTCCTAGCGAGGAATCGATTGCTTTCACGCCCTCAAGACAAGACAATAGCGCCTTGGAAATTGAATTTCACGAAGAAAGGAAAGATATGAAAAAGCCAGCGTGGGCGCTGATTGCGACAGTCGTGGGTCTGGCGGGATGTGCCCCGGCATATCGAGTGCGCGTGAACACATATTCGGAACTTGACGGCCCTCTGGATCAATCGGCGAAGATCTATATCGCAACAGACCCGAACTCGCAAAACCCTATCCTCCACAAACAGATTGTATCGAAGATTCGAGACCTGCTCTCCGGCGACGGTTACAGTCCCGTGGAAACGCCGCAAGCGGCTGCGTATACGCTCACATTCGAGATGGGGATCGATTCCCAGCGAGTCTTGGACTACATGCCGATAAGCCGGCCCTTCAGCGGTTTCTACGGAGGCGGCGGACGTTACGGCAGAGGGTTTGGCATCGGGTGGGGTTACTCGACCTATGTGCCCTATGTGGACACGGTCTATACTCACTGGCTTCGGATGAAGCTCTATGCCATGAAAAAAGATGCCTTCCAGAACCCCCAGGATGGCGAGACGGCCCGTCGTTCCGACCGTCCGACCGTCTGGCTTGGCGAAGCCATGGTCGCAACCGAGAGTCCCGAGTTCCGCGAGACGATCAATTACCTGCTCGTCGGTTGCCTCCAGTATCTGGGTGTCGACACCAAGGAATGGGTCTCCATCACCATCAAGCAAAACGATCCTCGGATTCAGGGTATCACGGCAGAGTAAGGATGGGGAACTTGTACATTATCGGGGCCGGTCCTGCAGGACTCATGGCGGCAATCCATGCGGCTCTGGAACGCGCGTCGGTGACCCTCCTGGAAACCAATCCGACAGCCGGACGCAAACTCCTCCTCACCGGCGGAGGACGGTGCAACTTCACCCACCTCGGCAACCCCGAGGAAATCGCCAAAGCCTTTGGAACTTCTCCTGCTGCCAAAGGCGTCGTCAGAGCAGAACGGTTCCTTCGACACAGCCTCCACGGCTTCTCCCCGGACGACGTTCGGGCATTCTTTCGGTCGCGAGGTCTGCCCGATAGGGTCGAGCTCGACGGATGCGTGTTCCCTGCGTGCGACCGGGCGGTCGAGGTCCGCGATCTTCTCGTCGCGGAGGCCACTCGGCTCGGGGCACGTATCCAGTACCAGACGAGAGTGACCCAGATCCTGGTCTGCGAAGGTGGGTTCATGGTTCACACAGAGAATCACGAGATCCGCCACGCATCGCAGGTGATCCTCGCCACCGGCGGCCTTTCCTATCCCCAAACAGGATCCACCGGCGAGGGGTACCGCTTCGCCCGAGAGCTGGGACATACGGTGGTTGCCCCTAAAGCGGCCTTGGTGCCGCTTGTCACATGTGAAAAATGGGTGAACGAATTGGCGGGCGTCGCTCTGGCGGACGTAAAGATTCGAACGAATCTGGACCACCACGCCCTCGTCGTCGCAGGCAACATGCTTTTCACCCAGCGAGGCATCGGCGGCCCGGCCGCCCAAAATCTCAGCCGCTTCTTGGCCGACGCGCTCTTGGAAAACCCCCAGGGCATTCCGATTGCGATCGACCTCCTGCCGGCGCTCGACGAGATTCAAACGGACCGACTCCTGCAGAAACAGTTGCAGGCCCAAGCCAAAAGGACCGTGGCGAATGTTTTGTCGGAGTTCGTGCCAAGACAACTTTCGCAGGCTCTCTGTCGGCTCACGTCATGCAAGCACGACATGCAGGCGGGTCAGCTCCCCAGCGACAAACGCAGGCAACTCATGCAAATCATCAAACGATTGCCCCTGACCGTAACCGGTGTCGAACCCATCGCCAAAGCCACAGTCACTCGCGGAGGCGTCAGCCTGGCGCAGGTCGATCCGCGAACAATGGAATCAAAGATCTTGCGGGGGGTGTTCTTTGCAGGCGAAGTGCTCGACTTGGACGGCCCCTGCGGTGGCTACAACCTCCAGATGTGCTGGTCCACCGGCGCGCTGGCCGGCCGCTCGGCTGCCCGATGTAGAGAATAGAGAAAGAAGATGAACATCGCATACCCTACTGTCTTGCGACCGGTTTATAGTATTCCATCGCCTCCGGCATCAACTCCTGCAGTTTCTGGATTCGGCTTGCATCGGCCGGGTGTGTACTCAAGAACGCGGGCGTCGAAGCCCCATCCCCCTTCAACGCCGCCATGCGCTGCCAGAAAGTCACGGCCTCGTGAGGATCGTACCCCGCCATCGCCATGAAGATCGTGCCCAGGCGATCGGCTTCATATTCGTGCTTACGACTGTAAGGCAACAGAAGGCCGACCTGTGAGCCGACCGTAAAGGCACTCATGAAGATGTTCTGGGTTGCCTCGGGCTGATCCCTCAACGCCGTGGACAAGGCCACGCTACCCAACTGCACCACCAATTGCTGACTCATCCGCTCCGAGCCATGCTTGGCAAACACATGTGCGATCTCATGGCCCATCACCGTCGCCAGACCTGCCTCCGTCTGGGTGACCGGAAGGATGCCGGTGTAGACAACCACCTTGCCCCCCGGCATAGCGAAGGCATTGACGTTCGGATCCTCGACCAGGTTGAACTCCCATTCATAACCCGCAAACGGATCGCTGTCGGAGTGTTCTTTGCAGTATTGGTCGACCGCCGCACAAATCCTCTCGCCCACGCGCTTGACCATCGCGGTCTTGGCGGCATCGGGACTCAACTTGCTCTGGCTGATAAAGGCGCTGTACTGCTGGATACTCATCGAGTTGATGATCGAATCGGGAAGAAAATTGAGCTGTTTTCGACCCGTGATCCCCACCTCGGCACATCCAGCCCCCACGAATACCAAACCCCACAAAGCAGCGACAACAAAATTCGCAGCCTTTCTCATATCGATTCTCCCTGCGTCAACAAGAAACCCTTCTGGCCGGCATCGGTCGGTCAAGACGGGGAACCCATGCAATCTCTGTTCCCACGTCTTTCTATTAAGCCCTCCCGGCGGCTCGTATGCAAAGGTTTTTTCCCTGCCGGACGACCCAATACGAAATTGAAAATTACCCCAGCCAGAAAGACGGAACTACGCCGGGGTTGAGAATTCTCGCGGCGTATCCGCCCCAGACTTTTGTGAGTATCCGGCGGTTGCCCCCTCCTGCTGTCCCCAACCCAAGCGGTTGCGGCAATGGCCCAGATATGGTACGCTGCTTCACGCACGGGCAGTGATCCCCCACCCGACCCGTACGTGGCCGATCCGGATACCAGGGGGGATGAGGACGTTGCGATGAAGATTGGATTCCATACCGATGCGTTCAACAGTTCCTACTTCAGCTTCGAAAAGTGCCTCCAGTGGGCCCAGACCAATCGCGTCCACTACATCGAGTGCGGCCTCATCGACGGGGTGAGCTGGATCCATGGCTTGGGCTACCAGCCGCACGTGGCCCTCTATGAAGACCCAGTCCTGCTCAAACGCAAGATGGCCTCCTACGGCGTATCGGGCTTCTCCCAAATCGATGCGGCCTACCCGCTCTCGGGCAAGGACGGCCCGATCCGCGGTGTGCCCTACGTGATGAAGTCGATCCAGTGGGCGCACCTGATCGGCTGCCCCTGCGTGGACACCACCGACGGCATGAACCCGCCGCAAGGGCTCAGCGACCAGGAGGCCATGGACCTGATGAAATTCAGCTATAGCCAGATCATCGAGGTCGCCGAGGCGCATCAGATCGTGGTGAACATTGAGCCGCACGGCTACTTCACGACCAAACCCGACATGATGTCGCGGATGCTCGAATTCTGCGACAGCAAGTACCTCCGCATGAACATGGATACAGGCAACACCTTCATCGCAGGCCAGGACCCGGTCGCGTTCCTCAAGCGTTTCATCGACAAAGTCAGCCACGTGCACATCAAGGACGTCTCCGAATCGCTGGCCGCCGCGGTGCGAGGCAATCAGACGGGTATCGCAGTCAGCCAATGCGCTATCGGCGACGGCGTCAACGCCGACAACATCCGCCAGTGTCTGAGCTTCCTCCGCGACCACGGCTACAAAGGCGTCCTGAGCATGGAGTGCGAAGGCCAAGGCGGCCCCATGATCGAGAAGTCCCTCGCCTGGCTGCGAAAGACTCTCGCCGAACTGAAGATTCAGATCGAAGAATGAACCGGTGGAGGAACGCGGAAGAACGCTGACAGGACGGCGACAGTGCGGTCCCTGCGTATGGTACCGGCATCCAGGGTTTGTCCTTCAAGTCGCCCATCTCACTTGTCCCCCTTTCTTTCCACGTTCATCCCCGGGCATCTGTCACGAGCCACGGCCTCCGAACGCCTCCACGCTTCAACGCGGCATCCCTCTTAAATTCCCTTGCCGACGGAACATGGGACATAGAGTACCTCCTCATTCTATGACGGTAAAGATCGACGAACAGCGGGCAAAAGTCCTCGCAAGAAAGCCATGCACGCAAAGAACCGGTCTGCATGGGATCTTGGGTAGTCGAAAGGAGATGGAACCTGTATAATCGCACCATGGCCCAGAACATGGAAAATCTTAGTCCGGCGATGAAGCAGTTTCATCACTTCAAGAGCAAACACCCGGACTGCATTCTGTTCTTCCGTATGGGCGATTTCTACGAGACGTTCTACGAAGATGCCAAGACCTGCTCCCGTGTGCTCGGGCTGACGCTGACCAGTCGGGACAAGAACAGCGAGAGCCCCGTCCCGCTGGCGGGCGTCCCGTACCATGCCATCGACGGCTATCTCAAGAAGATGCTCCAGGCGGGCTTTCGCGTCGCGGTCTGCGAGCAGATGGAGGATCCCAAGACCGCCAAAGGCGTCGTCAAACGCGACGTCGTACGCATCGTGACGCCCGGCACGCTCACCGACGACATGTTGCTCGAGGACAAGAAGGACAACTTTCTCTGCGCGATCGACCTGGACGTCAAGGGCTACGCGGCGTTGAGCTGGGTCGATATCTCGACGGGGCATTTCTTCGTCCAGCGTGTACCGGAGAAAGAACTGCTCAGCGAGCTGCAGAGGCTCGCGCCCGCCGAATGCCTCCTTGCGAATCGTCGAGGCGAACTGTTCGAGGCGGAGACCCGCCGGCTCGCCAACGATATCGGCCGCCTCACCCGCGCGATCATCACCGAGCGGCCAAGCTGGTACTTCGATCCGTATCAAGCCAAACAACGTCTGCTCAAGCATTTCGGCACCGCCAACCTGGAGGGCTTCGGCATTGGTGACGGCGACCAAGACCTCATCCCCCCGGCCGGGGCAATCATCGAATACCTCAACGAGACGCAGAAGACCACATTGGGGCACATTCAGAACCTCCGGCGGGTCAGCCGAACGAACTTCCTGCAGATCGACCCGATCTCACTTCGCAGTCTGGAGATCCTCCAGACGATCCGGACCGAGAGCCGTAAGGGCTCGCTCCTGGCCTGTCTCGACGAAACCCAGACCGGCATGGGCGGACGGATGTTCCGCAACTGGTTGTGCATGCCTTTGTGCGACGTGGCCGCCATCGAACAGCGACAGGACGCCGTGCAGGAGTTGCGGGACAACACACAGATTCTGACACAGATCCGCGATCTGCTGACCCAGATCGCAGATACCGAGCGGATCGCCGCCCGCATCAGTACATTCCGCACGAGCCCCCGCGATCTGCTCGCCCTGGCCCGCACGCTGCGACAAGTGCCGCAACTGCGAGGATTGCTGGGCCAGATGCGAACGAACCTGCTCGCCCGTCTGGCGAACCAGTGCGACAGTATGGATGAACTGGCGGACCTGCTCGAATCAGCGATCGAACCCGATTGCCCTGCCCACGTTCGCGACGGCGGGTACATCCGAAACGGGTTCTCCGCGGAGCTGGACCGTCTGCGGTCGATCTCCACCGACGGCCAGAACTGGCTTCGCCAGTACCAGAAGCAGGAGTCGCAACGAACCGGTATCGCCAATCTCAAGGTTGGCTTCAACAAGGTGTTCGGCTACTACATCGAGATCAACAACACTGCGGCCGAGAAGGTTCCGCCCGATTACATCCGCAAACAGACGGTCAAGAACGCGGAGCGGTACATTACAGAGCGACTCAAGGAGTACGAGAACGAAGTCCTTACTGCGGAAGAACGTGCTCTGGAGTTGGAACAGAAGCTGTTCGAGAATCTCCGGCAGGAAGCGGCCAAACACGTCTCTCGCATGCAACAGCTCGCCGAAACGGTGGCCCACTGCGACTGTCTGGCGTGCCTCGCTTACGTAGCCGCAAAGCGCAACTTCAGCCGGCCCAAGGTCACCGACGACGCCCGGCTGGTCATCCGGGAGGGCAAACACCCCGTGCTGGCCGAGATGCTGGGGGCCGAGTTCGTGCCCAACGATGTGGAACTTGGCGACGACGCCGGCCAGATCGCGGTCATTACCGGTCCCAACATGAGCGGCAAGAGCACCTACATCCGCCAAGTTGCGCTGCTGGTGCTGATGGCCCAGACGGGTTCTTTTCTCCCGGCCAGGGAGGCGGAGATCGGACTCGTCGACCGGATCTTCACCCGCGTGGGGGCCTCGGACGAGTTGACCCGCGGCCAGTCCACCTTCATGATCGAGATGACCGAGACCGCCAACATCCTCAACAACGCCACCGCCAAGTCGCTCGTGATCCTCGACGAGATCGGACGGGGCACAAGCACCTATGACGGCTTGTCGCTGGCCTGGGCCATCACCGAGCACCTGGCCACGAACGTGAAGTGCAGGACCCTGTTTGCCACGCATTACCATGAGTTGACGGAACTGGCGGAGCTGTTCGGCAACATCCGCAACTACAACGTCGCGGTTCGCGAGTGGATGGACGAGGTCGTCTTTCTGCATCGCATCCTTCCCGGTGGCACCGACAAAAGCTACGGCATCCATGTCGCCAAGCTGGCGGGCATTCCCAAATCGATTCTGGCGCGTTCCAACGAGATCCTACAGGAACTCGAATCCGCCTTCGCCAAAGAAGCCACAAGCGACCGCCTCGCCCGACACAAGACGAAAGCCTCCGACCACGACACCCTCTTTGTCCAGAAACACAAGAACGTCCTCGACAAGCTCGCCTCGATCGACGTGAACCGCCTTACCCCTCTGGAAGCGATGAACCTTCTGAACCAGATCAAGAACGAGATCGCGCAAGCGTAGGTTTTTGTCGCGTCACGCTGCGGAGGTAACTCATGCCTTAGAGGTCGGCCGCTCTGAAACCGCAATAACCCTCGGAAGGTCATCCCGACGGGCCAGGGGATATGAATCGCAGACCGCCGGCCCTTTTCGCGGCAGATTCCTTGACCGGGGGGTGCAAAAAAAGATACAATATTATAAGGGTGATGTGGATTCGGCATCCCATCTCTCTGGTCGGTGACGCACGCCACGGCGACCAGTCCCACGGTAACAATTTTGGATTGGAAAAGGACGAAACGTGCACGCATGGCGGAAACACCCCAAAGCCACGCTCGTCGTAGCAGCGGTCTGTCTGCTGAGAATCGGGGCATCGATTTCGTGCGGAATCGGCCCGGCGATCGCGGATCCAGACGCTGCCGTACCCCAAGTAGTCATCAATGAGCTGCACACCAATCCCGACATCAAAACCGAGTTGGTGGAGTTCATAGAGCTGTACAACTACGGATCAGTCGCAGTGGACCTTTCGGGATGGTCGTTCACCGAGGGCGTGTTCTACACCTTCCCGGCCGGGGCGATGCTGCCGGCCGGTGGGTACGTCGTCGTGGCCCAGAACCCCGAGCAGCTCAATGCCAAGTTCGGCACCGAGCGGGTCGGCCTGCCCGCCGGACGGGTATTCGGACCTTATGGGGGGACCTTGGACAACGACGGGGAACGGGTCGTCCTGTGCGACGCGGACGGGCGGATTGTGGACGAGGTCGAGTATGGGCTCGGATTCCCCTGGCCGACCGTGGGGGATGCGGTGCCCGAGAGTTCGCCGGGGCTGGGGGCGTCGCTGCAACTGGTGAACCCGCGGTTCGACAACAACCTCGGCGGGAGCTGGCGTTCGGCGTTTCCGTCGCCGACGCAGGCGAACCGGGTGTTCTCAACGCTTCTGTCGCCGCACGTGCGGCAAGTCAAACATTCTCCCCGACAGCCCGTCACAGGACAGGTCGTGACCATCACCGCCAAGATCACCGACGAGGACGGGTTGGATTCGGTCCTGTTGCGGTATCAGACGGTCAAGCCGGGCAGCTACATCGCCAGGACGGATTCGCAGTACATCTCGGCGTGGACCAGCATTACGATGCGAGACGACGGTTTGGCCGGCGACGCCTTGGCGGGCGACGGCGTTTTCACCGCCCAGATCCCGGCTACCCAACAGGTGCACCGGAATCTGGTTCGATACCGGATCGTGGCGACCGACAAGCGGGGCGCAGTCACGACGGCGCCGTACTCGGACGACCCGCAGCCGAACTTTGCGTACTTCGTGTACGATGGGGTGCCGCCCTGGCGGGGGGCGGTGCAGCCGGGCGTGACGCCGGTAATCGATTTTCCCGCGGAGGTGATGCGGAGCCTGCCGGTCTATCACTTGATCAGCAAGAAAGCCGATGTCGAGGACTGCACGTGGCTCTCGAAATACAGCGGCAGCGACTATCGCTGGTACGGCACCCTCGTCTACGACGGCCAGGTCTACGACCACATCCGTTATCGAGCCAGAGGCGGAGTCTGGCGATACGCCATGGGCAAGAACATGTGGAAGGTGGACTTTCTGCGCGGGCACTATTTCCAGGCCCACGACGACTACAGGAATCCCTACAAGACCAAATGGAACAAGCTGAACCTCTCCGCCTGCATCCAGCAGGGCAGCTTCGGCCAGCGAGGAGAACAGGGGATGTTCGAGGCGGTCTCGTTCCGCATGTTCAACCTGGCCGGGTGCCCTGCGTCCAAGACCAACTACATCCAGTTTCGGATCATCGACGAGACACATGAGGACGGAACACTGAACGCCGCCCACTCGCCCATCACGGCCCAGGGCACGCAGTACGACGGGGACTTCTGGGGCCTGTACCTGACCATCGAGCAGTTGGACGGCCGGTTCCTCGACGAGCACGACCTGCCCGACGGCAACCTGTACAAGATGGAAAGCGGGGGCACGCTCAACAACCAGGGGCCGACGCATCCCACGAACGGCTCCGATCTGAACGCGTTCACGTCCGCTTACCGGGGAAACCCTTCGGCCGACTGGTGGCAGAAAAACGTAAACCTGGACGCCTACCACTCTTATTACGCGATTTACCAGGCCATTCATCACGGCGACATCACCGAAAAGAACTGGTTCCTCTATCGCCACCCCGAGACGGACCAGTGGTGGCAGCTTCCGTGGGATCTCGACCTGACCTGGACCACCTACTACGGCAGCAACGACCCGAGCGACCCGTTTCGCAGGGCCGGCGTGCTCAACCACAGCGTCATCGACATCGCGAACAAGAACCGCCTCCGCGAGGTCGTCGACCTGCTGTTCAACACGGAACAGGCCAACCAGTTGATCGACGAGTACGCCGCAATCATCAACGACCCCGCCGGCGGGCTGTCCCTCGTCGACGCCGATCGGTGCATGTGGGACTACCACTGGGTGGTCGGCGATGCCGCGTATCCACAGTACCTCAACCAGCAGGCCAGTTTCAAAGCAGGCCAGGGCCGCTTCTATGAAGAGGCATCGAAACGGGGTTACGAACGCTCCTTTGAGGGCATGGTCAAAGTAATGAAGGACTATGTCGTCGAACGCGTCGCCTACCTCAACAGCAAGGCCGCCGACGCGGCGATTCCGAGCACACCGGTGATCGTCTCGACCGCCCCGGCGGGCTTCCCCGCCAACGCTTTGACCTTTACCACGTCGCCCTTCGCCGATCCCCAGGGCGCCGGTACCTTCGCCGCGATGAAGTGGCGGATCGCGGAAGTCTCGGAAGGTTCGCTGGCTCCCGCAACCAGTGGCGCCGGTGCGATCACGCTCGTCCCTGAAAGCTCCACCTGGCGATATTTCAAGGGCATGACCGAGCCCTCGGCCACGCAGGGCGCCTGGCGGCAACCGGGCTTCGACGACTCCGCCTGGCTCTCGGGCCCGGCCGCTATCGGCTTCGGCGAGACCTTCCTCAACACCGTCCTGTCCGACATGCGAGGCAACTACTCCAGCCTCTATCTCCGCAAGACTTTCGACGTGACCAACCTCGACCTGTTCGACCGGTTGATCCTCAACGTCAAGTACGACGACGGCGTCAACGTCTGGATCAACGGCAAGCTGGTCTACCAGGACAACGTCGCAGGCGAAAACCTCCCCTGCACCGCCCTGGCCTCCACGTCCATCGAGAACATTGATTTCATTCCATATGACCTGGGCGATCCCCACGCCAGACTCGTCCAGGGACGCAACGTGATCGCGGTCCAGGTGCTCAATTCTTCCCTCTCGGGCAGTTCCGACTGCTTCATCGACGTGAGCCTCTCGGGCGAGAAGTCGCAGGACAGCACCCCGCCCGGCCCGGTCGTGACGCCGAGCATCACACGTCGCCGGCCCGGCAAATATGAGATCGAGGCCGCCTGGGAGAGCGAGGAGATCCGGACGTTCGCAAGCGACATCGTCATCCCGGCCGCCGCGGTGCGGCCCGGACGGACCTACCGCGTCCGCTGTCGGATGAAGGACGACACCGGCCGTTGGAGTAAATGGTCCAATCCCATTCAGTTCGTGGCGGGCGAGCCCATCGCGGCGGGCGTCCTGGCGGACCTGCGGATCACCGAACTGATGTACCACCCGCCCGAGACGGATTCCGGCGTCGACAGCGAACGGTTCGAGTTCATCGAGCTCAAGAACGTCGGCGACGAAACGTTCGACCTAAGCCGCGTCTCCTTTACCGAAGGCGTGACCTTCGACTTCGCGACCGGCGCGGTCAAACATCTTGGGCCGGGTCAATTCGTTCTGGTCGTCAAGAACACCTCCGCGTTCCTGGGGCGCTACGGCCAGGACCTTTTGCCCCTGATCGCAGGCGAGTACGACGGCAAGCTTGCCAACGACGGCGAGACCGTCTCACTCGTGGATGTCTGGAACGGGACAATCGCCCAGTTCCAATACGGCGACGGGCCCGGCTGGCCTCTGGCGGCCGACGGCGGCGGGCATTCTCTCGTTCCACTGGATTCCGCGATGCTCGATCAGCCGAGAGGCTCGCTGAACTATCCCGGCAACTGGAGGGCCAGCACGTACCTGCACGGCTCGCCTGGAAAGGACGATCCCGCTCCTCTCCCCGGGGTGGTGATCAATGAGTTCCTGGCCGATCCCGGCCCGACGAGCGGCGCTTCCGACGACTGGGTCGAGCTCTATAATCCAACCGACGCGAGCGTGAGCCTCGTGGATTGGTTCCTCAGTGACGACCGCGGTAAGCTCTCGAAATGGGCCCTCCCGACGGGATCAATTCCTCCCCATGGCTTCGCGGCTTTTGCGATCGACGGGTTCGGCCTGAGCCGGGATGGCGAGGAGCTTCTCTTGTCACACCTACCCGCCGACGCTGAGGGCCGCGTCGCGGACGCGGTGCGGTTCAAAGGACAAGAAGTCGACATTACGCAAGGACGGTACCCGGACGGGGGCGACTACTGGTTCCGCCTGACGCCCTCGCCCGGCGAGGCCAACGCAAATCCGATTGCCGATATGACGATCACCGAGCTGATGTACCATCCCATCGACCCCAACGACGAGTACATCGAGCTGTACAATCCGCTGAATCGAAAGATCGACCTTGGCAACGGGACCGTCTCCTGGCGTCTCGACGGGGCCGTGGATTTCAGCTTCCGCGCCGGCACGTGGATTCCCGCGGGCGGGCGCCTCGTGGTCGTGGGTTTCGATCCCGAGGTCGAGACCTCGCGGCTGATCGCTTTTCTGGTGGGGTACAGGATCAGCCCGTCCTCGCAGGCCGTGCAGTTCGCCGGGCCGTGGGCGGGCAACCTCTCGAATCGAGGCGAGCGAGTGGCCCTGGAAAGATCTCTGCCCAAAGGCAATCCCGCAGAACCGACCGCCTGGGTCGTCGTGGACGAGGTGATCTACAGCGACGTCACGCCCTGGCTCCCTGGCGCCGACGGCGACGGCAAAGCCCTCCATCGGATCACCACCGCTGCCGGCCATTCCGGCAGTGACCCGAGGAATTGGCGAACGGCCGCACCGACGCCGGGCAAGTAGACGACAGGGCTACCGAATCGAACCGCGTAGAAGTTGGCCAACAGAGACCCAAACCTCCTGTCGGGAGCGGGCCGCCCTCAGTTGCTCGATGAGGGTTCGCTGGCGATCCGTGAACGTCACGGCGGTGTTCAGCGAGAAACCCGTCAGACCGAAAACCTCGTGAACGGCTCGAATCAGATCGTCGATCCCGGTTCCCTCTTTCGCACTGATGCGAACCGCACGTTGCAGAAACGCCGGCAACGAGGCGGGATCGAGCCGCTGCGGAAGGTCGGCCTTGTTGAGCACGGTAATTACTCGACGGTTCATCAGCGAATCAACAACAACTCCCGGTAGCTGATTCGCAGATTCTCCGGCATCCAAAACCAGAAACACGGCATCGGCGCGATTCATCGCCTCGACGCTCTTGCCCTGCGCGGCATGATCGATATCGCCCGACGCTGCCAGGCTGGGATCGAGTCCCGCGGTATCGATGAGGGTGACCACAAGGGGCGGAAGGCGGATCTCCGCAGTCACCCAATCGCGAGTGGTCCCGCGCAGATCCGTCACGATCGCCTTCTCCCGACCGGCCAGCGCGTTGAGCAGCGTACTCTTACCTGTATTCGGCGGGCCGACCAACGCGACGGTGCAGCCGGAGAGGATCAGGCGGGCCTTGTCGCTGTCCGCCAGGATCTGCTTCGCTTCGGTGGCGATTTGTTCAACCGAAATGGAATCGAGCCCGGCCCGCCATCGCCGGATCGTCGCGGTGAGCCCCCTTTTCACTTGGTTGGCGACGAGGTTCGCCCCTTCGATCGTCTTGACCCTTGCGAGAGCGAGCTCGGCCTCCGCTGCAATGGAATCTTCGGTCTGTTGGATTATCAACTGCTCGGGCCGCACAGGATGAACGCCGCGACGGCCGAGCAATCCCATGATCCGATCCACGATCAGGGGATTCCCATGGCAGTGAATCGCGAACACGTCGGGCCCCTCGCAACCAACCGTGATATGGTCGATCGTCTGCCCTTCTTCGACGATCTCGCCCAGATAGACTCGGCCGACGGCAAGTTTCGAGCGGTTGCCGTCCGACCGATGGAAGATGTCCCGCAAAACCGCCTCGGCGGAATCGCCGACGAGCTCAATGGTGGCGATGGCCCCCGCCTCCGGACCGGTCATCACTGCCGCGATGGAAGCCATGGGTTACGCCAACTCGCTCTTTGCCTCGATGTACTTCATGTACGCCAGAACGATGCCCTTGACGACCAGATGCGGGACGTAATTGTCCACGAAGGGGACGTCGTCCTTGATCGTTGCGGCGGCCGAACCGGTCATAATCGTTTGTGGCCAGCGGCCGATTTGCTCGGCGTATCGTCGGATGATCTCCTCCATGGCGCCGATGATCGAGTAATACAGGCCGCAATTGATCGCGTCGGCGGTGTTCTTGCCATACGGGGCATCGGGCCGATGGACCGTAATCTTGGGCAGTTGGGCGGTGTTGTCCTTCAGAGCCTGGGCGCTGATTTCAAAACCGGGACAGATCACCCCACCCTGGAAGACGCCATGCTCGTCGACCAGATCGATCGTCACCGCGGTGCCGAAGTCGGCCACGACAACCGCGTCCTCAACTACGTCGAACGCCGCCGCGGCGGCAACGATGCGGTCCGTCCCCACCTTGGCGGGTTCATCCACCCACGCGGAGATCGGTAGCGGGATGTCCTGGCCGATCACACGGATGTTCTCGCCGAGGGTTTCCTCTGCGATCCGTCGGACCATGTCGGTCCAGATGGGTTTGACGCTGCTGACGACGATGACACCGTCGCGTTTGCCCTCCTTGGAGCTTTCCAACACGGGAATCTTGGCCCAAGCGTCGGCAAGGCACTGGCGGAGCTCAGCCTCCCCCGTCCCGGCTATCGAACGGATGAAATCCTCCTTGCCGTCAAGAAAGAGCCCGACGCCGATATTGGTATTGCCGATATCCACTGCGATGATGTTCATAGACAACCCCATTTCTCCGCCTCGAATCCCGTTACCTCGACACGGATTTCATCCACCTGATTGTTCATGCTCGGAGGCGGTGTCTTGGCCCTCCCCTACCGCCCCGCCAGGGACGGCTGCATCTTCTTCCTGACCTCGGATTTTTCGCCAGAGCAGTTCCGACAGATCGCGGATGCCCTGTCCGGTAGCTGCGGAGATCGCCACGATTTTGCGATCGAGCCGGTCCTGGAGATCCTGAAGCCGACGGCCGTCGGGATCGAGGTCGATCTTGTTGGCGACGACAACCTCGTTTTTCTGGGTGAGGACCTGGCTGTACTGCGTCAACTCCCTTCGAATCGCATGATAATTCGCGACGGGATCGGAGCCGTCCAGCGGCAGGATGTCGAGAATGTGCACTAGGATACGGGTGCGCTCGATGTGACGCAGAAAGTCATGACCCAAGCCCGCCCCCTGGCTGGCCCCTTCGATCAGGCCGGGGATGTCGGCCATTAGGAACCGCCGAAACCCCGGCAATTCGACGATGCCCAGAACCGGCTCCAACGTCGTGAAGGGATACGGCGCGATCTTAGGTCTGGCCGACGAACTGCGCGATAGCAGCGTGCTCTTGCCGGCGTTGGGCATGCCGACCAACCCGACGTCCGCGATGAGCTTGAGCTCCAGGCGGAGATTCCGCTCCTGACCGGGTTCGCCCCGCTCGAACTCACGCGGCGCCTGGTTGGTCGAGGTCGCAAAAGCCCTGTTGCCTTTCCCTCCTTTGCCGCCCTTGCAGACAAGCACTTTCATCCCGATTTGATTGAGGTCCTTGATAAGTAGGTTTAGGTCCTTGTCGTAAATCAGCGTGCCGGGCGGCACGGGAATCACCAGGTCGCGTCCTGCGGCGCCGGATTTGCCGCTCCCCTGGCCGGGCTTGCCACTCTCGGCCCTCCAGTGGTGCTTGCCGGCGAAATCCAGGAGGGTGTCTTTCCCTTCAAGCGTTTGGAAATAGACGTCGCCGCCGTCGCCGCCATCGCCGCCATCGGGCCCGCCTTTGGGAACGAACTTCTCCCGACGGAAGCTGACGCAGCCGTTGCCTCCGTCGCCGGCCTTGACATGAATCTCGGCTTCATCGACAAACATCGACCACCTACAAAAAAAGGGATGGCCGTGCGACCATCCCTCGAGTATTCAAACGCAGGTCCTCTCGATCAGAGGACGTTGACCTTCCGGCCGTTGAACTGCACTCGCCCCTCGGCGGTGGCGAACAACGTATAATCCCGGCCCATGCCAACATTCACGCCTGGGAAGAACTTCGTGCCACATTGCCTGACCAGGATAGAACCGACCTTAGCCGACTGGCCGCCACACAGTTTGACGCCGCGGTATTGCGGATTGCTGTCGCGACCGTTTCTCGAAGAACCTTGTCCTTTTTTATGTGCCATGGCGTAGTACCTCTGCTTTCTCTGCGGGGTCCTGCAAAACCCGGTTCTCACCCTTGCAGGACGCCAAACATCACAAAATCCAAAAGCCCGTAAACCAGTGATGATAGCAGCGGCCGACTGCTTTGTCTAGCCCCTTTAGGTAGTTTTTTTACTGGGCTTGGAGGATCGCCTTGGCGTCGGCGGCCGGAACCACGCCACGAATCGCCAGCTTGATCCGACCCTCCGGATCGATGAACACACAACTGGGCACATACTGGCCGATCTCGCGGTATGGCACACCCAATGTGGCAGGGTTCAGGAGGATCGTGTAGTTGATCCCCTGCTCCGCTGCGACCCCTTTGAGCACCCCTGCAAGCTCGTTGGAGATGCCGAAAATGGCCAGTTTGTCCTTCGAATATGTGGTTCTAAGTTCTTTCAGTACAGGGATTTGCAGCTTGCACGGGGTATGCGTCGTCACCCAGAAGGCCAAAATAACATCCCTGCCTCGGTAGTCGCTGAGCCTGTGTGCATTGCCCTCAAGGTCGTTCAATGTGAAATCCGGTGCCGGCGTGCCCCACGAATCCCGGGCAATAGCATCCCACCGCTGCGTCGCACCGTTGATGATCGCCTGAAGACTGGCCTTGGGCTCGCGGAATAGACTGGCCGCAGCTTGGATCGGATCAACCGGCGCGGTCCGAGCGGCCGGTGGGGCCGTCACATTGTTCGGCGAAACCGGCTGGTCGGGCTCTTTCTGCGGCCGTTTACAACCGTGAAGCACGCCCAACCCCAACACAACCGCCAGAAACAGGGCTGTAATCCAATAAATGCCGTGTCGATTTCTCATGGCCATACATAGAACCTCCCTGACAACGGCCCCAACGACCCCAACAAACGCGAAACACCGCCGCGAAGAGAGGATTCGGGTGCCCAACACAAGTTCCGAAACGGTTACTATACGCCAGTGTCTCCGTGCCGTAAAGCCCCAAGTGCAAATTTCCGGACTTCCGCTACGGTCGGAAGGTGTGTACGGCCCCCCGGCAGATCCGTCGTCAGAGAGTTCCCCCGGCCGGCGTAATCCAGGAAATCGCGGCCTTGCGGTTCTACCTATTTCTATTGCGTCAGACCGTTCGCCTGAACCTCCGGTCCGCCCGCCGGAAGGACATCGTGTTCATTTTGACAAGGAAATCCCTGGAAGCGACAGTCTGCGTCCTTTCCACAGGACCCGTTTCTCCCCAGGAAGGCAGCCTTGACTCTCCGGCTCAGAACGCCGAATTCCATGCGATCCAGGTAGCTACCGAGAAACGCTTCCCAGTCGCCCTCCTTGCGGTTCCAGTGTCGATATAACGTGTCCAGGTCATGCAAAGCCAGTCGGAACAAGGGAAACCCGATTCGCATCTTTTCAAGGTCGATCAGAACCGAATCGAACTCGTGTTCTCCCCGGGGGTCGGCGTCCGCAGGGCTCCCCACGCGGACGAAGATGTGCTTGGCGTACAGGCAACTGTGTCGAAGATAGTGGCGATGCACCCGACTGAGTGTCCGAGCGACCGAAGCAAGTAACGCTCTTCGCGCCGCAACGTCGTCCTGCTCTATCAAATCCAGAGCGTCTTCCAGAGGTTTGTACCCTGTGAGAGCTCGCGTGATAAGAATCGCCTGCCATTGCCCCCCGTTTTTCCGATGTCCATAAAAGACGAGATTCGAACAGGGAATTCCACGTTCCTTGAGTTTACAGATGTTTCGGTACTCCCTGTAGGCGGTGGGAAAACCTCGCAGCGGATGAAGGATGGAATGGAAATTGTGGTTCTGTTGGCGTTTGATGAACACCGCAAGGGAGCCCCCTTCCGGCGTTTTCAGCACATGTTGTGACACGCCGCTCCAGCCATGCCGACGGAAATTGGGCTCCTCAAACCAGTCTCGTTTGGCGCCCCAAAGGGACTCGAAGCTGCCGAAACCGTTGTACTCCAGAATTTCTCTGTCACGGTCGGAAACAACACAGTATGTCTTCAACTCCTACTCCTTGCGCAAGACATAGATTCGCCACATTGAGTAGAACCTCAGGAAATCAAAGTGGCCTTCGACTCGAAATCCAGCCTGCATGAACTCCGACTCGACGGTCTGCCGTTTCACGACGGCACGGTTCTGCGGATCTGCCTTTGATCTCCTCGCCTCCAGTTTCGCTCGCCGATACGCCTGGTAGTTGCCGTCCACCCACAAGGATAGGCAAACCGTACCTCGAGTTACTCTATGGAACTCCCTCAACATCGCCAATCGGTGGGATGGTTCGATGATGTGGTGAAGCAGACGCATGCAGAAGATACAGTCCACGGAACCGTCGGCGAGCTTGATTTCGAACGCGGAGCACTGAAAACGCTCCACGCGCTCAACCAACCCCCTAGGTTGCATTTGCGCGGCCACCTGAAGCATTTGCTCGCTGTTATCGGCGGCGAGAATCCTGCGATCCGGTTTCTCCGCCAACATGGGCCAGAACCGTCCGGCACCACACGGAAGATCAAGCACAACGCAGGGATCGCCAGCAAGCTTCAGTGCTCGTCGAGCCATCCCCACTTCCCGCCAGGTGCTTAATCTGCGGGAAAAACCCGCTCGATGCTTCTTGAAGTAGTGTTGCGCGTGGTCGAGATCGTACTTTTCCGAAAACTCCAGGTTGATGGCCTGGGGTGCATGGAAGTCCTTCCCTTGGGCTTGCCCACATGGCGTCATCGGCAGTGCTCCGGCAAAAGAAACATCCCTGATTTCTGATCCATCGTTCATTCGACTTCCCTGGGGACAATCTACCCCATCCCGGATTGTGTTGATCCAAGCACCGCCCTCGTGAGCCATTTCACCAACCAAGCGGCCAATATACCAACAGAACCTGAACAGAACCTGAAAAACAGAAGAATCACACGGATTGCGAGTGGGAAAACAGAAATTGTCGTTCAACTGCCCTGCCTGTGACCACTGGCGGAATTGGCCGGTCAAATCACCCGCTATTGTGCTTCGAACTCCTGAAGGCCCCGGATGACCTGCCCCAGGTACGTCGAGGTCGGCACGGTCCAGCGTCCCGCTGCGTCGGGCTTCGCTCCCATCCAAGGCAACATGGCGAGGATCATCGTCTCGGCGGCCGTGCGGCGAAAGCCATCCTGGGAGCCGCCAACAGCGCACAGGAACTCAAAAACGCTCTTCATTGCGGTCTCCAACGCAGACAGGTCGGCCCGCCATTCCGCCAGCCCCAGGTTGAGCAGCGATACTTCGTCCCCGGAGAGAACTCCATCGCTCAGCGCCGCCGCATAGGCGAAGACATACGACCGGCCGCGGGAAACGGCGCGATCCAGACAAGACACGATTGGCTTCGTATCGCATGCGGCCAGAGTCGCCAGATCGCTCGAATCCAGCGGCAGACGCCATCGATTCATCCAACTGCGAAGCTCGATGAAGACGGAAATACCGTCCGCGTCGGCCCGATCCTCCGCCAAGGCCATGGTTTGTACAACCGCCTCCCAGGGAAATGGTTCATCCTGCCGCTGGGCGTACAAATCCCGGATGCCCCGATCCCCCGCATAGCGATCCAACGCACGATAGACGCTGAAGTGATCGTGGAACCGTCGAAGAAGAAACTCGGGAATCCCCGGACATTCGTAAGAAACGTAGACTGACGCAATATCCCAGTCTCCCATGGCCGCGTTGACCTGAACCGGCAGCCAGTATACCGGTTCCTCCCAATCTTCCAGGAGTTCCACAATCTGGTTCGGTCCAAAGGAAACGCGAGTATTTCCGGCGATCGGGCGATGTGGCCCGGAACCTGCGATCCAAACGGTCGGACCCGAGGAAGTCATGGAACCGTAGACGTTGACCACGATCCCAGAGACCCCCTCGATCCCGGCGGCAGGACGAAACACGGGAAATCGGTACGTCGCGCCACACAGACCGTGGCGTTCATTCAAGACCAAACCGTTTGGCGTCTGGGACTCCATGGCTCCGCCGAGGGCAGCCAACCGGCCGGATGAGTCGACGCAAACAGTAAATTCATTCGGCAAAGCCGCCGAAGCCCGGATCGTCACCGGGTAGGCCAGTTTGCGAAAGACCGCTGTCGCGACACGATCCGTGTCCATCTGCGTCTGGATCCTCACGCCGGGATCGGAAAACTCGCCCGCCCAGCCGGCAAACTCGTAGCCGGGATCGCATTTGGCCTCGAGCGTCACCGTTTCATCAGGGGGATAGAGAAAGGCTCCCTCGCCAGGGGAATAGACCGAACCGCCCAGCGTCGAAGAGGTCAGCAGGACATTGTCCCCTCCGGTGGCGAGCATACCAATGTCGTCAAGGGCGAAGTCGTTGTTCTCGACCGTGCCCGTGCGGTCCACAAGACGGATGTTCACTTGTGATGCGGCCCCGGATTTCCATCGAAACAAAACGACCGTCCAATCCCCTGCTTGGGGAGAGGTAAAACCCGCTGGACCGGTACGGATGCCGTCGAACAAGCAGCGGATCTGAGTCTGTTGTGTGACGCTAGGAGTCCAAGTGGAAAGCCAGTAATAAAATGCATACTCGGTATTTGGAGAAACGCAGACCGTCTGTTCCCATACCGCGGCGCTGCCGCTGGTGGAGCCATTGGCGATCAGCATCCGTCCCAGACCCGACGTGTGGTCCCCATACGAAGCCGCGAGAGGGTGATGATCGCAGGGATCGAAGCCCACGACGACGGTTCCGGGAGAAGTCAAATCGCAGGTGTAAAAGTACTCGGTCGAAAATCCTCCGTCGCCGGACTCGAAGTTGCCATTGGTAATCAAGTTGGCCCAGACCTTCCCCGCCGGGGCATCCAGGCCCAGCAATACCAGAAGGAGGGTTGAAACCCGTATGAAGCAGCCTTCCCGCGACAATCGCACACCCCGCGTCCACTCTTTGATTCGCAATCCACCGCTCCCTAGCCCGCTGAATCTTCCCTGACGAAGGTATCGCTATTGTACCGAATTCGGAGGTCCGGGTCAAACGAACGACCCTGGTCGTGCAACCGACAAGCGAGGTCCGTCGCACGGGACGAGAGAGCGGGTTGGGTCTTTACTGGACCGTCACGCGGGGATATAATGACAACAGTGTGCGACTGTTGGAGCCGGGGGCCCCCAAGTCATTGGAAATCGGCTTTTGGCGCCGGAACAACCCGCAGATGAAGGAGTAAACAGATGCGTACAAAATGGATCGCTTCTTCCCGCCTCTTGGTTTTGGTTCTGGGCACAATCGCCGCGATGTCCGCAACGCACTGCTTGGCGAACATCCGCCTGCCGGCGATCATCGGAGACAACATGGTCCTGCAAACAGGCGACCGCATCCGCCTGTGGGGATGGGCTGATCCGAACGAAGAAATCAAGATCTCTGTGAGCTGGCGAGACGCCAAGTGGCCTATCCAAGCCGACGAAACCGGCAAGTGGCAATTCGCCATGGCCGCTCCGGTCGTCGGCGGGCCGTACACAATCACCTTCGAAGGCAAAAACACCGTCACGGTCAAGAATGTCCTGGCCGGGCAGGTCTGGGTCTGTTCGGGGCAATCCAATATGGAATGGCCGGTCCGCAACTCGGCCAACAGCGAGTTGGAGATCGCCAACGCAAAATACCCCTCTATCCGCCTGTTCACAGTCGAAAAAGCGGTTGCCGATCAGCCGCAAGAAGACTGCAAAGGCAAATGGGTCGAGTGCAACCCCGAAACCGTCCCTGGTTTCTCCGCGGTCGCCTACTTCTTTGGCCGGGAACTCCATCAGGCCCTGAACCAACCCATCGGACTGATCAACACCTCCTGGGGAGGCACCCCCGCCGAAGCTTGGACGAGTCTGCCGATGCTGGAAGAAAATCCGAACTTCGAACCCATCTTGACGCGGTACAAGGATGCCGTGGCGGCCTATCCCCAAACGATGGCCAAGTACAAGGAAGACCTTGGGAAATGGAACGAGGCCGCCGCCAAGGCCAAGGCGGAAGGCAAACCCACCCCAGGCAACCGACCAGGCGCTCCGTTCGGTCCCGGCCATCCCCATTCCCCGGCGGGCCTCTACAACGGCATGATCGCCCCGCTGATGCCTTACACCATCAGCGGCGCCATCTGGTACCAGGGCGAATCGAACGCCGG
>JAGPGT010000240.1 GCA_018055905.1 Phycisphaerae bacterium
CCTCAAGCCGTACGTCAAAGAGTACAAAGGCGTTCCGGTGGAGAACGGCCAGTTGGTGATCGGTTTTACGCCGAACATTGAGAACCCGCAGATCTGCGGCATCGAAATCCTCGCAGAGTGATAGGACCTCGATCCTACAGCCCGGCGTAGCTTTCGATCAAGGCAATCGCCCGATACGCCGCTTGGCGGACGTCGCGGTTTTCGTCTTCGGCGTAGGCCCGCTTCAGAGCAGGCAGGGTCTTCTTGTCCTTCAGCCGGCTGAACAAGTCGGCAACCGCCTTGCGGACCAATGGGCTCCGGTCTTTCGAAAGGCTCTTCTCCAATGTGGTTCGGACATGGCTGTCATGGGCGAACGGCCCCAAGTCCTCTACTGCCTGCAAACGGGCGAGTTCATCGCCGATTCGAAGCGCCTTGAGGGCTTCGCTTTTCTTCTGTTGCTGCTTTTCAGAAAGGGTCTCGGCCGACTCGGCTTTGGCTTGGGCCGGTGGTGTCGGCAGGGCAGGTTTGTATTCTTCGACGATGATCCTCCGTTCTCGTACCACCGGCGGCGGAACCACGATGACCGGGTACGGGTCCCACCACGGGGTATACCATGGATCGTACCAACAGTAGGGTCTCACGTACCAACCGGAGATGTGGTAATGAGGGTGGGGACTATGGCCGAAAGCGGTTCCCACTCCGATCCCGACACTGACCCCCGCAGAGGCGGAACTCGCTGAGAAAATCGCAAGGCACGCCAAGACCACGAGGAGATGCCAAACCTGTATTCTACCCACACGCATTCGAGTCAACCTACCTTTCGTGCTGTCTGAGCCTTATCCGATCGAACTGAGTCTCCGGGCCAGAGCCTCTGCGGACAAGAGGCGGCATAAAAATAATTATAACGTGTTTGCAAGGGAAGTCCAGGTCGGTTCTCGTCAGGCAGTGATGACATTTCAGGAGGATCCTCAGGCATTGGGCATGCCCGGGGAAACGAAGGAACGAGCCTGCGATGCGAACGGATCCGTCGGATTGCTCCTGTGTAAGATCCTTTGCTGACGCTCAGGATCACAAGAGGGGACTGCAGACACTCATGAAATCCAATCCTATGCGGGGCTACCGCCTTACGTCGTAGCACCAGAGCCTGTCGTGGTAACGGAGATAGAGTCGTCCGTCGAGCAGGACTGAGTGGGCCCAAGCGTCGCGAACACGGTCTGTAACAGGCCTTTTTCGTCTGAGACGCCGTCACGTCGCGGCCCTCGCCACTGCGGCCACCCCGGTTCAGACGAGGCGATCAGGCCGTCGGGGGAGGTTTCTGCCCGCACGACTGTCGCGGATATCAGGAGAACGCAAGCCGCCGCGCAGGACAACGTCCAGCCCGTGGGTTTGCGTTTGTCAAGAGATGTCATCCGTGAATCGGCCATCGACCACCTCGATTCTGCATTTGGGAATGGCGGCGAGGAACTGGGCGCCGTAACGTTTGGTGACAAGGCGGCTGTCGAGGACCACCACGATGCCGCTGTCGGTGGCGCTGCGGATCAGCCGGCCGAAACCCTGTTTGAACTTGATGATGGCCGAGGGGAGCTGGTACTCGTTGAACGGATCGCCGCCTTGCTCGCGGATCTGTTGGAGTCTTCCCGCCAAAAGCGGCTGATCGGGTACCGCGAAGGGCAGACGGACGATGATCACGTTGGAGAGGGCCTCGCCCGGCACGTCCACACCTTGCCAGAAACTGTCGGTGCCAAAGAGTACACAGCGGTCGTTGGTTTTGAAGTGGGCGATCATCGCGCCGCGGTCCATATCCGCGCCCTGGCGGAGCAAGGTAAATCCGTTTTCCTCAATCCAGCCCTCCATCCGTTCTGCGATGTTGCAGAGCATCTGGTGACTGGTGAACAGGACGAAAGCCCGGCCCCCGGTTCTGTGTATGTACTTTTTGATCGCCTCGGTCCCGGCGGCCAGAAATGCCGGCTCGTTGGGGTTGGGCAAGTTTCTTTCGATGTAGAGTGTGACCTGTCGCTCATAATCGAAGGGTGAGTCCAACCGGAGGTCGTCGAAGTCGGTTAGCCCGATTCGGCCGGCGAAGAATCCAAAACCGCCGTCGAGACCGGTGCTCAGAGTTGCACTGGTGAGGATTACGGGGCGGTATTTGTCGAGCAGGCAGCGGCGGACATCGGGACCAACGTTCAGGGGAGCGGCGCGCAGGCGGATCGTGCGATTTGTTTGGCCCTCGGTTTCCACCCAGTAGATACGGTCTGGTTGCTCTTGCGACAGAAAGTTGTCCAAGTCCGCCTGAAGGGCCTCACAATGGTCGATCGAGCGGCCGATCTCTCCTTGCTTGTCGGGATCATCGGTCTCTTTGCTCAACTGGTGCAAAGCCTTCCGCAACTCCTTGAGTCTCAACGACAATATGTCGTTGACAAATCGGGCTGGGCATTTGCCGTTGGTTGTGTCTTTCTCCGCATCGTACCAGGCTTGTACTTTGCGGAAGAAATCGTTCGCGGCCTCGCTCGTTTCGCCGATCAACTTGAGCAGGTCGTCGCCGTCGCTGTGGGTCAACAGGCCGTGATGGGTCCGGGGATTGTACAATTCGTCGAGCAGATACTTGATCCGGTGATTGGTGACCTCGATCCCAAAATGTTCTTCCGCGGCGCGTTCGAGGTTGTGAGCCTCGTCCAGGACCACGACCTGGTACTCGGGCAAAAGGCCCACTCCTTGCTCCTTTAACGTTAGGTCGCTGAGCAGCAGCGCGTGGTTGGCGACGATAAGATCGGCCTGATCCCATTTCTTTCGTGCATGGTTGTAGAAGCAGTCGCGATAATGGTGACACTTACGACCCCGGCAGTTGCCATGCTCGCTGCGGACCTTGTCCCATATCGTTCGGCTGGGTAGAAAAGGCAGGTCGCTGAGCGAACCGTCTTCGGTGGTGAGAGCCCACTGGCGGAGAGCGTCGAGCTCTTGCGACGTGGATCCCAAGAGCGAGTGTTGCATTCGAGAGGCGAAGTCAAGTCGACGTTTGCACAGGTAGTTGCCCCGCCCTTTGGCCAGAACCGCCCGGAAGGGCAGGGGAAGGCACCTTTGTAGGAACGGAATGTCCTTGTGGCAGAGTTGCTCCTGCAGCGGGATCGTAAACGTGCTGACAATAGCCTTTTGGCTGGTCTCGCACAGATACTGAATCACGGGGACCAGGTAGGCGAAGCTTTTGCCGACACCGGTGCCGGCCTCGACGACCAAGTGCCGTTTCCGGACGAATGCTTCCTGGATGGCGCGGGCCATCCGGACCTGCTGGGGACGGGCTTCGAAGCCCGGCATCGCCTGAGCGATTGGCCCGCCAGGATCCCAGAACGCTTGTGCCTCGGCAGTGTGTCTATCCTGTATCAACTGAAACCTCGAACCGTGGAAAGACTCTATCCTATCGAAAGCCCCATGCTTCTGCAAGGTCGCATCGCATGTTGTGCGTGGAGTGTGAATTCTCTCTTGCTCCGTGGTTTCGTGGCCGGTACATTCCGACTCATGTTGACCCTGATCAATACGAATCGAATGATGCCGCCGATTGCACCGATCGGGCTGGAATACGTGGCCGAGGCGGCCGTGCGGGCTGGAATCGAAGTAACTGTGCTCGATCTGGGCTTGTGCCAGGACCCAGCCAAGGCGATCCGCGAGCATTTCCGTTCCCGCAATCCATCGCTCATCGGGCTGTCATTCCGGAACGTGGATGACTGCTTCTGGCCCAGTGCCGAGTGGTTCGTGCCTGGACTGGCCAAGCTCGTGCAGGATCTTCGGACTGTCTGCGATGCCCCCATTGTCGTGGGGGGCGTGGGGTTTTCCGTCTTTGCCCCGCAGGTCGTCGAATACACTGGCGTTGATTTCGGCATTCGCGGCGACGGCGAGGCGTCCACGATTTCCCTTTATCAACAGTTGCATAACGACCGGAATTTCGCCGAGGTTCCGGGGCTCCTCTGGCGGCAGGGCGAGCGAATCGTCGTCAACGAACCGGCCTGGCCTGCGGATCTTTCTCTGTCTATCCGGCGCACCATGGTCGATAATCGTACCTATTTTGCGCGAGGCGGACAGATCGGGTTCGAGACCAAGCGAGGGTGCAATCGCCTGTGCCTGTACTGTGCGGACCCGCTGTCAAAAGGCTCGGTTCCACGATCGCGAAAGCCCGAGGAGATCGCCGACGAGATCGAATCATTGCTCTCGCAGGGGATTGACGTGCTGCACACCTGTGACGCGGAGTTCAACGTTCCGCGCAGTCACGCGATGGCGGTGTGTGAGGAACTGAACCGCCGGTCCTTGGGTGAACGGGTGCGGTGGTACACATACCTGGCGGTGACCCCGTTCGACGCGGAAATGGCGGCAGCCATGCGAAAGGCCGGTTGCGTCGGCATCAACTTCACCGGAGATTCCGCCAACGAGCGGATGCTTCGCACGTACCGCCAGCCGCACCGGAGCGAGGACTTGGCCGACGCGGTGCGCCTGTGCCGCGAGAATGGAATCAAAGTGATGATCGATCTGCTGCTGGGGGGGCCGGGCGAGACGCCCCAGACTGCCGCCGAGACGATCGACTTCATCAAGCGGATCGATCCCGACTGCGCAGGAACCTCCATGGGTATTCGGATCTATCCTGGCACAGGGATGGTGGACGCCGTTCAGGCTGAGGGGCCGCTCGAAACGAATCCCGGCCTGCGGCGTAAGTACGGGGGCCCGGTCGATTTTTTCCGGCCAACTTTTTACCTCTCCCCGGCTCTGGGGCCCGACCCCGCCAGGCTGGTCAAGGATCTCATCGCTGGAGATCAACGATTTTTCGAACCGATGACGGAACAGCCCGATGCCCAGGCGACCGACCATAACTACAACAACAACACGCAGCTGGCCGACGCAATTGCGGCGGGGGCGCGGGGGGCGTATTGGGATATCCTCCACAA
>JAGPGT010000241.1 GCA_018055905.1 Phycisphaerae bacterium
GAATCGATCCTCCTGCTGCAAGGGGCCCTCGCTTTCGTGGAAACCGCCTCCGAGGGTCTGATTTTCCCAAGCTTTAGCGAGGCGATACGCAATTTAATCCATTTCTTGCCCGGTTCTCATCATCTCTTAATAGTGGGCGATACACTGAATCTTGTCATTATAGGCAATCCTCTTTTGTCAAGGGTGGGTGATCCGCGCCTTCATCGCCTACCCTTTTTTACTTGGTGTTGTTGCCGGCGGTGAAGACGATTCCCTTGACATCGCCGGGCCACGCTGGGACACTGAAAGCGCTTGAGTGGTGTGCACGGCATACCCTACATCAATTCGTTGGACGAGGTGACTGTTATGGCACGTCAAATGAGAGCGTCGGTTTCGCGAAGGCAATTCATCCAGGGGACCGCTGCGTCGCTGGCGGCGCTGGGTGTTGTGGGCGGGCGGTTGTACGCCGCGGGTTCGGACAAGATCCGCGTGGGGCTGGTCGGGTGTGGCAGCCGGGGCGTGGGGGCTGTGCGCAACTGCGTCGATTCCTCGCCCAACGTCGAAATCACGGCCCTGGCCGATCTGTTCCAAGACCGGATCGACGCCTGCCTGGCCACGATCAAGAAGGATGGCGACAAGGATTGGAGCTCTTCGCAGCCTTGGAAACATGCGGACAAGGTGAAGGTCACGCGCGAGACGTGCTTCACCGGGTTCGACGCCTACCAAAAACTCATCAACAGCGGCGCGGTGGATCTGGTGATCCTGGCGACCTCGCCGCATTTTCGACCCATGCACCTGAAGGCCGCAGTCGAGGCAGGCAAACACGTGTTCATGGAGAAGCCCGTCGCGGTCGATCCGGTCGGGATTCGCTCGGTCCTGCAATCCTCTGAGTTGGCGAAGGCCAAGGGTCTGGCCATCGTCGCCGGCACGCAGAGGCGTCACGATCCCAAGTACGTCGAGGTCATAAAACGCGTCCACAATGGCGACATCGGCGAACTCGTCGCGGGCCAGTGCTATTGGCTGGGGCCCTGCGTTCGCAACTGGGGCTTCTATCACGAGCGGCAGCCTTCATGGACAGACATGGAGACCCAGTGCCGCAACTGGTACTTCTACACGTGGCAATCAGGCGACCACATCGTCGAACAGCACGTGCACAATATCGACGTGATCAACTGGGCCATGGGCGGCCACCCGGTCACCGCGATCGGCATGGGCGGCCGGCAGGTTCGCGTCGAGCCCGAGTTCGGCAATATTTACGACCACTTCGCGGTCGAATTCGAGTACGCCAACGGCGCCCGCATCCTGAGCATGGCCCGCCAGACGATGGGCTGCGCCGAGCGGGTCGCCGAGCGGATCGTGGGCTCCAAAGGCGTCGCGGTAGAAGGCCTTATCGAAGGCGCCAAACCCTTCAAGTACTCCGGCCCGACCCCCAACCCCTACGAGCAGGAGCACGCGGACCTGATCCAGAGTATCCGGGACGGTCGCCCCTTGAACGAAGGTAAACAAGTCGCCGAGAGCACAATGACCGCGATCCTGGGTAGAATGAGCGCCTACACAGGTCGCGCGATCAAGTGGGACTGGGTCATGAACGCCTCGAAACAAGATCTGACCCCGCCCACCTACGAACTGGGCCCGCTCCCGGTCGCCCCGGTCCCGATGCCGGGCAAGACACCGCTGATCTGACAAGAGTTGTTCTCGCGCAGGGACGCAGAGCTGCTGAGAGTGGAGAGTATCGCGCCGCAGACGGTGCAAGAGATAAACGGTACGAGAAGAAGGTGAGTACAGCGTTCCTGTAATCCCGCAGGATCTGGCAGGGCGATCTTTATGTGAAATATACGCCGTTTTAAGGCGTCTTTCATACGCAGGCCGATCGTCCGGAACGAAACCAACGTGCGACAGGAGATGCCATGAGGATACTGCGATTTATCGTCTGGGTCATTCTGACGCTGACGCCAGCGTCGTCGCAATCCGTGCTCGGCAAGCCGTCATCTGAGGTCGCGGCGGCGATTCCGGCGTTTCCTGGGGCCGAGGGGTTTGGAGCGTTCGCCCGAGGTGGGCGGGGCGGCAGGGTGATCCACGTGACCACGTTGGCCGACAGCGGGCCGGGGAGTTTGCGCGAGGCGGTGGACGCCTCGGGTCCGCGGATCGTCGTATTCGACGTTTCCGGCACGATCCGACTGGCCAAGAGCCTCTATGTCGAGGAGCCCTATATCACTATCGCAGGCCAGACCGCGCCGGGGGACGGGATTTGTCTGCGCGATGCGACCTTCGGGGTCGGGACGGACCATGTCGTCATACGCTATCTGCGATGCCGGCTGGGCGACGAGGGCCGGGGTGGGGACGCCATCAGCATCGGAGCCGGGAGGCATATCATTCTCGACCATTGCTCGGCCAGTTGGAGCACCGATGAGGTGCTTTCGTCTTCTACAGGCGAACCGCGTCTGAGCGATCTGACGGTGCAGTGGTGCTTTATCACCGAAGCCTTGAATCCGGAGAACCACGGCTTCGGCTCGCTGATTCGAGGTTGTCAGGGGGCTCGCTACAGCTATCATCACAATCTCTACGCGCACAATCGCGGCCGCAATCCGCGTCCCGGCAACTACGACGACCGCAACCCGCATGAGAAAGACCCTGTGGGTTTGCTGCTGGATTTTCGAAACAACGTGATCTACAACTGGGGCGGGGGACACGCCGGGTACAACGCCGACAAGGAGAGCGTCACGCGACTCAATTACGTGGGCAATTACCTCGTGCCGGGACTCGACTCCTCGCGGAGCGCCAAGGCCTATCAGGAGGGCTCGACGTACAATCGAGGCTGGTTCGCAGGCAACTGGTACAACCATACACTGCCCCAGGATCCCTGGAGTCTCGTGACCTTCGATGGCTGGAACGCCAGGCAGATTTCGCTGTACAAGCAGTCTGAGCCATTCGAAACCGGGCCGATCGTGACACAGGACGCCCAGGAAGCCTTTCAGGCAGTCTTGCAGTCGGGCGGCGCGAGCCTGCCCCGTCGCGACGCGGTCGATCGGCGGATGGTCGAGGACGTGGTCAACGGGACCGGTCGGATCATCAACAGCCAACGCGAGGTCGGCGGCTGGCCCGAGCTGCACGGCGCCGGGGCCCCCCTTGACACCGATGGCGACGGGATGCCCGACGCCTGGGAGCGATCGCAGGGTCTGAACCCCAACGACCCGGCCGACGGTCCCCAGGACCGCGACGGCGACGGCTACACGAACGTCGAGGACTACCTCAACGGGCTTGTGGCTCGCGACTCGTGACGGATGTCACGACGAAGGCCGGGCTTTCGCTGACTGTGAGCGTGACTTTGCCGTCCGCGATCGTCAACGGCGTTGATTTGCCGGTCGGGTTCTGGGGGTCGAGAGTCGTCATCGCGGCGGTGATTGCGTTGGGCAGTTCCAGAGAGAAGTCCCTCACCTCCGTCGCGTTGCTCGTGGGGCACCAGACGGCGTAGACCTCCCGCGACGGGGGGGCTTCCGAGCGGAATCGATAGATCCGCACGTTGGCGTCGCCCGAGGGGACCTCGGATTCAAAGCGGGTTCCACGCAGGACGTGTCGCAGGGTTGCGACATAGAACCAGGACCGTTTGGGCTGATGCCGGTTCCCTTTGGAGGCCGTCAGGCCGGAACTGTCGTATTGGGTGGTGCTGGCCGCGTCGACGTCACGCAGCATGTAGAGCTGGGCTCGGTCCACGCCGGAGGCCGCCAGGGCCAGGTAGGACCGCACGATCCATTGGCCCTGGACTTCTTCGGCGCTCGCCTGGCCGATCGCGGGGGCCCGCTGATTCGATTTCGGATTCGTGTCGTAGCCGAACTCCGAGACCCAGACCTCCTTGCCCGGCAGGAACCGGTCCCGCCACCGGACCACGCGCTCGAACCGTTCTCGCAGGCCGTCGGCCTCGGGGCTGATACCGGTGGTGGGGTTGCCGCCTTGGCCGCCGGTGTCGTTGCTGTAGTGGTGCAAGTTGATCACGTCGGCGGGGAAGTCGCCTTCGCGGTGGAACTCGGCCCACAGCTTCATGGCCTTGAGGTATTCGATCTCCGGCCTGGCCAGGCCGCCCAGGACGAGCTTCATGTTCGGGTCGGCGTTTTTGACGCCTACGCCGGGCCCGAGGCTTCCCTTGTGCCCGTCGTAGTCCGCGCTGCACATCGCGGCCAGCTCGAACGGCTGGAAGTGCGAAGCCCGATCTTTCCACCATTTGTCGGGTTCGTTCCAGTTCTCGATGTATCGCACGAGGTTCAGCCCGCTCTTGACGGGTTGGCCGGGCTTGAGCTTGAGCAGGGTCGCGTCGCAGGGCGTGCCGCCATATCGAGCGGCGAACTGAAACAGGTACGAAGCGTGCGCGATGTACGACCTTGGCTCGGTTGGATCTTGGCCTGCGACGGGTTTTTCGTCTGTTCGCTCCTTGTCGAAACCGACGAGGTAGGGGGCGCAGCCCTGGAGGCAAGGGGCAACCTCGACGCCGACGTCTTTCAATTGCCGATAGAAGGCATCGAAATCCCAGCCCCAGCCCGGCCCGCTGACCCAACTGGGGCTCCAGGCCAATTGGTGGTGGGGATAGCCTGGATAGGTGGGGTCCTGGTTGCCCTCGTCCCACTGCCAGGAATGGTATTCTCGCAGGTGCCCGCAGGCGGCGATCCGCTCGATGGGGTCGTCGACGAAGCCGTTGATCCCGATGAAGGACTCCATCAGGGCTTGCGTGTGCGGCCTGGCCTGGGGCAGGGGAGGCCGGGGCTCGCGGGCGGTTCCGTAGAGCAGGATCTCGCCGATCAGGGCCGAGGGGCTTTCGAACGTCAGACGCAGATGTCGCGTCGAGACGACGGCCTTGTGCGACGACCACCTGCGGTACTCCTTCAACTCGTCGACGAACAGGGGATCCCAGGCGTC
>JAGPGT010000047.1:0-19895 GCA_018055905.1 Phycisphaerae bacterium
TCGGCCTGATCGTCTCGTCCGAAAAGAGCCATGAGAACTTCCGCAGACGCCGTGTTGAGGTTGACCCTACCGGGAATTCTTTGTTCTCCCGTAATCGTGATCCGGTCGGCGATCTGGCTGAAGGTCTGCAGGTCGATCGGTTCGGCCTGGTCTGAGCGGCCGCCGGAGCTTTCGGAGGCGGTCTTGGGGCTGCGGTCATTGATCAGATCGGCAATGCTTCGGAACCCCCCGCCGCGATTGTCTACAATCCACCTGGCCTGCGAGGCCTTCAGGCCCAGCCCGTCCTGAAGCTGCTGTTGCGTGGCCTGGTTGATGTTGATCCGCTCTTTGCCCTCCGCGTCGACGTTCCGCTCGTACGAATAACACGTCAGATAAGCAATCCAGCCCGGATCGAGATACTCGTCGCCGTCGTCCGAAGGCGGGCTGAGATCCCCGTCCCGCTCGTTGGCGTCGAGCAAACCGTTGCAATTGGTGTCTTCTCCGTACAACTTCTCCTCCGTGACGCCTTTGACCTGCAACAATTCCCGCACGGTTCTGAACGGCCCATTACGAACCTTGTACGGAATGGGCAAGTTCGCGTAATAACCCGCCTCAGCCCCGAGAGACGAAGGGTCGTCGTCGCCGTCCCGCCAGTCTATGATGGCATCGGCGATGTCCTGCTCCATGTACGGCAAAGCCATCAGCTGATCCTTCGTTGCCACGTTGATGTTCAGTTTGCTTGCCTCGTCCACCACGCGGACGCTGTACCGGCACCGTTCCAAGACGACGTCGTTGAAGTCGTCGTCGTTGTCGCTCCAAAGATCCATCAGACAGTCGCTGTCCTTGGGATCCTCGTTAAGAATCCCGATCGCGTGCTCCAGACCCGCGCGACAGGCCCATTTACATCGGACCTCGTCGGTTGCCGCCATAGCCATCTTCATGTTCAGCCGGCTCGTCTGTCCAGCCACAGCAACAAGGGCGGTCATCACCGCAAGCATCCAGAGAACCGCAACCAGGATCAAACCTCCCTCTTTCGCCCGATCCCACCGGGCGCGGTGTGCACGGCGCGACGTATATGCCGTCTTCGCATCACACCGGGTGTTGTATCGTGGCGTTGTCATCCTTACCGTCTCTGAGCTCCTTGATTTCCTTGGCTCTGGCTGGTCGGGTTCCCTTGATTCGGGTTACCTGGACCGCCCGACGGCTGTGACCCCGACCGCGGGTCCCCCTCGGCGGATCCCTCCTGCGGCAGGTTCGTTCCCAAAACCGCGGGCATCCGTGGAAATGCGACGGTGAAGACCTCCAGCACCGGATCGCCCTTTTCGGGCGGCACGGTTCCCAAAGTAATCTCGATCAGCTTTGGCAGCATTCGCATCTCCTCCGTCCATTCGCCCCGCCATTCCTGACCATCATAAAAACGAATGTAAAAGATGCCGATGTTCCCGCTGATCGGCGTCAGGACCCCTCGAGGCGGTCGTTCCTTGTCCGGGTTGGGCCAAAGACGTCGAAAAAGCACCGTGGGTTCTCCCTCCGCTGCCCGGGAGAACGAACCGGTATCCTGTTCCTGACGAGTTCCCAGAAAGTACTCCACCTCGTAGACATCGCCCTCGGGCTGATCGAACCGCGCCTTGGCGCGGCCGACCATATAGAACGTCAGAAACGGCGGGCCTGCGCTGTCCGTCCCCTGCGAACCCCCCAGCAACTTCATGTTTTCCGGGTTTGGATCCCGGTAGAGATTGGCCAGATCGTGCGCGATCATCCGGGCGGCGAACCGGATTTCGCCGTCGACTTCGCTGACGCGGCCGACCGCTTGCGCCGTATTCGCCACGGCGTTCAATGCCGCGACCGCGACGACCGCGATGAAGCCGCTGAGAGTCGACGCCACCAAAACCTCCGCAAGGGTGAATCCTTTGTACCGCTGGCGTGTCATGAGCCCTGGGACTCCTCCGCAGTGGTCTCCCTGGCCACAGATGCGCCGTTGAGCAGGGTCTGGACCACGACGTTGTATGGTCGTTTGCCCTCCAGCCAAGTCACCACGATCTTCACGGCATAAACGTTGTCGGTCCCGGTGTACTGCGTGCTCACCGCCCAGTGATACCCCGGCTCGAATTGCTCGTTCACGCCTTCCATCTGACCTGCCTCGATGAACTGGTCGATCCCGATCTGGTCGATCAGGGTCAACTGCTGATCGAGGATCGAAGCCGCCCGTTCGTAATGCCGGTTTAGACGGGTACCGGTCAGGGCATTCGTACTGATCGCGCTCAGGGCCAGCACGGATGCCGAGAGGATCATGCTGGCCGCCAGAATCTCGACCAGGTTGAAGCCTCGTTGTCTCGCTATCGTCCCCATCATTGCACCCTCGCCCCCCCTCCTTCCTGTGCGTCCAGATCGACGCTGCCGGTGCGGACTTCCGCGATCGGCCCGGCGTAGAGACTCGCTTTGCCCGTCGCAGCGACAATCGCAATCGAGTAGTGGGTTTTGCTGTCCCCGATCTGCACGATCGCCGAGTCGGCCGTGCCGTTGGAATAGAACAGAATTCGACCTTCCAAACTCAGTCCTTCCGCGGCATCCTGCCCGTACGCCAGCAATCGCATGTCCTCAAACTTCACACCGCCCTCGAACTTCACCGGCTTGCAGAAATAATCCCGAACCGCAACCTTCCGGGACTCACCCGTGCGGGGATCCGTCTCCACGGTCGCCAGAAAAAAACCCTGGTTGTTCGGATCGAGCAACAACTCGTAGGGACGCTGCCGCTCGATGGCCATGATCCTGGCATAGCGGGCCATCAAGAGAAACTGTCGGCCCGACTTCTCCACAAGAAGTCGCCGGTACGAGTTTATGCCGTATCCGCCTCCCAAGCCGCTGATCATCGCAACGATTGCGACCACGAGCAGAATCTCCGTGAGGGTGAACCCCTGAACGGATTGTGGCCTTGGGATTTCGGATTTATGATTTGGCGACACGATCTGCGCCTCTTGTCAAATCAACAGTCGACCATCCACAATCAACCTCTCGTATCAGTCGTTTACGATGTCCGCATTGTCGCCCTCGCCGCCCTCCTGGCCATCGGCGCCAAGGCAGATGAGATCGTAACTTCCGACGTTGACCCGCCCCTCGGAAAAGTACTGATACTCGTTGCCCCAAGGGTCCAGGAGCTGGCTTTTCTTCAGATAGGGTCCAGCCCATTTCCCCTCCAGGTCGGGCGGAGCCACCAACAAGGCTTCCAGCCCCCCTTCCGCCTCGTCGGGCAAGCGTCCGCAATCGTACTGGAACCTCGCCAGGGAGTCCTCGATGATCGCCATCTTCGCACGGGCGATGTCCCCTTTGGTCTTGCCCATCCCGCGAAACACCCGAGGCACCAGCATGGCCGCCAGCATCGTGATGATTCCGACCACCACCAGCAATTCGACCAGCGTAAAGCCTTTTCTCCGGCTTCTCATGCGTCTCATCCAAGCACCTTTCGCATTGACCCCACTAACTTTTCATTTCTCTATTCCCGCCCCCCCCCGGCCTCGCCGTCAGACACTGCCGGCGCTAAGTGACATCATGACAATCGGCAGCAACGCCGCCGCGATCACAAACCCGATCACAATGGCCAACAACAGAATCAACAAAGCGGGAAACAGGCTCATGAACCGGTTGATCGCCGCGTCGGCATCGCCGTCGAAAGTGTCCGCTGCATTCAGCAGCAGCTCATCGAGTTTACCCGTCTGCTCACCGATGGCAACGATCTGCACCAATAACGGTGGAAAATAACCCGACTCCTCCAGCGGCCTTGCCAATGACTCCCCCCGCTTGACCTTGTCGGCAACCTGATCCACCTCACGCGCCAAAACCTCGTTGCCCAGAGTGTCGCGAACGACCGCCAGCGACTCCAGAATCGTGACACCGCCCTGAGTGAGGGCCCCGAGCGTCCGGGCGAAACGCCCCACTGCAATCGTCCGAAGGACCGTTCCAAGAACCGGAATCCTCAAGCGGAAAGCGTCCCATTGCACGCGTCCGGTTGTCCGGACCCACTTGCGAAACCTGACGAAACCCAGGACGAGAACCACCAGAACAATCCATCCGACTGCGCTGGCGAAAAGGCCTCGAAAGAAATGGCTGGCCGCCAGCAGAATGCGGGTCGGCAAAGGCAAGGCTGCCGTGCCCATGTCCACCGTCCCCAGAATCTTGGGCAGCATGACCGTAACCACAAGCACGGCCGAGGCCATACCCAGGCCCAGCAGAAAGACCGGATAAACCGCGGCGGTCTTCATATTCGATTTGATCTTTTCCTCGCGGGCCAGAATCATCGCCAATTGTGTGCTGGTCTGTTCGAGAATGCCGCCGGTTTCGCCCACGCGGATCATCGACAGATAGAGCGGATTGAAGACCTGCTTGTGCTCGGCCAGAGCTTCCGAGAACGATTTGCCTCCGCTGACGTCCCCGGTCAGACGTTCGAACATCCGCTTCATGGCGGGTTTTCGCTGTTGCTTACGCATCAGTTCCAGGCAATTGAGCAGAGGCAGCCCCGCCCGCACCGCGGTGCTCAATTGGGTGGTCATCGCCAACACGTCCCGGCTGGTGACGCGCCCGTTGCGAAGGCGATCCAGGAAACCCTGCGAAACAGTCGATTCGTGACCGCACACAACGGACGGTTCGCTCGGACCCGTTTCGCCGTCCGGGCCCTTCTCGATCAACTCCATCACGAAGTGACCGCGATCGGCCAACGAGGCCACCGCGCTGCGACGGTCCGCTGCATCCACGACGCCCGCGACGTGCGCTCCTCCTCGATCCACTGCTTTATAAGCAAACTGCCCCACGATCTACCCCACTCGGCAATGTTTTTGGTCCAGCCCACGATGCATCTGCGAAAAATCGACTAATCATCGTCGCCGATCGTCTTGGCGACGCGGAAGATCTCTTCCGGCGTGGTGATCCCTCGCAGGACCTTGTCGAAACCGTCGTGCACCATGCTGACATGATCGGCTGGTGCCTCCCTGGCGATCTGTTCACCCGAAGGACGCGAAGCGATCAGTTCGCGAATCCGGCCGGTGATACGAAGCAATTCAAAGATACCGGTCCGTCCGGTCATCCCGGTTTGATTACAGTTGTTGCATCCAACCCCATGGTAGAACTTCACCCCGGATGTGGTCTTTGGCACGCCGTTGAAGCTGCGAAGCAGGGTCTCATCCGGCTCGTACGACTGCTTGCACTTCGGGCAAATTTTGCGAACCAGACGCTGCGCCAGGATACCCTCCAGCGAGCTGGCCAGCAGGAACGGTTCAATCCCCATATCGATCAATCGGGTCACAGCGCCGGCGGCCTCGTTGGTATGGAGGGTCGAAAACACCAGATGCCCCGTGAGAGCGGCCCGGATCGCGATTTCCGCGGTCTCCTTGTCGCGGATTTCGCCGACCATGACGACATCCGGATCATGACGGAGAATGTGTCGCAATCCCGTGGCGAAAGTCAATCCCCGTTTGGGATTTACCGGGATCTGGTTGATGCCCTCGAGCTGGTATTCAACCGGGTCCTCGATCGTGATCATCTTGATCGTAGGCGAATAAATCTGGTTGAGCGCGGCATAGAGAGTCGTTGTCTTGCCGGACCCGGTGGGTCCGGTGACCAGAACGATCCCATGAGTCTTCTTCAGGCACTTACAGAAGCCCTCCAGCGTCGCTTCGTTCATTCCGAGATCGCTCAGACTGATCAGCGACGCAGACCGATCCAGAAGCCGCAGTGCAACGTCTTCTCCGAAAACCGTCGGGACGGTCGATACGCGAATGTCGATCTTACCCTTCTTGCCCATGAACTCGATGTGGCCGTCCTGGGGGACGAACCGCTCGGCGATATTCATGTTGGCCATGATCTTGATGCGGGATACGATCGCGGCGTGCAACCTCTTCGGAGAGGGGGACTTTTCCACCAGCAGACCGTCGATGCGATATTTGATCTTGACCTCGCGATCGAACGGCTCGATATGAATGTCGCTGGCTCGGGACTCGATGGCCTCATAAATGATCAGATTCACCAGATTGACCAAGGACGGCTCGCGCGCCAGCTCGCTCAGCTTAGCCGGGGAGAAATCTCCATTGCCGGAGTCTTCGGCATCCATCGGTTGCTCAGCGGGGGCCAAGTTATCCAGCATCCGCGCCACATTACTGCCGTAAAACCGCAGAACCGCATGCTCCAATTGAGTGGGGTCGGCATAAAATCGCTGGATCATGCAACCCGTGACCAGACGCAGATCCTCCACGACCTGAATCTGTAGCGGATCGGTCATCGCCACCGCCAAACGACCGTTCTGACGCCACAGCGGCAAGATGTTGTGTTTGCTCACCAGCTCCGCCGGAACCATGCCGATCACCTCACTTGCGATGGAGAGGTCGGACAAATCCACTCGCTCGATTCCGGCTTGGATCGCAAGTGCTTCATTGAGCTGAGCTTGCGTCACATACCCCAACTCCAGAAGGATCTGGCCCAACTGGCGGGGCTTGACCTTCTGCTCGGCCAGAGCCACCCCGAGGTTGACCTCATCCAGGTATGCCTTTTCACAAAGCAGTTCGCCGAGCTTTTTTCTTCGAACTGTACTGCCGTGCGGCTCTATTTGCATTCCTTACCCTCAATTCCAATTCCCACCGCCAGCAACTTCATACAGGGCAGTAGTTTACATTCTATGCACTTTCGCCGCCCACGAAACCTCTCGCCCGCTTCGCCCAAACCGCTCTGTCGTGCGAACAGGGCTTGACGTCCGGCTGAAGGGATTCCGACAGCCGCGTCCACCGCGTCGCGCCCATTCTACCAGGCACCGCGGCCTCAGACCACACAACTCCTCCCCATTGCTACTATTAGGGATAGACGCTTATAGGTGCAGCTTTGTTACACAAAAATACAATTCTGCCGTATACCTTGGCTCCTCGGCGGCAATTACCAATCGATCCCCCTTCTCTTTGGGCAACGGCACCCGGAGGCCAAGGTTCACTCCCAGACAGATCAGAACAATCCCTTGTCGGAGCCGGAAAAAAATCATTTGACACTCTCAAGTGCTGCTGGGACAATAATATGCCTACAATTTGGCGTCGCGCGACAAATTAAGCGTACGCACCGCTTTGGGGCTTGAAGACAGCCGGTGGGGAACACACTCCATCGGCACGCGAGTTGACGCGGCGACCTCAACGACACGTGCTTTCTGACTGGAGGACAAGCAAGGATGCTCAAGTCCAGGCATAGAGTGGGGAGAGAAAAGCCATGTGTTTATCGTGTGCCAAAAGGGGGTTTGGCATCTCCCTGCACCTTGGTTTTTCCAGTGTTTCCAGCAGCATCGGTGCCCTTGTTTCCCGCTAAATGGAGGTCAAGCGGCTTGCCACAGTGGATTGGAGAGGTCGAGGCACACAGGAGGTGGTGCTATGAGACTTGAGAAAAGACAACCCTCGGGTCGCGAAAAAGACGAAGCAGCCCTCGAGTTGTTGGAAAAATTGCGTGAACAACTGTATTCCACCAATATTTCGACCGTACGACAGAGCGCATTTCACTTGTCCTGGATGCAGGAGGATGGCTTGGACATCCTCCGGGAAGCCCTCCTGAACGACACCCCCCGTAGAACCAAGAGCGCCGCAGCCTACGGACTTCGAAAGATGCGGGGGCGAATGAGAAAACACGCGGAGGCGACCTTGATCGAAGGAACCACCAGTCCGGATCGCCTGACCGCTGAGATTTCCCGAAATGCCCTGGTCGTGATCAAGAAAAGCAAGACAGCCACAAAACAACCGCCGCCCCAAGTCGGCAAGCATCCCGGCAAATTTGAGATCCGCGACATTCCTGCAAAGAAGCGTTCCAGAAAGCAGTCTCAGCGAAGAAAGCGACCCGACGATCCTCAGTCCTCGCGTCGCAGACAGTGAATCTTTCCCTTACAGCAGGCGTGACCGTCGCGGATCGGGTTGGCCCCGCAAGAAATCCGGTGAAACCAAAAACCAAGGCTTTTCCGTGCTCGCATGTTCATCCGGCACTATAAATAACTGGAACGCAAGAACTTGGAATCATCGTCCGAGAAAAAATGCGTTGTTATTCACATTTTTTCATTGACATTACCGGGCCACAAATCTACAAGGGTGGCGTAATGGCGGTCCCTCAATGGAGGAGGGCCAGCCTGGAACTATCGGAGCCACCAAGGTTGGGTGTGCTTCCCAAGGACGATGGCAGGGCAAAATGCCTTGCCAAGTAACGGTGTTCCCGGAGAACGGGTAATCCGAATCGTAGCAAGGAGGCTTGGAGTGGGCACTTCAGAGGGTGAGTGTCTGTGTTTTTGCACTGCGCCTGTGGGCTGTCGTTGGACAGTTCTTCCGGAGTGCATTGTTTCACTTTTCCTCAGAGACCTCCTTTTCCCTGTTTTCTCAAATCGTGTTGGATGGCTGGGAGTTTTCTTTTCTCAAAGCCCCACGTCCAGCGAGTCGGAACCGCCCATAAACCACGTTCCCGACGCATCTTGCCGGATGACCGCGCGAAAACCGGTGAACGCTACACCCAGAGAACGACATGGAAGCCGTTCCGGAAATGCCGGGTCTGTTGACGTGGTGTCTGCGACCTGCGATTTTCATTCCCACAAAGCAGCCCACATCTTCTGCACTCGGACGCGTTCGCATTGTTGTGAGTCGAGCGGTCAAGGAAGACCGATCGACTCCCTGGTTCCGGGGCCGGGGAAACAAGGCCTCCCGGCCCCGGCTGCCAAGTCCGTTGTCCGGTTCCGCAACGAAAAAGGGGCTAGGGCTGTGCCAAGATGGTCTCGAAGTCCAACAGAAAGAGTATCGGAAACGATTTCGTAGAGAGTTGCACGATCGTGGGTCCCTGCATGAGAGCGGTTGTGCTCGCGTGAGACCCCGAAAAAACATCAGGGATATGGCCTTCATCGGCCAGACAAATCCGGCTTCGGCTGGTCTGGAGACGGTATCGGAAAGGAGTGGTTATGTCACGGAGGAGTCTATTCATTGCTTTGGCGGCAATCCTGGGCGTATCGACGGCTCCCGCCGGGGAAATCAAAGGGCACATGTGGCCCTGTGCCCCAATCCCCCAGGAAATCGCGACGATTCCCGTCCTGATGGACATCGGATACTGGATCGAAATCCTCAATCAGGATGCCGTTATCAAACTCAGACAGGTTACCATTCAAACCTATGAAGGCTGCACGGACCTCCGGGTGCGCACCAACAGCCAGATTCGCCTGAGTTGCTCAATCAGTCCCACCGGCGCCGTCCCCGGCACCTACTCATGCTACATCACCGGCGCCGACATCAATCCTCCAGGCGGAAACGCCAACGTCTGCGCCAAACTGAGCAACGCGAACCTAACCGGCCGTCCCGGCGGCACAAAGGACCTCAAAGTCGCTGTGGTTACCGTGCGGGTTGTGCCGAGATACTAGCGGACATTTTCCTCAGGGGGGGGTCTTCCTTCACCCCCCTGTCTTTTTTTACGGCCGAATTCAGGGGATGAATACGGATCAGCGTGGACCCGCCCCCTCCAAGGATCTGTCTTCTCCTTGTTCCGGGGCGTGGACGTCGTCCGAATTGACAGCCAGAGCGTGGCTGGTCGTGATACGGAATTCCCCTTCTGCGAACGCAATGTCCTTGATCTGCACGCCACGGATCTGTTGCTCAAGCAAGGGGTTCACATCCACATAGAGCCTCGGATACTCCCATCGAGCGCCATGTTCAGCCAGCGGGAACCCCGCCAGCATTTTGTCCACGAGCCAGTCGAACTGATCGATGATCCGATTGGTTTCCAAGTGCAGTACGACCTGTCCCTGCGCGAATCCGGCGAACCGCAGGACAACCCGAAGCGACTTGAAGATCGGCCAGGATGTTTTGATCCGAAGTCTGATCTCGTCCTGCGTGAATTCCAGGTCGGTCACTTCTTCCGGAAGGAGACCGTTGGCGATCAGAATGGCCCCCAGTTCATCTCCCGACAAAACGATTTGCCCCATTTTCACACACCTGTTGAACTCGTCATGACTCCGACACGTTGCCCGGCGAACCCATCGGTTTCCTCATTGAACCAACCTGCGTCGAAGTCGTCGAATGGCAAGGAAACCGGTCACTATCGTGAACCCCCCAATGTAGGCCAGACTGACTAGAAGAATCGGCGTGTACCGGCTCGCGCATACGGCGCGAGACAAGCGAACGGCGTGCGTCAGGGGCATGATCTCGGCGATGAATCGGATGTTTTTGGGCAGGTCGCTGACGGGGAATACAACCCCCGAGAAAAAAAACATGGGCGAGATGACCCCCGTCAGATAGAAATTGAAATGGTTGATCGTCTTGACGAAAGAAGTGATCCACAACGACAGTGTCGCGAACATCATGCCGGTTAGAAAACCCACGAAGGGGGTCAGCAACCCTGCAGGCAGCTGGATGATCCCGAATGCGATCAGCACGCACATCACAGCAAACGTGAAAAACAACCCCTTGGTCCCCGCCCAGAGGATCTCTCCCACGATCAAATTGTTCACGGTGATCGGAGCCGCCAACATGCCGTCGTAGACTTTCTCGAACTCCAGGCGAATGAACGTGCCGAACGTACACTCGTAGGCCGAAGTGAACATGGCAGCAGTCACCAGAAGACCGGTGCCCAAAAAGTCGAGATAGGGCAGGCCATCCCATTTCTGGTCGATGTATTTACCCAGTCCCAGACCCACACCCATCAAGAATAGAATCGGTTCCAGAAAGGGGGGAAGCCCATTGCTGAACAGGTTCTTGGTGTACACCCGCATATGGCGATACCATACGCTGAACAACCTCTGACCCAGCGACGGAAACGCCGCCGAACGACTACTGCTTCTCATTCAGAGCCCTCCCGGTGGCCTTGAGGAAGACATCCTCGAGCGTGGACTGGCGGATGTAGTACTGGTTGCCGGAGAGCTTGTCGACCACCCCTTTGAGCCGGTCGATATCGTTGGCATACAACCGTTGTACCCCCTCGGCGCGGTCCAGACGCACCCCGCCAGGCAAATTCGATTCCTTGATCGTCTCCTCGCCGTTGGTGACCGGCAACTCCAACACGTACGCCTCAATGTTGTTGCGGAGCAACTCGCGGGGATTGTCTTCCAACACCCTGCGGCCCTTGTCCATGATCAGGATCGTGTCACAGATCTGAAAAGCCTCTTCCATGTAATGGGTCGTCAAAAGGATGGTGGTGCCCTGGGCGCGGAGATGACGAAGCTTGTCCCAGATGACGTGGCGGACCTGAGGATCCAAACCGGTGGTCGGCTCGTCGAGGATCAGCAATTTCGGATTGTTCAGCAACGCCCGGGCGATGACCAGACGTCGCTGCATGCCGCCGGAAAGCTCGCGAATCCTCGCTTCGGCCTTCTCAGACAGCTCGAGAAACGCAAGAAGCCCCTCGATCCGTTCTTTGGCGACGACGCCGGACAAACCATAGAATTTCGAGTAGACCACCAGGTTCTGGAAGACGTTCAGCTCGTCGTCCAGATTGTTCTCTTGCGGCACCACTCCAGACAGATACTTGATCGCCAGTTCGTCGCGAGCGGGATCGTAACCGAAAACGCGAATCTGGCCGCCATTGCGGACATTCCGGCTGCTGCGGCCGTAGATCATCTTCATCATCGTGGTCTTGCCGGCCCCATTGGGGCCAAGTAGGCCGAAGCAGATACCCTCCTCGACTTCGAAACTCAGATTACAGACGGCGTGGACGCCGCCGAACATCTTGTTGACGTTCTGAACGCTTATGATCCTCATAGACCAATCACCAGGTGTTCCTAGACCGCCGCAACAGAACGAATCCCTCGCGATCTCTTACGAAAGATCTAACGACAAAACCCGACCTTTCGACGTATTCTACACCTCTGGCGACAAAATGCCACTGCAAGGAGGAAAAACACTGCGAGGAACCGTCGTCCGAAAGGCTATCGGTGTCCCCACAAATAGACAGGACATCACCAGCAGGCCCCCCTCGCGAGGCTACAAGCGATGTCCTGATTTGATCTACAATGCCGCGCCGCCTTGCGCCATCCGGAACCAACGACGCCCGGCGCACATGGGTGCGGCCACTGCCGGGTCAGAAATTATTCCTGCACGGGCGGCACATACGGCGTGCCATAGAACTGTACTTCGGCAATCTGCATCGAGTTTGCGGCCGTGGCGTTCTTGACCGTCTCGAACACCATCTTGTATGAGGTGTAGGGCTCAGCCTGGTTGGCAATGATGTACACCGGGCCGGCGGTAAGCCGCTCGTTCGGCAGAGCCATGGTGCCGCCGCAGATCAGAGTCCAGTTCTCAGCCAGACCGTCGCCGTTGTCAGGAGTCACGATGGCGTCATTGGTCCCGTAGACCATCCACACGACCGGGTCCCGCTCCACGGCGTCATTGGCAGTAGTGATCTGGAAACTATCAAGGATCGAAGCCCCCAGTGCCGGCGTGACAATGAAACCCGACTTTGTCTTACCGAAGTTCAAATACTTCGTGGCAGGGTTGCCATCAATGGCATTGGCGGGGTTCTCGTTGGCCGGGTATCGGCTTTGCCAGCCCATCTCAATCGCCTTGATCGGATCGGTGGGCAGAAGGACATTGGCGCCCACGGCATCCGGCAGCATGTACATCGCGACGTCCGCGATCTGCAGGAGACTGTCGCCCTTGTTCGTCGGGAACACCATCTTGAACGATTTATACACATCAAAGCTCACGAACGAAACCACCGGTCCCACGGTGAGTCGTTCGACGGGCAGTTCCAGTTCTCCGGAGGCAATGAGCGTCCATTTCTCGGCCATACCCGTACTGTTGTCGGCGCTGACGATCGGGTCGTTGGTGCCGTAGAGCTCCCAACTGGTGGGATCGCGGTTCACCGCATCGTTGGCAGTGGTGATCGTGAAACTCTGGATCATGATGGGAGCTGACGGGGTGACGATGAAACCGCTGCCTGCACCGCCGCGGTTCAAATACTTCGTAGCGGGGTTGCCGTCCAGGATGTTGGCCGGATTCTCATTGGCCGGATAACTGCTGGACGAAACGATGCCGTCGGCGTCAATGGCCAGAATCTTGTCAAGGGGCCCGAGAATAGCATCGGCGAACGCCGGACCCACCATCAGGACCAATACAACCAAGGATACCAGAACTCTCTCGCGTTTCATCATCGTACTCCTCTATCCCCCCAGGTTCCTTTCGGACAAACACACCGTCCATCCGTTTTTACACCATCCTCGTATGCGGCACCGCGACTGTCTGAGTCTTCAACCTACGACTCATTCGTCAAGTATAGACTTTCTTCCGGCTCGGCGTCAAGCCAAATCTCCGGGGTTTCATGCCCATACAGCCGACCCAAAACCGAGAAAACAACGACGCATATCAACACGTTCCTTCGTATGATTTCTACCGCATCAGCGACATCCACCATATCCTGTCGGAAGAAAGAGGCCCCCTTGCCGGCGACCGGTAACGCACGCTCGCGTTCGACACTCAGTACCCCACTCGCCCCCAGATCGCTTCCTGCATCTTGCGGACATCCGCCAAACCTTCTTCGGTCCTCGGCGCGAAGTTGTATGGAGGGTTCGCCTGCTTGCCGGCTTCAATGGTTTCCTTGGCTTGGTACTTCCAATAGTCGCTGTGACCATCGGCGAAGGCGACATTGGTGCCATCTCCATGTCGGACGAAGGGCGGGTCCCACCATCGCGGCGAAAGATACTGAATCGCATAGCTGTCCGGACTGATTCGACCCTCATCCAGGAAAACCAGACGAAAGGCCGGGGGAGGAACCGTGATCTCCGTGCGGCGTTTGACCATCAACACCGTTCGGCCCACTCGTTTACCCTTGTTGCCCTCATACGTCCCGGCCGCGTCGAAGCATCCGTTCATCCCATAGCCGGTGGAATACGTGCGCATCTCCCCCCGAACGCCGGTCGGGCAACGATAAACGTCTTCGGCTGCACAGTACTTATACAGAGCACCGACCCGGATGGCCTCCCGCTGGATCTCCAGCGGTCGTTTCTCTCCCGTCTGATAGCCGCTGGCGCAGTCGTTGCCCACCCAGTACTGCTCGCCCATATGAGGGCCCGAGGTGGGAATGGGAGCCTGGGGTGGCGAGGTCGGTCCCCAGTACGCCTCCCCGTTGACGATTCGATCGTCGTTCTCGTCGGCGTACATCATCCAGGCGAGTGTGAGTGTCTTGAGATGGTTCAGACAAACCGCCCGACGCCCCTGCTCCCTCGCTCGGTTCAAGGAGGGCATCAACACCGCCATCAACACCGCGATGATGGCGACGACCACGAGGAGCTCAATCAATGTGAAGGCCCTGCAGGTAATGCGATGCGAAACCGACTCTTCCGCCCGGCTGAATCCGCTGTCTCGTCTCTCGTTGCTCATGATGAGGCCCCTTTCGCGCACGATCAGGAAACGCTCTTCATCCGAACACCCACGATTCCACAGCCGCATTGTACGTTCGCCGACAGAAAAAGCAAAGGAGATTTGCGTGCATCCGGCGGTCCGACGCCGAATCAAGAGACCGCAAACTTGACGACACCGATGTCCCGACGTACACTCTCGTCTGTTATGTTCGCTTGTCCGTTTCGGATCCGACACGGCACGAGCCGGAGACGGTTTCCATGAAACGTACAGGCATGGAAAGGAAAAACCACGATGAAAAGCGAAAAACTCCAGATCACGGTGACTCTCGCAGCGACGTCCCTGTTCGTCCTGCTGGCGGCTTATACTGTCCAAGCCCAGCCCTTGAACCAGCCCCCCGAAGGATTCACCGCCCTGTTCAACGGCAAGGACCTCTCCGGCTGGAAGGGTCTGCTCAAAGGGCCGTACGACAATCCCGACAAACGGGCCGCTCTGCCGGCCGACGAGTTGGCCCGACTCCAACAGGAAGCCGATGAGAATATGCGGGCTCATTGGAAGGTCGAAGACGGCGTCCTCATTTTCGACGGTAAAGGCCGCAGCCTCTGTACGGCCAAAGACTATGGCGACTTCGAGATGCTCGTCGACTGGAAGATCGAAAAAGGCGGCGATAGTGGCATCTACCTGCGAGGTTCACCCCAGGTCCAGATCTGGGACACCGCCAACCGCATGGTCGGCGCCGAGGTCGGTTCCGGCGGCCTCTACAACAATCAGAAGAATCCCAGCAAACCGTTGAAAGTCGCGGACAAACCGATCGGCCAGTGGAACACATTCCGTATCCTCATGGTCGGCGACAAAGTCACGGTGCATCTGAACGGCGAACTCGTCGTCGACAACGTGACCATGGAAAATTACTGGGACCGCAGCAAACCCATCTATCCCACCGGTCAAATCGAACTGCAAAACCACGGCAACTTCCTCTACTTCCGCAACATTTACATCCGTGAAATCCTGTCGGCCGAGGAAAAACTGGCGGGCTTCAAGCCACTGTTCAACGGACGAGACATGACCGGTTGGGTCGGCAACACTACCGGCTACTATGCCCAGGACGGCAAGATGATCTGCGATCCGAAAAAGGCCGGCGGAAACGTCTACACCGCCGATCAATACGGCGACTTCATCTTCCGCTTCGAGTTCAAGCTGACACCCGGCGCCAACAACGGCCTAGGCATTCGGGCTCCACTCAGCGGCGACGCGGCTTACGAGGGCATGGAGATTCAGATCCTGGACGATACGGCCGCCCAGTACGCAACGTTGCAACCCTACCAGTATCACGGCTCGATCTACGGCGTAGTGCCCGCCAAGCGAGGCCACCTCAAGCCGGTCGGCGAGTGGAATTACGAGGAGGTCGTCGCCAAAGGCCGCCAGATCACGGTCAACCTCAACGGGGAAACGATCGTCGATGCCAATATCGACAAGGCCAGCACCCCCGAGACGATGGACCACCGTCCCCATCCGGGCCTCAAGAGAGACAAAGGCCACATCGGCTTCTGCGGTCACGGCGACTACCTGGAATTCCGCAATATCCGGATCAAGCCGTTGGACGCCCAGTGAGATATGAAATAATCGAAGAGCCGGATGATGTTCCCTCAGACGGCATCATCCGGCTCTTTCTTTTTGCGCAATTCTCGACTTGGCGGTTTTCCCCCAATTTCTCGCACCATCTCTGGTGATCTACGTAGAGTAAAAATGAAAGTATAATTGCCCTTTCCGGGCTCATCGGGATGTGTTGAAGCCACTGAGGATTGTTTCACTCGAACCGGGGGGTACGAAGATGAAACATCTATACCTGTACTGGGTATTGTCCTTTGCAGTGTGCCTTTCGTCACGGGTTGCGCAAGCAGGCCAGGATGATCCCATGGAACGGCTTCTCGATGCGATTGCCGAGGTGGAGAGCCGAAACGATCCGAATGCTGTGGGAGATCAGGGTCGGGCCATCGGAGCCTATCAAATCCACAGACGCTACTGGCAGGATGGAACCAGAATCCTCGGCATGGACTGGCCTTACCAGGATGCTTGGGACCCTTGGAGAGCCCGACAGGTCGTACGTGCTTATCTCTGCTATTACGGCCGGGGCAAAGGCCTGTTGGACATGGCCCGCATCCACAATGGCGGCCCTCGAGGCCACGAAAAGGAGGCCACACAGGAATACGCCCGGAAGATTGAAGCGATTCTGACGGGTGCAGAACAAAACTCCTGAATGCGCCTGCCTTCAGTCAGTCTTGTTCCCGGCGATCTCGACAACCTCCGGTGCTCGCAGGCGGGCCACCGTCTCCTGAGCGAGGGCTTCATATTCCAAAGCCCCTTTGGCTTGCGGCGCAAAAGAAATGATGGTCTGCCCCTGGCTGGGGGCCTCTGCAAGAGCCACCGATTTGTGAATGACCGTGTTGAAGACCAGGGTCCCGAACAAGCCGCGTAGGCCGGCCTCAATTCGTTTGCTCAAACCGGTCCGGTCCTCAACAAACGTCAGAACCACGCCCAGCGGCGCCACCCGGCAGGGATAGAATCGAGCCCGGATGTGGCGCATTGTGTCCAGGATTCGCTTGAGACCATCGAGCGAATAAAAATGGGCCTGGACAGGAATGATAACCCCCGTGCTGGCCACCAGTGCGTTGAGCATGAGCAACCCCAGCGAAGGCGAACAATCAATTACGCAAAAGTCGTAGTCTCTGGCGATGCCGCGTAACTGTTCGCCCAGGATCAATTCCTTCCCCGGTACGCTGCGAAGCGATAACTCGGCCCCCGCCAGAAGGATGTTGCTGGGCAATAGGTGCAGTCGTTGCACGCGGGTATCCACCGCGACCGAGGAGACCTGCAGGTAGTCCACCATAACGTGGTAGGCACTCTTGTCGAAACCGTTGGGATCATATCCCAAACCCAGCGTGGCATGGCCTTGCGGATCAAGATCGACCAGCAGCACTCTATGGCCGTGTTTGGCCAGAGCCGCCGACAGGTTGATGGCGGTCGTCGTCTTGCCGCAACCGCCTTTTTGATTCGCCACCGCTATGATCTGCATTTCATCCTGCAGCCGCCCCCAGAAACGTCAGAGACGCTACCATTTACACACATTCACTCGTTGACCCCAATTATAACCACGCATTTTAACACAAAAATACACATACCGACAAGTGTTAAAGCGGCGTAACAGATTCGCAGAGGCGTCTGAGCCACTTGTTGCAGCGGGTCACATCGAAACCCTAGGGAGTCAAGTTCTGGCGGCCTGGCGTTGTCTCGGTCGATCGCTCCGCCATCTAAACGCGCGACAGTTTCCCGCCGCAAGGCTCCTTGAATTCGACCACACCCTCAAGAAAACCGGATCATGTGTCGTTCTGGCTCTCCGGCTCCTTCAGTTCTTCCTTCGAGATCTTCTCGATGCGTTTTTCCGCCTTCTGAAGGATGCCCCGGCAATGCCTGATCAAGACCATCCCCTTCTCGTATTGTTCGAGGCTGTCCTGGAGTGGGATTTCCCCCTGCTCGATCCGAGCCACAATCTCTTTGAGCTGCCCGATCGCTTCTTCAAAGGTCAGTGCAGTGACCTCATCCTTCTTCTGTTCTTGTTCGGTCGACATCCGTTATCCTTTGTCAATTTTATTGACCTTGCTTTCGAAGCGTTGCTCGTCAGCCAACTCGGTAATGAGCACATCGCCGATCTGCACGTCCTTGACCGCTCGGACCACGCGGCCCGAGCGCTTATGGAGCGTGATACTGTAGCCGCGATTGAGAACCGACTTGGGATTGAGCCCGACCAAACGGTTCTCCTGTGCGATGATCTGCAAGGTCTTGCGATTGAAGACTAAAGTCACCGCAGCCAGGCTGCGGCCTGCCCAGTGGTTCAGTTCCACGGTCATCCGGCCCAACAACCGGTGTGGTTCGATCCGGGCCACCTGCTCCTGGCAATTCTGGATCTGCTTTTGGGCATCGAAGAACCCCCTTCTGATCGCGTCGTCCAAGTCCCCGCCAAGATCGTCCAGGTACTGCTCCCGGTTGCGAACCGCCAACAGCGGGTTGCGAAATGCGGAACTGGCCAAAATCGTTTCCAGATACTCGCAGCACAAGCCAAAACGCGAGCGGACGCTGCCGCCGAGCCTTCGTTCCTGATGCAACAAGTCCGACAAAACGTCTTCTCGATTGGGAACTGCCACAACCCCCGCCTTCGTCGGAGTCGACGCGCGGGCGTCGGCCACCAGGTCCGCCACGGTCACATCGACCTCGTGCCCGACCGCACTGATAATTGGGATCCGGGAGGCGAAAATCGCGCGGGCCAGGACTTCCTCATTGAAGGCCCAAAGGTCCTCCAGCGACCCGCCGCCGCGACCGACGATCAGCACATCGAGCTTCAGCCGGTCGTTGCGCCGGTTGACGTCGGCAATGGCGGCGGCGATCGCCTCGGCCGCACCCGGTCCCTGGACGGGCACCGGATACAGGACCAGGCGGGTACAAGGCCAACGGTTGTGAATACTGTCGGCGATGTCGTGCAGCGCGGCGCCCGACTCGCTCGTGAGGATGCCGATCCGCTGCGGGTACTTCGGCAACGGTTTCTTGTGGGCCTCAGAGAAGAGCCCCTCGGATTCGAGTTTGCGGACCATCTGCTCGAAAGCCAGTTGCAGGGCGCCCATGCCCGCCGGGATCATCTCCTCCACGATCAACTTGTATCGCCCTTGGGGCACATACAGATCGATCGACCCGGTCACCAGCACGGCCAAGCCATTGCCCGGCTTGAATTTCACTTTCGAAAAATTGCTCCGCCACATCGCGCAGGGAAGGATTGATTCCTCGTCTTTGAGGGAGAAATAGCAATGCCCGCTCTGATGTTGTTTCCAATCGGTGATCTCCCCTTTGATCGTCAGCCAGGACGGAAGATTCGCCTGGAGCGCATCCTTGACCAGGGAGTTGACCTGGGTGACGGTGTATATCTTCGTTCGTGTTTGTGGCGGCATTTGCATGATTTCTCGGGTTTCTTCATCGACGCCCAAATCCTTCGGCTGCGTCTCAGGACGACAAGCCCCTCTCCCACGGATCATTTCGGATGGGTATTATACGAGGGATCGTACGCCTTCTCAACCCGATGCGAGAAATCGCCCCTCAAAGCCTTGTAAGAGGAAGCCCGCGGTGACTTACCGCGGGTCGGGAACCGGGTGCAGAGCCACCAGGCGGGCCCTGTCGCCGGGCGAGTTGACTGTACTGCGGTCGAAGATTGCCACCAGGCGTTTCTGCGGCCCGGCCTCTCCAACCCGAACCAGTAGATAGGCGGTGAAAACGTCGCTGCGGACGGTGACCAGGTCACTGAACCGCGTAAACAACAGATCTCGTTCTTCGAGATCGTTCAATGCGGTGTCCGGCGTCAGATCCGGGCCTTGTGGGGTCTCATCTTTTCCGTTGCCTGTCTTGTCGAAAGCCAAATCGTGGAGGGCCGTCACTTTCATCAAATCGACCGTGCTTCGGTAGGCGCCGTGTTCGTCCCGGTACTTGACGATTTCACGACCTCGCTCGTATGCAGTCTCCAGATCGAAGGTAGGATTGGCCGACGAAGTCGTCGAG
>JAGPGT010000047.1:19995-21344 GCA_018055905.1 Phycisphaerae bacterium
CGTCACTTTCATCAAATCGACCGTGCTTCGGTAGGCGCCGTGTTCGTCCCGGTACTTGACGATTTCACGACCTCGCTCGTATGCAGTCTCCAGATCGAAGGTAGGATTGGCCGACGAAGTCGTCGAGCCCGCCCCTCTGACCGCACCTGCGGCGATGTCAGCCGAAACGCCCTTGTAGCTCATCCAGGGCAACTGGGCCAGGACGAAAGCCGGCGCGGTGTTGACGTTGATCCGCCCCATGATACGCGTTTCGTTTTCGGCCACCCGCGGTGTGGCGGATGGATCGATCACGGTCAGGTACTTGAACAGCCCCGCATTGTTGGGATCCGCCAGATCGATGAGTACCGTTGGCGCGGATGCACCTTCCGGAACGATGTACCCGTTCTGTCGGAAGATCTTGCCCAGTTCCCCGATGTGCGTCAGAGGCTTGTTGGCGGGGTGAGCCTGGATCACACCGGGAGACTCCCTGTTGATATACGGCTCCACATCGTTGCCCAAGGTGGGCGCCGATCTTTGCGCAGCGGAAGCCCAGAGACGCCGGACACATCGATGCGGCGAGATATCCCGTCGAAGGCTGTAGGCGCCATCGGTGGTCGGCATCCAACCCTCGGGCACTCTCATCATGTCCGCAGGCAACTCGCGGGAGACTCCCGGCACAACCCGGACCAGAGAAATCATCGCCCCGGTGGTGAACTTGAAACTACTTGGATTGGCCCTCTGGGCCTGTCCTGAGTAATCGGCGCGGTTATAGGAGTACAGTGGCATGGTGTCCGCCGGCTCGTTGGCGTCCGTGAAAACCACGTTGTCGGCCAGCGGCGCATCCGCATCTTCGGCAAGAACGACATGGAAGCGTCTGGACCCGCTCCAGACGATCGACAATTCGGTCCGACCGCCGGCGTCGTCGATTCGAAGTTTCCACTCATCGGGTTTGGGGTCTCGGTCCTCGAAATACGGTTTGAACAACTCGACGGCGTAGGACCAGTGTTTGCCACTCTGATTCTCCACCAGCCGGCAAGCGATCTCGGAGATGTAGATGCAGGGACGTTCGAAACCGAAATATGGGGACGACAGATCCTGGACGACGGTGACCTCGTCGTCGTCGTCGATGTAATCCATGAGATTGGCACTGATCTGCGCCGCTTCCTGCGCGGCCCGTTCGGGATCGAGATTCGGCTGCGAATCCAGCAAGGCCGCAGCGATCGCCCTGCGGAGGGTGAGTTCATCCGTCGTATTGACGTTCACCATCTTCCTCCGCTGGGTCCCATCGTCCAGCGAGAAGGGTTCCGGCGTGATGATCCGGTCCATGTTGTAGGTCGTCGCGACGTGACGGTAGGCATAGGAAGAGAAGT
>JAGPGT010000242.1 GCA_018055905.1 Phycisphaerae bacterium
GTTCTTCCACCGGGGGGACGTTCACCGCCGGAGCGGAGATGTCAAGGTCCGCCTGAGGGGACGACACGACCGGCAAGTCCCAAACCCTGGGGCTGAGACTGTCATTCTCGCCGATCGGTTTTGGCACAGGAGATTCCCCGCACGGTTCTTTTCCAACCGGCGACGTTTCATTCGCCACGGCGGAATTGCCGGGCGATTCGGAAATGTCGACGGTCTTCACGATCGAATCGCAAGCCTCCGACAAGAGCAAATCCGCTGCAATCCCCCCCGCCGGCAGACAGAGCAAAGATGTTTCCTTAAGCAGAGGCGAAGCTACACTGTCCGACGAATCCGCCATGGTGGGCCCCGCGTCGGTCTCACGGTCTTGCGGCACGACATTCTCCTGAGCCACCGTCTCCTTCAGCGACAAGACAGTCCTCGGGTCGGGTTCTGAAGCCGCCACCAGCGAGTTTTGAGACCCACACGCAATGCTACAAATAGAGGGAAGATCTTGTTTCGTCGAGCCGTTGTTTTCCACAACTTCCGTCCGATTGGCGGGTTCTGCGGAATTGACTTTGCAGATGATTTCCTCGGACGCAGATACGATCGCAGGCGGACATGCCTCTGCCAGAGGGTGTTCACTCCCTGAGCCGATCTGCCTACGAGCCTGTGTCAATCGGTCCAGCAACTGATCCATCCGGCGGACATACGTCCACGGAAGATCCTGCGGCCACCACTTCGACCTGCCGTTTCTAACCAGGGATCTCACCTCCTGGATGAGAGCCACACATTGGGGACAGCGGTCAAGAGTCGCAAGCAGCGCATCGATCAGTTGCGAAAGGGTCTCGATACGCCAGACCTCTTCATGTTGCAGACACCAACAAGCCTTATCACTTTCACGGGAACCGGGATCTTCCTGGTATTCACCGGTCTCGTAAGACCATGTGGAGAACAGTTCCTGTTCGTAACTGCCTGTGAGCGAAGATACTTCGCGAATCCACGATCGTTTCCGACCGGTGGACTCGGAGCCACAGCTATAGCTGCAAAGAATACCTCCTCCTTCCCGTTTCGGAACAAGGGTCAGGGTCCCCTCTTTCCGACCCAGAAGCCATCGGGTCATGGAAAAAGGCGCTTTCCATCGGGCGGCATCGGACGGAACGTATCGACCTTTGACAAGCGCCTGATGGACAATAGTCCCCCGAATGCCGCTCAGTAGACCGATGAGCAAGGTGATCTGGTCATACAGGTGTATCCTGGGATCGAGTCCGGCCACACATCGCACAATTCCCCACATGAGCTCGTCGAGGATAGCCATGGTCCGTCGGAACGCATGAGCGGCCGCGTCCGACTTTACAAAATGGCTCAATGCCTTGCAGTGCCTGCGACCGGCCTTGCTTCGGAGAACACTGCTCTGCCCCACCCGGGCAAGGATCTGCTGGCGGAATTCCTGATAGAGGGCCGCTTTGGAGGAATCGAGAAATTCCATCGCCTCGATCCAGAACTTGAACCATTGCGTTTCATTCTTCCAATGGTCCTCCAGCGAATCCCCGTGAAGCAGGCGTCTTTTGTAGTCCGTATACCGGAGCTTCCCGAAAGGCAAACCCTCGAGGAACGCCGTCGGGCGGGGGGCCCCGTTGTACAAATCCTCCTTGCCCTCTTCTTCGACTCGCCACAAAGAGAACAAGATATGGGCGCAATGCGACAATAGGAAATAGGGTTTCTCAGGAAAAACGTCCTGCCAACGCCCGATTTTGTAGTACAGAAATACGTCGTCGCGGGCGGACTTGGCCGCGCAGAAGTTCTCGACCACCTGGTGGATTCTTTCCGTCGGTTTTGCCCACACCATATCGACCCTCTGGACAGCTCTTCGAACTTTTCGTCGTTTAAAACATTGTCCTTTCCCCTTAGCCCTTCGACATAAATGGCGACAGTCTGTCGATGGAATTTCCCTCTTTTACGGTTCCAACTGCCTTCTAACCGTAAAATACGTAGATTTACGTATGGCAATTCGGTTCGTTCCTTCCCGTAAACCTCGATTATAAGACCTCGACGCGATCCCCTGGCGAACCGACCTTGCGGGTGATAGAATCATGGCTTGGGTCCTTGCCAAGGTCACATCATGGAAATCGTCAAAAAATAGGAGTGAGGCTATGAACGAGATGACCGTCGAACGTCGAGACTTCCTAAAGACAGCCGTCGCCGCGATCGCGGCCGGTGCGAGCTTGTCGGCGAGACCGCTTCCGAGTCTGGGGCAACCCTCAGGCTCCGGCCTGCTCAAGGCCTGCCAGTTCAACATGCTGCCCAAGAACCTGTCGGACGCGGAGAAGTTCGCCCTGGCGAAGAAGTGCGGGTTCGAGGGCGTGGAGGTGACGGGAGTCATCGAGGACGCCGCCCAAGCCCGCGAACTCGGGGCCCTGGCTCGACAGGCGGGCACGCCCATCCATTCCGTCAGCTTCGGCGGCTGGGGCGCCCCGCTGTCGGACCCGCGGCCGGAGGTGGTCGCCAAGGGTCTGGCGGGCATGGAGGCGGCGATGCGATCCGCCAAGAACCTGGGGGCCGACGTCGTGCTGCTGGTGCCGGCGGTCGTCACGGAAGAGGTCGGCTACGGCGAGGCCTACACCCGCTCCCAGAAGAACATCCGCACCCTGCTGCCGTTGGCGGCCGAGTTGAAGGTCACCATCGCGGTCGAGAACGTGTGGAACAAGTTCCTCCTGAGCCCACTGGAGTTCGCCCGCTACGTGGATGAGTTCGAGGACCCCTGGCTTCGAGCCTACGTCGACGTGGGCAACATGATCCTGTTCGGCTTTGCCCAAGACTGGCTTCGGACGGTGGGCAAGCGGATCGCGCGCATCCACCTGAAGGACTTCCGCCGCAAGGGGTCCGAGTGGACGAACCTCCTGGACGGCGACGTGAACTGGCCGCAGGTTCGCAAGGCCCTGGCCGAGATCGGCTATCGCGGGTATCTGACCACCGAGCTGGCCGGCGGAAACGAGGCCTACCTCAAAGACCTGGCCGGCCGAATCGAGAAAATCATCTCGATGCAGGCTTGACGCCGCGGCGCTGCCGATCCATACTTAACGTCACAGTCAAGGAGCATGCGATGGTCGTTTTTGTTGGGAATTTCTCGCGGGACACCACGGAACAGGACCTGTTGGACAAGTTCGAGCAGTACGGACGGGTCACGACGATCAACGTGATGAGGGATGAGATCAGCGAGCGCACCCTCGGATTCGGGTTCATCGAGATGGCCGACAGCGCGGCCGCCCGGCAAGCCATCGCGGACCTGAATCATTCGAAGCTCAAAGGTTCGACTCTGATCGTCTGCGAGACGGCGCCGCGCATCGAACGCAGGCGGTTCGCCCAGAAGCAGTCCTCTGTTTCCCCCCTCCAGGCGACAAACCAGGGTTAGTCCGCCTTTGCCAGCACCGTCGACAGTCTCTGGAAACTTCGGAGCGATGTATGTTCAAAGCAAGCGACGTAGCCAAGAAGATGGTCATCACGACGAGACCCGACACCCCCATCTACGACGCCATCCGCCTCATGGCCAACCGAAACCTGACCGCGCTGCCGGTGGTGGACGCGGATCTGAAGCTCGTGGGCATCCTCTCGGAAAGGGACGTGCTCCGCCTGCTCTACGAAACTGTGGACCGCGCCAACCAGACGGTTGCTGACTACATGAACACGCAGGTTTCCTCTCTCGACGTGAGCGCCAGCCTGATCGATCTGTGCGATCAGCTCATGGATTCCCACGCTCGCGTAGTGCCGCTGACGGAGAACGGAATGCTGGCCGCGATCGCCAGCCGCAGCGATCTGATTCAGGGCATCCTGCGAGTCAAAGGCCAAGCGATCTGAGCCGGCGGGCCCGCTCGATCCGATAGATGAAGAGCCGCTCCATCAGACCGGCCAGGCCCAGCCAGCGACACAGCATCGCCAGCCGGGCGTCCGCACCCACGATGTATCGCGCCTTGGGACGGCGTACGCTCATCAGCCGGACGATGCGACCGGCCGCCTTTTCGGGCGAACCCGCCCAGCGCAGCACGTCCCCATCGAGGGCCTGCAAGTAACTGCGATTATACTCGGCCCATGGACTGTTTGGATCGTCGAAGCGTTCCGCCATGCGACCCGCGACACCGATGAGTTTGGTCTTATGGAAGCCCGGCTCGACGGACACCACATCGATCCCGAACGGCGCCAGCTCGACCCGGATCGACTGAGAGAAGGCGATCAGCGCAGCCTTGCTTGCGGCATAAGCGCTGCAATAGGGGTAGCCGACCGAGCCGGCCAGGGACGCCACGTTGATGATTCGTCCCCGCCGACGTTGGATCATGGGGCCGACAACCGCGCGCGTCAGAGCCATGGCCCCAAAACAGTTGGTTTCGAACATGTCGCGCACTTCCCGCTCGGAGAGATCGGCAAACGAACCATTGATGAGGATTCCGGCGTTGTTCACGAGGACGTCGATGGGCTCGTATCGGGCCGCGATCCGACGAATGCTTTCGGGATCGGTTACATCCAGCGTGTCGATCGTCGCGTCGAGTCCGCCGGCATCGAGGGCCTGCCTCAGGGCGTCGCCGCGGGCGGGATCGCGGAGGGTCGCGATGACCTCGAAACCCGAGCGAGCCGCCTCCACAGCGGTCAGCAATCCGAAGCCGCTGGAGCAACCTGTAATCAGGACCCGGCGACGTTCCGTCGGTGCCGCGCCGTCTGCCGATACACTCTCTGATTGTCGTTCCACAGCTCTTTCCAGTCGTGCGAATCGTCGAAGCGGGTCCGCGCCGTTGCCATCCCACAGGCCTGTTGGTATCATACCGAAGTCAATAAGGCAAGGGTGTGCAGAGTCTTGTGGGGTG
>JAGPGT010000243.1 GCA_018055905.1 Phycisphaerae bacterium
CGGACCAGAGCGTCGAGGCCTGGGGCGTCGGCGATAACGACAAGGAAGGCTGCTTCGAGCACATGCAGGACTATCGCTGTCGATACTCCCACGTGCGGATCATCGAGAGTCATGACGCACGGACGGTGGTACACTGGCGGTACGCGCTGGTGAGCTCGCACGACCATCTCTGGCGGGAGGATCCCAAGACAGGGCGCGCCTGCTGGGTGGACGAGTACTACTTCCTCTATCCGGATGTCATGGGTGTGCGTAAGGTCACCTGGAAAACCGGCACGCTCGGCCATCCCCGCCAGTTTCAGGAGTCGCTGCCGTTCACCGGGCCCGGTCAACTCCAGGGTGACGTGATCCCGAAGGATTTCGCCTTCGTGGCGAACCTGCAGGGGCAGACACAGATCCTCTCGTTCGTGCCTGATCCCAAACAGAGCACCAAGCAGTTCCCCGACAACCTCACGATCCAGATGTACAATTTCACCTCCGCCTTTAAACCGTTCATCGTTTTCGAGCCGGGCAATAAGATGGCTTATGTTGCGGACCGCCGCCTCGGACCGCAAGGGCTCGCGATCCCGGGAGCTTGCAACCACTGGCCTGTAGGACAAGCCCTCTGTGACGGCAGGACAGCGCAGGCGGCCGACCGCCCCACTCACTTTCTTGGATTCCCGATCTCCACTCCGCCCGTCCACGAAAAAGATGGCCGTTCCTGGTGGAACGGTCTCTACGGCATGACCGACAAACCCATTGAGGAGCTGATAACCATAGCCAGAAGCTGGTCCGAGGCGCCGGCAATCACCCTGCAAGGCGAGGGATTCACAAGCCACGGTTACGACCGCAGCGAACGCGCCTATCGAATCGTGCGTACCCACTCGATAGAAGGCTCGACTCTGCGTTGCAAGCTCGCGGCCAGTCCCGAGTCCCCCGTCTGCAATATCCCCCTGGTCGTGGAGAATTGGGGGGGTGTCGGCGCCACATTGAAACTGAACAGCAGGACGATCCCCCAGGGCAAGGATTTCCGCGTCGGACATCGCTATCATCTTGAGAATGCCGACCTCGTGGTCTGGGTCCGACTGCAATCGACGGAACCGGTCAGCCTGGAATTGGTGCCGATCACCGCTGCCCCTTCACCCGTGTCCGGATCTCGGGACAGACAAGATGATGAACTCATGGAATAGAAATCACAATGAACAGACGGACATTCCTGAAGGCTGTTGGGAGTGCTTCGATGTCGCTCGCATCACTTTCCTGCGCCGGCGACCTGGCATCCCATAGAAAGAAACCAAGACCCAATATTCTCTTTATTTTCTCCGACGATCATGCGGTGCAAGCGATCAGCACGTTCGGGTCGAGAATCAACAAGACGCCGAATATCGACCGCATCGCTGACGAGGGGATTGCCTTGGAGAGGTGCTTCTGCTGCAATTCGATCTGCGCACCCAGTCGTGCGGCCGTCCTCACGGGCAAGCACAGCCATATGAACGGCTTGATGACCAATGGGAATCTGTTCGACGGTTCGCAGACTACTTTCCCCAGACTGCTGCAGGCCTCCGGCTATCAGACCGCGTTGATCGGCAAGTGGCATCTCAGAAGCACTCCGACTGGATTCGATCACTGGCAGATTCTTCCCGACCAGGGAAACTACTACAATCCGGACTTCATCGACGCAAACGGCAAGACACGTTACACCGGCTACGTCACGGATATCACGACCGATCTGGCGCTCGAGTGGCTGAACACCAAGCGAGATCCGGACAAGCCTTTTCTTCTGATGTGCCAACATAAGGCGCCGCATCGAACCTGGGCGCCAGGGCCGGCGCATCTGACGATGTACGACGACGTGACGATCCCTGAACCGCCAACGCTGTTTGACGACTATGCCCATCGCAACTCGGCCCTTAAGAGCAATGAGATGGAAATTGGCCGACACATGATGATGGAGTACGATCTGAAAGTCGCCGGCTCGGAAGAAAAAGACGCGATGGGAAGGGCTTTCAAAAACCCGGAACTCCAGCGAATGACGCCGGAGCAGCGCGCACGTTGGGACGCGGCGTATGAGCCCAAGAACGAGGCTTTCCGGAAGGCCTCTTTGACCGGAAAGGACCTGGTTCGATGGAAGTATCAGCGTTACGTCAAGGACTACCTGCGCTGCGTGGCCTCGGTCGACGACAACATCGGACGAATGCTCGATTATCTCGACCGAGAGGGACTTGCCAGCAACACGCTCGTGATCTACAGTTCCGACCAGGGCTTCTATCTGGGCGAGCACGGCTGGTACGACAAGCGGTGGATGTACGAGGAGTCGTTCCGGATGCCGTTCGTCGCCCGCTGGCCGGCGGTGATCAAGCCTGGGACACGGGCTCGGGCGTTGACGCAGAATATCGACTTCGCTCCCACGTTCCTGGAAGCGGCCGGCGTCGGGGTGCCGCAGGAGATCCAGGGGCGAAGTCTCATGCCGCTGTTCCGAGGCGACGCCGGTTCGTGGCGCAAGAGCCTCTATTACCACTACTATGAAGAAGGCGAACACAACGTGCCGCGTCACTATGGCGTCCGCACGGATCGGTACAAGCTGATCCATTATTACGATATGGATGAGTGGGAACTATTCGATCTGGATCACGATCCTCAGGAGCTCAGAAGCATCTATGACGATCCGGCCGCCCAAGAAGTCCGCAGGCAAATGCACACCGAGCTCGAACGTTTGAGACAACTCTACCAAGTCCCCACCCACAAGTAACTGTGGGCGTGCAAGAGAGGTAAGCAAGAATGAGAACAAGCATTGTCGTTGCGTGTTTCACTTGTGTCTGTATTGTCGGGACTGCCGTGTCGGCCGCGGATGACACCGAGGCCAGAAGGCTGATTCTCAGAAAAGCCGAGCCACGCCTGCGGGCAATCTACGATCGAGAGGAGTTCCGCCCCAAGAGATTCCGTGCGGACTGGCTCCCGGATAGCTCGGGGTACACGGTTCTGGAACCGGTTCCCGGCGTGAACGAACCGGCGACCGTACGGTACGATGTCCCCAGCGGCAAACGCACCGTGCTGGGAGCATCCCGAAAAGAAAAATCCGACGGGACCGACAACGTTTCTCCCGACGGCCATTACGTCCTCTACTCCGATCGGGGAAACCTCCACGTTCGCGATCTGCGCAGCGGCCGGTCGATCCCTCTCACCACGGACGGCAATGACGACTCGGTTTCAAACAGCAAAGCCATCTGGAGCCCCGACGGGACGCGGATCGCCTATGTGCAATCGGATGCTTCCCAGGTGAGGCTAAGGCCCGTGTTGGTCCCGGGCGATCCGACATATCCTCAAGTGAAGGAAGTCCGCTACTCGCGAGTGGGCGGAGCCCTGCCGATACTACGGGTCGGGGTAGTCGATCCCCAGGGACACCAGACATGCTGGCTTCCCATTCCCATCCCGACCGAGGGTTTCTACCTGGGACAGGTCAGTTGGGCCGGGAATTCGAGCGAACTGCTCGTAGAGAAGCTGAGCCGATTCCGGGATAAGCGAGAGTTCCTCATCGCCAACGTGCACACCGGCGCGGTGACCCGCATCTTCCACGAATCCGATCCCGCTTGGGTTGTTGCCAGTTATGGGAAGAACCTGGGGCTGGAGTGGATCCGCGACGGTCGTGCGTTCATCGTATTGAGTGAGAAGGATGGCTGGCGACACGCCCACATCTATTCACGCGATGGCCGACAACAAGCACTATTAACGCCCGGCGAGATGGACATCATCGCACGTGGGCCGGTTGATGAAGCGGGAGGCTGGTTCTACTACTATGCGTCGCCCGACAACGCTACCCAGAAGTACCTCTTCCGCGTCCGGCTGGACGGCAGCACAAACCCCGAACGGGTCACCCCCCTGAACCAGCCCGGCACCCACGATTACGAATTCTCCCCGGACGGCAGGTGGGCATTTCATACCTACTCGACATTCGATACACCTCCCATCACCGAACTCGTACAACTGCCCGAGCATCGCATGGTGCGTGTGCTCGAGGACAATGCGGAACTGCGCGAGAAGGTCAAACCGTTGATCCGTCAACCGACGGAGTTCCTCCAGCTCACAGTCGGCGACTTCGTGATGGACGCCTGGATGATCAAGCCCGATGATTTCGATCCGTCGCGCAAGTATCCGGTTCTGGTATACGTCTACGGCGAACCTCACCTGCAGACCGTGTTGGATGCATGGGGAGCTTCCCAGGCCGACTTCCATCGCGTGATCGCCAGCCTCGGCTACCTTGTTGTGTCCATCGACAATCGTGGTACACCCGCGCCAAAAGGGGCGGCCTGGCGACGGTCGATATTCCCCAGCCTCGGCCCCCTCTCCACCGAGGAGCAGGCGGCAGCCCTCCAGGAACTCGGCCGCATCCGTCCCTACGTCGACCTGTCTCGAGTCGCCATCTGGGGTTGGAGCGGCGGCGGTTCGAATACGCTCAACGCGATGTTCCGCAAGCCGGATGTCTACCACGTGGGGATCGCCGTGGCGCCCAAGCCGCAGCCACATCTCTACAACGCCTGGTTCCAGGAGATCTACATGAACACACCCGAGGTGAATCCGGAGGGCTACCGCCGGTCCGCCCCCATCAACTTTGCGGAAGGACTGAAAGGGGATCTCCTGATCGTCCATGGCACAGGCGAGACGAACACCCACATCCAGATCACCGAGGGACTGGTAGACCGCCTCGTCGAGCTCGGCAAGCGATTCGATTACATGGCATACCCCAATCGCGATCATGGTCTCAGCGAAGGCAACGGCACGAAGGTCCACCTGCGAATGCTCATCGCCCGATACCTTGTAGAGCACCTGACGCCCGGTCC
>JAGPGT010000244.1 GCA_018055905.1 Phycisphaerae bacterium
AATCCTCGGCCTGTTCTGCCTGGCAGACTCAATGCTTCTCTGCTGTTCCATGAGAGTCATTCGGACGGATCTAACGCCACACAGAAGAGACCGATTCCAACATCATCTGGGTGTCTCCCTTTGGGGTTCTCCTCGCTTGACGGGCAACACACAGTGTCTATAATCAAGGTGACTCAGGCAGCCGGCTATCGATGGCTCGCGTCGTGGCAGGCTCCAAGTTTCTCTGTTTGAAGGGAGAGTTCATGGGACGTGATGACTTGATAGATCGCGTCACGCAAGTAAGACAATGGGACGTCCGCCCTTTTGGTGAGACACAGGCCAAGAAAGCAATTATCGAACCCATCCTTGACCGCTTGGGTTGGGACACCTCAAACCCAAGCGAGGTTGTTCTCGAATACTCTGTGCCATCCAATGCACGCGTGGATTACGCCCTGCTCAGAGGCAGTGATCCCCTGGTATTGGTTGAGGCTAAGAAGCCCGGAGAGTCTTTAGACAATGATCGAAATGTGGAACAGATACTGAAATACGCCTTCCAGAAAGGTGTCCCCCTTGCCGTACTGAGCAATGGCATAGAGTGGTGGTTCTATCTTCCACTGGAGCAGGGGGACTGGCCAACGCGAAAATTCTACTCCATTGATCTGAAAACTCAGCCAGTCGAAAGTGTCTGTGATAAACTCATAGAATTTCTGCACAGAGATAATGTCGTATCTGGTTCGGCGGTCGAGAGTGCCAAGAAGAAGCGAATGAGTGCCGAGAAACACTGGAGAACCCAGAAGGCCCTCCCTGAAGTATGGAAAGCGATAATCACCCAGCCTCACCAGCAGCTCATCGATCTGCTCACGGAAGAAACCGAGAGGAACTGTGGTTACAAGCCGGATGAATCCACAGTAAGAACGTTCATAGGAGAATTGATTCAGACGGACCCCCCTTCGTCACGGTTTAACGCGGCTGAGAGGAACGGCAAAGGGAAGGAAGAAAGAGTACCGAAATCCGAAGATGCAGGGATACGAGGTAAACCAAGAACCTCCCTCCCACGGGAGGGGAGCAGAGATCGCGCAACTTATGAGGCAGTCAAAGAAAAACCCATGACGTTCGATGAAGTATTCGAGGCCGTTGCGAGACAGTTTCCCAACGACCGTCCAGAAGTGCTTCGCAAAACGACAAGACGCCGTCTGCACGGACATCTCAGGAAGAAGTTCGGCATCAACATCTGCAGGGAAGAGAACGGCCGCTACTTCATCAAGTAACAAACAACGCCTGGTATCCGGGATGCCTTGTGCCGGAACCGCCAGCGGTGCTCTGTCAGGCACCGATTCATTTCGGTACGATCCATCCCCATGGCGGCCCGATCCGTCTCAGACGCTCCTGCTCCTGCAGGAACACGTCCATCAGCCCCGACGGGGACGGCTCCCGACCCGCCGATCCGGCGTCTTCAACGGGATCTCGATTGCGGTCCTGCACCATGCACATGGGTTCCGGCTCACTTTTCGGTCGTCTACCATGATAACGCGTAGAGAGAGTCCGCTGTTGGCGGAAAGCATGTTTCTTTCTCGCCTAGTCGCCAGCGGAGAAACGCGAAATAGCTGAAGCCAGTTCACAGTGCGCCCGCAAGGGCATCTCTCTTCGTGTCGCGGGCATCCTGCCCGGGATTCGAGGGCGGGACGCCCTCGACAAGATACCGCTTTACGGCGTCACTACAAACGCGATTCGAAACAGCCGGTGGCGTTCGTCAGAACCGGACCAGTTTCGCCTGTGCTGAGGGTCGCGGCACCGACGGTAACGAAGCCCTTGTGCCGGGCTTGCTCGGCGATGCGAACCCTCTTGGCCGGACGGTCGCCGCCCATCTGCCAGAGCCGGCCGTCCTCATTGGCGACCTCGATCTCCTTGAGTTCCAGGTCGATCCGATCGGGGTAGACCGTCGCGACGAGGTAGTTCACCTTCGGGTCGTGTCCGAACGAACTGCCGTGGGCGATCTGGCAGACGCCGTCGGAGTGCAGACCCGCGACGGCGGCGGTCTGGCCGCAGAGGTAGAGGTCCGCTCCGTGCTTCTTGAGGGTCTTCCACAGCGGGGAATCCTTGCCGCCGGAGATGACGAGGCTATCGCCGTCCTGCGGGCCGAGAACAGGGACATGCCCCATGGCCACGATGCGTTTGACGCCGGGGTTGTCGGCGATGACCGATTCGAGCCATTCAAGCTGCTCGCCCGTGACCTGTGGGACGATGCCTCCCAGCGGGCCTTCGCCCTTCTCGAAGACGTTCAGGGCCGTAAAGAGAGTGTCCTCATACAGGAACCAGTAGGCGGTACCCCTCATGCGGACCGGGCCCGTCAGCGGCATGCCCAGGTGCTTCTGAAACTGCCGCTGGAAGTTACCGACGAGCTTCGCTTTCTCCTCGGGCCAAGGGGCCCCGCCGATCTCGTGATCGCCCGGCACGGCGTAGAACGCGAGTCTATGGTCCTTCATCCGCTGGAGCCAGGCACTGTAGTAGACCTCTGCGAATTTCTCGATGGAGTCCTTGTCCGGCCAGTGGCCCATGACCAGATCGCCTGGGACCAGGACGAACGCGGGGTCTTCGGCTTTGATCGCCTTGAGGATATAGTCCAGCGTATCCTCCCAGCCGGGCTGGGGATAAGCCAGGTCCGCGCCGACGAAGTTCGGAATGCTCACGAACCGCCAGGGCCGCATGGTCGCGACGCCCTCCGGCGGCACCTCGATCCCGGCAGTCCAAAGAATGCCGTTGAGCACCAGCTTGCGAAAGGGCTCCATGCGCCAATTCTTGTGGAAGTGCCCGCCGGCAAAGCCAAAGCCCCGGCCCCCGTTGGGTCGCGTGTAGGCCCAGGACAGAACCTTGTCCTGCGGGTCCCGCGGTGGGAGCTTACCCGTCAAAAGCGGGACCACGTTGGCGTCGTTCGGACGCAGACGGATGTCGAAGTACCATTCGTCTTCGACGACATACCCGCCGCACCCCCGCGTGATGGGGTGGCCGTTCGACACGGGCGAGACCTTCGCTGTGTTGATGGGATTCTGCGACATGCCCACCTCATACGAGCCGCCCATCCAGTCGAGCAGGTCTTGCATCGCGCCTTCGGGCGGATCGATCGAGTAGTGCAGGAAGGCGATCCCTTTGCCCTGCCTGGCAAGTTCGCGGATCTTCTCGATCCGACCCGGCACGGCCAGCGGGTGCATCGTCCGCCCATCGGCAAAAAACACGATCGCGTCGGCGTCGTCGAGCATGGACTCATCCTTCGGCCAGGCGTCGTCGTGGATATCGATCACCGGCGGCTCGATGTTCGTGGCGTGCAGCAGATAGTCCCTCACGAGGGCTGCATCCTGGTCCCAGTCGTGATGGCCCTCGCCGTGGCTGGGCTTGGCGGTGAGGAAGGCGATCCGCTTCGGTTTCGAATCCGGGACGGGGGCCAGACCCGCGGCCCAGGCGGTCCCGCGACGGAACAACTCCCCCACCGCCGGGCCGAACGCCTGGACATCGTGCCCCAAGGGACTATGGAACACCCGACCCTTGCCGTACTGCAGGACGAGGGCCATCGGGTAGTCCTTGCCATCAACCTTCGATTTCGACGCGGCCAGCACGCGGATCGGAATCTGCCCGGCCAAGCACGTGTACAGCTCATCGGTCGTCTCAAACGACGGAAGCCCCTGCGTGATCGGGTGATTCGGGTCCGTGATTCGAACCTCGAAGGCCCCGTGCGGATCATGTCCGCGCAGTTTCGGGTCCCAGACCCGTCCGACGAGCTTCTCGAATTCGGGCCAACCCTGGAAGGCCCCGCAGGCGAAATGGACGGCGACGAGCCCCCCGCCCTTGCGGGCGAAGTCCATGAGGTTTTGCCGGGCCTTGTCGCCGGGGTCGGGCGTCTCCCAATTCATGAAGTGCAGCACGGCCACGTCGTAGCCCGCGAGCTTGTCGGAAGCCAGGAATTCCGGCGTCTCAACGACCTCGACTGTCAGCCGCGGGTCCTTTCGCAACTCCGCCGCCAGAACCGGCGCCGTCTCCTTCCATTTATGCCCGGGATAGTCGATCCCTGTGACAATCACGACCTTGCGAGTCTCTTCGTCCGCAGCGAGGACATCGGCGCCGGCGGCAAGCAGAGTTCCCAGAATTGTCATCACCGTCAGGAGACGTGCATGTCGCTGTTCCATGATCCTGTTTTCCTCATAATCAACGTTTGAAGACCAATCGACCGTCGGAATACGTGCGAAGGACCTTGACCTCGCGAATCACATCGACCGGACACGTGAGCAGGTCCGTGTCCAGCACAATGAAGTCGGCCAGTTTGCCCTTCTCCAGCGAGCCGACTTCTTTGTCGAGAAACAGGGCCTTGGCGCAATTGATCGTATAGAGGCGGATCGCCTGCTCGCGGGTGAGAGCCTCTTGGGGGTGCAACCGCCCCTCGTACCACTTGGCCTGGCGGGTCAAGGTCGTCCATATGCCCAGGAAAGGATCGTAGGGATTGATCGATCGCAAGGACCCCACCTTCTGCATGTGGTCGGAACCGCCCGCCACGACGGCGCCGGCGTCCACGAGACTCATCAGCGGCTGGAACCATCGCAGGCGGTCGTAGCCGAAATGGCCGACCAGCGTTCGCGTGTCAAGATAGAGCCACGCGGGCTGGACCAGCGGGATCACCTTCAATTCGGCCACCTTCTTCACCGTCTCGGGACTCATGAAATTCGAATGGGTGATGCAGTGCCGCATGTCGCGGATCGGCATCGTCCGGCTCAGTTCGTCGTAGACGTCGACCAACGTCTCGACCGCGCCGTCACCCACCGTATGGGC
>JAGPGT010000048.1 GCA_018055905.1 Phycisphaerae bacterium
TTCATGTCGATCAGCATGTCGCGTACCGCCGGGAGCTTTTCGATGGCAACGGAGAATTGTCTGCGGCTGGCCGCATAGTCGCGAGCGATGCGGTAAGTGGCCTCCGCGATGCCCACGCCCTGGGCGGCGATCCCGATCCGGGCGCCGTTCATCAGGGTCATGACATAGGGCACCAGACCTCGCTGCCGTTCGCCGATCAGTAGGGCAGGCGTGTGGTCGAAGAAGATCTCACAGGTGGGTGAGCCGTGGATGCCCAATTTGTCCTCGAGCCGTCGGATGTGAACGGTTGGGCCGGGTTCGCACAGCAGCAGGCTCAGGCCCATGCCGCCGCTGCGGTCGGGTTCGCTTCGCGACAAGACCAGCAGCACTTCGCCGCAGCCGTTGGTGATGAACCGTTTGACGCCGTGGAGGAACCAGTTGCCTTGACTGTCCTGATAGGCCCGCAGCTTGACCGCCTGGAGGTCCGAGCCTGCATCGGGTTCGGTGAGCACCATCGCGCCGGTGACCTTGCCCTCCGCGAATAGAGGCAGGTATTTTTGCTTGATCTCCTCACAAGCGAAGGAATTGATTGTCTCGGCGATGCCTTGGAGCCCGAAGATGTTCATCAGGGAAGCGTCGGCGCGCGAGAGGATCTCGTTGGCCATCGAGTAGATCAGGTTCGGGAAATTCAGGCCGCCGAAGCGGTGGGGCAGGGTAAAACCCATTACTTGGGCCTGGGCCAGCTTCTCAATGTCCTCGGCGATGCCCTTGGGACGGGTCACCGATCCGTCGGGGTTGAGCGTGTTGCCTTGGCGGTCCACGGCTTCAGCCCGCGGTGCGATGAAATCGGCGCAGAGCTCGCCGAGCGAGTCCAGCACCATCTCGTAGTTGCGGATCGCCTCCTCGGCACTGCTCGGCGCGTAATCGAACTCCTTGGCAAAGCGGTAACCTTCCTCGAAGGCGTCCGCCAGCGGTGCCAAGTCGATATGCTTGAATAAGAACCGAATATCGTCGTTATCCCTGTAAAAGTTGCCCATGCCTCGTCCTGAGAATCCAAAATCTCAAATTGTACGTCTCTGAAAAATGTGAATCGCGGCATCAATCCTTGATTGCCTTTTCCTTGATCGCCTTGATCATCCGTGGAACGACCTCGTTGAGGTCGCCCAGGATCCTGTAGTGGGCGACGCTGAAGATCGGCGCATCGGGATCATTGTTGATCGCGACGATCTTCTGGCTGCCGGACATGCCCGCCTGGTGCTGGATCGCGCCGCTGATGCCGACCGCGATGTACAGGCTCGGCCGGACGGTGGTTCCGGTCTGCCCGATCTGGTGATCGTGGTCGATATAGCCCAGGTCGACCGCGGCACGCGTCGCGCCGGGGGCGGCTCCCAGGCAGTTCGCCAGGTCCCAGACCAGCTTGAAGTTCTCCTTGCTGCCGACGCCTGCGCCGCCGGCGACGATGATTCTCGCGGCCTTCAGATCGACCTTTTTCGCCCGCGTGTGCTGCTGGAGGATCTCGATCGGCAGATCTTCCGGCGTCAGAGCGACACTCTCGGCGATGATCTGGCCTTTGCGTTTGACTTTGGGCTCGGGCATCGGCATGACGCCCTCACGGACCGTCGCCATCTGCGGCCAGCGGTCGAAGTTGATGATTGTCGCGATGATGTTGCCGCCGAAAGCGGGGCGGATCTGAAACAGCAGGTTCTTGTGGACCTCGCCCGTCTTGGCAATCTCGTGGTCGCCGATTTGGAGGTCCGTGCAGTCGGCGGTCAGGCCTGCCTTGGCTGCGCTGGCGATCCGCGGGGCCAAGTCCCGACCGGCGACCGTCGCGCCGTAGAGCACAATCTGCGGCTTGTGTTTGTGGATCAGGTTCAGGATCACTTTGGCATAACTGTTGGTTTGGTAGGCCCCCAGCAGCGGGTCCTCGACCAAGTATACCTTGTCGGCCCCGTGCTTGACCAGTTTGCCGGCCAGTTTCTGGACGCGGTCGCCCAACAGGACGGTTCCCAGTTTCACCTGCAACGTATCGGCCAAGTACCTCGCCTTGCTCATCAACTCCAGCGGCGTGTCCTCCAGCCGCCCGCCATGCTGCTCGGCGAACACCCACACTTCCCCTTGTCGATTTACTTCAATCATGTGTGACTTCTCGTCGTCCTTTCGTCGTCGATTCCATCTCTCAATCCACCGAGAGAATGCATATTACAGGACATTCGTCCTCATGTCATCCCTGCACAGTCGCTGATCCTTGGAGGCAGAGTCACCGAGAGACTCCGGACACTCGATCGGCATTTGGGATCATTTGGGCTCATGCCTGCCTCGCACTACCGTGTGCGATGATGGTTTACGCGATGATCTTGTCCTGGATCAGCTCGTGGATCATGGCCGCGACGCCTTCTTCCGTCGGGGCGATATCCTTGCTCTCCTTGGCGGCCAGCACGACGCTCTGGATCCGATGGACCTTTGTGGGCGATCCACTGCGGCCGCACCAAGTGAGGTCGGCGTTCAGGGCGGTCAAGTCCCATTGCTGGATCAGCAAGCCCCGCTGCGCCAGGGCTTCCGCCTCCTTCTTGGCCAAACTTTTGACCGTGGCTTCGTCCGCGGTCGGGTTGGCGATCTTGATGCTCTGCTCGATCTCAGCCGGCGTCTTGGCATTCTTGTATTTCATCATCTGGCGGGCGGCGGCCACGCGAGGTTCACCGGCGTCACTAGTGACCGTCAGCAGCACCGGCAGGGGGGCCCGAACGAGTTGCCAGCCGTTGCCGATGTTCCGTCGTACCGTGATTTTTCGGTTTTCCAGGGTCTCCATCGCTTCCACGTAGGTGACCTGGGGGATTCCCAGCTTCTCCGCGAGCTGCGGGCCTACCTGCGCGGTGTCGCCGTCGATGGCTTGGCGGCCGCACAGGACGATGTCGTAGTCCAGCTTGCGGACGGCGCAGCTCAGGATGTAGCTGGTCGCCAGGGTATCGCTGGCGGCGGCCCTTGAGTCGGTTATGAGAATGGCTTCGTCGGCCCCCCGATAGAGGGCGTCGCGTAGGATCTTTGTCGCGCCGGGCAGGCCCATCGTGATGACGGTGACTCGCCCGCCGAAGTGGTCCTTGATACGCAACGCCATTTCCAGGGCGTTGAGATCTTCCGGATTGAAAATGGCCGGCAGCGCCGAACGGTTCACCGTGCCGTCGTCGTTCATGACTTGGCCGGTGATTCTGTGTGTGTCCGGTACCTGCTTGGCCAGCACTACGCAGTTATACCCCACCGATGGTCTCCTAATGTTGTCGTTGCTTGATTACGGCATTTCAAAACGCCATAATGTACCGCTTAGTCGGCTAAGGTCAACCCCAAAGTGCCCCCAGGCGTTTGTGCGGACCTCCAGCATCTATTTTGTTGGAGGTTGCGTTCGAACACAAGGGTTGCTAAGATACTCGCTTCGTCCGGGCCGGCGTCATGGCGCGGGCCCAGGGTGGGAAATCCGGAACAAGGGCACATGCATAGGAGGCCGCTATGAGCAGAGGCGTAAAAAAGTCATGGACACCGGCGTTGATCATGGGAGCGGTCGTGTCTTTCGCCATGGTGGGCTGCAAGGAAAAAGGGCCTGTGTCTGTCGGCGATGCAAACGCCCCGGCGGCAGCCGTTCCGGCCGCCAAGGCGATCGAACTGTCCTACAGCGTGTTCTTCCCCTCCACGCATATCCAAGCTCAGACGGCCGACGCCTGGGCGAAGGAGGTCGAAAAGCGGACCCAGGGGCGGGTCAAGATCACGGTGTATCCCGGCGGCACGTTGACCCCGGGCAAGCAGTGCTACGAGGGTGTGATCAACGGGGTCTCGGATATCGGCATGAGCTGTTTTGCCTATACGCCAGGCCGGTTTCCGCTCCTGGAAGGTTTGGATCTTCCCTTGGGTTATCCGAGCGGCACGGTGGCTACCCGCGTGGCCACGGAGTTGACCCAGAAATACCAGCCGAAGGAAGTCGCCGATGTGCATGTTTTGTATGTGCACGCCCACGGGCCCGGACTGCTGGCCTCGAAAAAGCCGGTGCGGACCCTGGCGGATATGAAGGGTCTGAAGGTCCGTTCGACAGGTCTGTCTCAGAAAATTGTGGCCGCCCTCGGCGGCACGCCGGTGGCGATGGAACAGGGAGATACGTATGAGGCTTTATCCAAAGGCGTCGTCGATGCCACGTTGTGCCCGATCGAGACGCTCAAGGGCTGGAAGCAGGGCGAAGTCATCACTTCGGTGACAGACGCTACTGCGGTCGGCTACACCACCTCGATGTTCGTCGTGATGAACAAGGCCAAGTGGGATAGCTTGCCGGCCGATGTGCAAAAGACGATCAGCGAGGTCAGTGCCGAATGGGTGGCCAAGCACGGGCAGGCCTGGGACCAGGCCGACGCGGATGGCCGCGAGTTCGTCAAGGGCCTCCAGCGAGAGATCCTTTCGTTGACGCCCGAGCAGCAGCAGCAGTGGAAGGACGCCGTCAAGCCGGTGCTGGATGCCTATGTGGCTGCCGCCAAGACCAAGGGATTGCCAGGCGAAGAATTCCTCAAGGACGCCCAGGATCTGATCGCCGAGTATTCTAAGTAATGGGGCGATAAGTGAGCCAAGGCCGACAAAAGGCATTTGCCGATCCCGGGGTTCTCGCTCACTTCGTGACCATTCTTCGCGTCGTCGTCAGTGCGCTGGGGGTGGTTGCCGGTACTGCGGTCGTCGCGATGATCGTCGTGACCTGCATCGACGTCGTCGGCCGGCGGGTCGGGCACCCCCTGAAAGGAACCTACGACCTCGTCGAGATCCTCGGCGCTGTCACCATCGCGGGCGGCCTGCCCTACACGACCGCGTGCAAGGGCCATGTCGCCATCGAGTTCTTCTTCCAGCGGCTTTCCCGTCGCGGGAAGATCGCCGTTGATACGGTCTGGCGGACCATTACGATCTCCCTCTTCTCGCTTCTGACGTGGCGGTTCTTCCACTACGGCTTTGAGATCAAGGCCAGCGGGCAGGGCACTTCCACGATGGGCTGGCCGATCTTCTGGCTGCCTTGGTGGTTTTCCCTCTGTTGCGGGGTCATGGTTCTCGTGATCCTCTACCATCTCACGCATCCGGGAAAGGCGTTGATGAAACCATGACCGTGCAGCAGATGGGAATTGTCGGGTGCATCGCTCTGGTGGTGCTGCTGTGCAGCAGCATGCCGGTGGCGTTCGCCATGGCGGTGGTGGGGGTCGTGGGTTTCGCGGCGGTCGTGGACTGGAATTGGCACGCGGCCATGAGCATGACGACGATGGAACTGTATAAGGTCTTCGCCTCATACAGTCTGACCGTGATCCCGCTGTTTGTGCTGATGGGGCAAGTGGCGTTTCACGGCGGCATCAGCCGACGTCTATTCGACGCGGCATACCACTGGCTGGGTCCGCTGCGGGGCGGCTTGGCCATGGCGACGGTGGGGGCCTGCACCGCGTTCGGTGCGATCTGCGGATCGGGCCCCGCCACGTCGGCCACGATGGCGCTGGTGGCGATCCCCGAGATGAAGCGGTACAAGTATAGCATGGAGCTGGCCTGTGGGGCCGTTGCCTCCGGCGGCACCATCGGCATGATGATCCCGCCTAGCGTCGTGTTTATCGTCTATGCGATCATGACCGAGCAGTCGATCGGCAGTCTCTTCATCGCCGGGGTTTTGCCCGGACTTTTGACGTCGCTGTTGTTTTGCGCGACAATCTACGTGCAGTGTCTGCGCCGGCCGGCACTGGGGCCGGCGGCGCCGTCGTTCTCGTGGAAAGCGAAGATCCTCTCGTTGCGAGGGGCCTGGGAGACGATTCTCTTGTTCGTCGCCGTCATGGGCGGCATGTTCCTGGGGATCTTTACGCCCACGGAAGGGGCCGCCATTGGGGCCGCCGGCGCGATCGTGATCACGGTGGCCAAACGGCAACTAAGCTTCAAGAAGTTCGTCCAGTCGCTCAAGGAGACGTTGCGGACCTCGGTTATGGTGATGATCATCGTCGCCGGTGCGCAGGTCTTCGGGCGTTTCCTGGCCGTGACGCAGATTCCGTTCGCAACCGCCCGTTGGCTGGGCGGACTGCCGTTGCCGGGCTGGGCGATCATGATTCTGATCACAGGATTCTACCTGATCGCCGGTTGTTTCGTGGACGCGTTGGCTCTGGTCCTCCTGACGATCCCGATTTTTCACCCTGTGGTAACGAACCTGGGTTACAATCCGGTCTGGTTTGGCGTGATGATCGTGTTGGTGACGCAAATGGGTACGATCACCCCTCCCGTGGGCGTGTGCGCGTACGTCGTCAGCGGCATCGAGCGGGATGTCCCCCTGGAGACAATCTTCCGTGGCTGCATCCCGTTCCTGCTGGCCCTGGTGGCGGTGGCGATCCTGTTGATTCTGTTCCCCTCAATCGCGCTGTTCCTGCCGGGCCTAGTGCACCCGTAGAGCATGAAGGCAGCGGCTCTCGTGATCTTGCTTGACAGGGTCGAGTTCCACACTACCATGGCGACAAAAAGCCTTGATTGTTGAGGTTCGATATTATGAAACACGGTACGACGGCGTGGGCGGGTGTGTTCCTGGTGGGAGCGGTGCTGGCGACGGGCGCCTGGTCACAAGAAGGGTCTCTTACGCCCGAGACGATCGAGAAAATCCGCAGTGAATTCCGGATGGACGCCCACGCCAGGACGGCGCGCAATGCTCTGACGACGGTCGGACTGAAGGAAATTTCGGCCAATCGGGAGATCCTTGCGGGGCATGAGAACAAGTTCAGCCACAAGATCAAGACCAGCGGAATCAGCAATCAGAAGTCCAGCGGTCGCTGCTGGATGTTCGCCGGCTTCAACATGATCAAGCCGGTCCTGATGAACCGGATGGACCTCGACAGCTTCGAGTTCTCGCAGATCTACCTGCAATTCTGGGACAAGATGGAGAAGGCCAACAAGTTCCTGGAATGTATGATCGATTTCCGCGACCGCGATATTCAGGATCGCGAGGTTGTGTTCTTGCTCCAGGATCCCTGTCCCGACGGGGGATATTTCGAGAACTTTGCGGATCTTGTGGGCAAGTACGGCGTGGTTCCCAAGGAAGTCATGTCAGAGACCGCCAGCTCCGAGAGCACCGGTATGATGAACCGTATGCTTGGGCGGCTCCTGCGAAAACACGCCGCGGAGTTACGCGAGATCCATAAAGAGACCGGTTCGCTCAAGCAAATGCGCCTGGCCAAGCAGCGAATGATGGCTGAGGTGTATCGCATTCTCGTGTTGCACTTGGGCGAGCCGCCGATGGAATTCACTTGGCGTTACAAGATCAAAGACAAACAAGACGAGACAAAGGCGCAGGACGCGGCAAAGAAAGATGACGAGTCCGATGACGCCAACGACGTCGACAAGAAGTCTGAAACAAGGAAGGATGATTACGAAGTCCGGCAGAAGTGGAGCGAACCTCGGACCTTCACGCCCAAGTCGTTCTACAATGAATTCGTCGGACTCGATCTCCGGCAATACGTCAATATTGGCGACGATCCGATGCGGCCCAAGGGCAAGCACTACGAGATCGACTTTACGAGCAATTTCTACGACGGTCGGAACGTGAGCTACGCCAACGTCGACATCCAGACACTCAAAGACCTGGTGGTCCGTGTACTGCTGGACAACAAGGCTGTGTGCTTCGACGCAGACGTTTCGCCGGACCAGGACAGCGGCAAGGGCATCATGGCCCGCAATCTCTACGATTATGAATCGGTCTATGGGCTGGAACTGGACCTGACCAAGGCCGAGCGTCTGAGCTTCCGCGACGGCTCGATCAACCACGGCATGGCCTTCATCGGCGTGGACCTTCGCGACGGCAAACCGGTCAAATGGCTGGTCGAGAACAGTTGGGGTGCCGACCGCGGCAGCGGCGGCCTCTGGACCATGTACGACGATTGGTTCGACGACAACGTCTACAAGATCATCGTCCACCGCGACTACGTGCCGCAGGAGATCCTGGATATCCTCGACCAGCCGACGGAGAAGCTCCCGGTCTGGGACCCGATGTGGTGAGGTAATCCCAGGGCAGAACAGAGGTTTCAGATCGTAGGAATTCAGAACTCTCAGGTCTCGGTCGCGTATATCCAACAATCGATTTGGTTCTGTGGTTGTATTCCGATATAATGGAGCTATTCTCCAGGGGATGATTTGGAGCATGGGTGATCCTCGCTCGGGTACGCAGACTCGATTGGAAGGGGCCTTTGATGTACGTGACTCGCCGCAGTTTCCTCAGGTACTGTGCCGCCTCTGCGGCCGCTCTGGGGCTGGTTCCCGCGACGCTCAGGCGACTGGCCGCCGCGATGAGCACCGGTCAGACGCCAACGCTCCTGTGGCTGCATGGCAGCGGGTGCCAGGGTGATTCGATCTCGTTCTTGAACCTCCTGGCCGATCTGCCGCCCGTCGGGCCGCTCTCGGTGGGCGACGTGCTGCTCGATCATGTCGGCCTTGCGTATCATACTGTCCTGATGTCCGCAGCGGGTCCGACCGCTGTGAACCAGGCCAAGCAGACTCGTGACCAGGGGGGGTATGTACTTGTGCTGGAGGGCGGCGTGCCCACGGGTTTCGGCGGAAACGCCTGCATTGTCTGGTCTGACGAGCGGGGGCCCCTCACCTATCGGCAGGCGATTGAAGACCTCGTGCCCGACGCTGACGCCGTGCTGAGCATCGGGACCTGCGCCTGTTATGGCGGCATCGTGGCCTCGGGTCCCGATCCTTTCGAGAGCAATCCCACCGACGTGATCAGCGCCACGAGTCTTGTCCGTCAGTTGTCGCCCACAAAATCGGTGATGAACATCCCGGGTTGCCCCGCCCATCCGGATTGGATCGCCTGGGCGATCGTGCAGCACATCCTCGGCAACAGCCCCTCGCTGGACACCTATCTCCGGCCCGTCGCGCTGTTTGGCAACAAGGACCTCGACGCGAACGCCATGAACATCCATGAGAACTGTCCTCGTAACCCCAGCCGGCCGGGCAATCCGGGCCTGGCGTCGCACTTCGGTCAGGATTTCTATTGTCTCGGATCGCTCGGCTGCCGGGGGCCGGGAACCTATGCGGACTGCCCCTTGCGAAAATGGAATTACGGAGAGCAGGGACCTGCGAATTGGTGCGTAGACTCCAATGGCATGTGCATCGGATGCGTGGAACCGGACTTTCCCGGCGGCGACTTCCACAGTTGATCGGCTGTCCCCGCGGCGAGCCTAGGAGAACCCCAGATGAAAATCACAGCCGCCTTCGATCCGGTGACGCGTATCGAGGGCCATCTCAACATCGAGATCACAATCGACACGGTCAACGGAATCCAGCAGGTGGTCGAGGCCAAGGCCGTCGGGGGGCTGTTCCGCGGTTTCGAGAAGCTGCTGATTGGTCGTGATCCCCGCGACGCCCCTCACATCACCGAACGCATCTGCGGCGTCTGCCCGGTCGCACACGGATTGGCTGCGGTCCGCGCCCTCGACAACGCCTTCGGGGCGGTCGTGCCGGCCAATGGCCGCATACTGCGGAACCTGACCAACGCTTCGAACTTCGTGGAGTCGCACATTCTGCACTTTTACCTGCTGTCGCTGCCGGATTTCATCAGGGGACCCGCGTCAGCCCCCTGGCAGGCGGCTTGGGAAGTGGATAAACGGTTGAGTTCTGCGGAAAGCGAACGCCTCATGCAGCATTATCTCCAGGCTTTGACGATGCGTCGCAAAGCCGACCAGATGACGGCGGTCTTCGGGGGAAGATGTCCCCATCCCCCGGCGTTTGTGACGGGCGGTGTTGCCGCCAATCCACGTCCTGAACGGATCGCGGTCTTCTCGTCGCTCCTCGACGAACTGATCGCCTTCATTGAGGGCACCTACATCCCTGACGTGGAGTTTCTGGCGGCGGTCTACGACGATTACTCCACCTGGGGCCGAGGCCCGGGGAATCTGCTGGCCTACGGGGCTTTCGAATTGGACGATGCCCAGACGAACCGGCTGTTCGCTTCGGGGGTCGCCTGGAACCAGGCGAGCGAGGTCGCCATCCTCGATACCGACGCGATTCGTGAGCACGTGTTGCACAGTTGGTTTCGAAACCACCTGCCTGTCGCCCCCTGGGACAGCGAGACGGAGCCGCAGCATCCGAAAACCGGCGCTTACACCTGGCTCAAGGCCCCGCGGTATCGGGATGAGCCATGCGAGGTCGGCCCGCTGGCGCGAATGTGGGTCAACGGCGACTACCGTCGAGGGATCTCGACCATGGATCGGCACAGGGCCAGGGCCCAAGAAACCCTCAAGATCGCCTGGGCCATGAAGCAGTGGGTTGCGGACCTGACGCCGCAGGGTGATGTGTATAGTGCGCCCACCACGACTCAAAGCGCCGTTTCGGAGGGCCTTACAGAGGCTCCGCGAGGCGCGTTGGGACATTGGATACAGATCGATCAGGGTCGGATCGCACGGTATCAGGTGATCTCGCCTACGACGTGGAATGTGTCGCCCCGAGACGACGCGGGAGTCCCCGGACCACTGGAGAAAGCCCTGTTGGGCACTCCCGTAGAGGATGCGGACAAGCCCATCGAGGTCATGCGGATCATCCACTCGTTCGATCCCTGTCTGGACTGCGCCACCCACATCATGCGTCCGGGTCGGCAGGTCCGTGTTTTTCACATGCGATAGCCTATGACCGAAGAACGGCGCAAAACGAGGATCGGAGTGATCGGCCTGGGGAACGAGTTGATGGCCGACGACGGACTGGGCGTTCACGCGATCCGTCGGTTGTGCCATCTGTTGCCGGCGGGTGTGGTCTGCTTCGAAATCGGCACGGCTGCGCTGAGAGCTGAGGCATTGTGTGAGCAGGTGGATCTGGTGATCGCAGTGGATGCGGTACAGGCCGGCGGCCGGCCGGGTGATGTATACGTATTCGATCTCGCGGACGCGGCGGTTCCTGCGGTCGGGTCCCTGCACAGCCTGTCCCTGGCCGGAGTGATCGGCCTGATGGATCCGGATCGACGACCACGGGGTCTGGTCGTGGGGGTCGAGCCTGCCCGCGTCGAGTACGACGTTGTGCTTTCGGAGCCGGTGCGAGCGGCGCTGCCACACGTTATTCGCATCGTCTGTGAGATCGTCCGGTCCGGCGGAAAGCTCGCCTCGGCCGCGTTCCAGGGGCGAGCCGCTTCGGAGAGGGCCCCCGTTGAGGAGAAATCATGAGACAGTCCGCACGAGTCCTGGGCTTTGTGCTGCTCTGGTCGGCGATGAACCACCTGTGCGCCGCGACGGCGTCGGCCGGAGACGACAATCTCAACATCGTGTTCACGACCACCAACGCCGGCGGCGTGTACGGCAACCGCCACGTGCACGTGGTCTGGCTGACCACCGAAGCGGGGCAATGGGTCTGCACGGTAGGCAACGACGCGGTGAACAAGCGCGCTGTGTGGGCCAACGTCCGCGCTTATTCGCTGAACACCTGGTACAAGTCCAATCCCAAGCCCAAGGACGACGTGGACGCCCGCACTGGGGCGACGCCCACCGCCTATCGCAGCTACGATCTGAATTGGAACTGGCGCAAGCTGGATGGGACGGTCGTGCCGGACGGCCAGTACAAGATCCATTTCGAGTGCACGAACGACGACGACGGCAATCCTCGCAACTACGCGGTCTTCTCCATCACCAAGGGTCGGACGAACTGGTCCGTCGGTCCGACCACGCAGGGCGGCTATCTGGACGTGAAACTCACCTACACCACCGCGGGGCTTTCCCTGGAGAACATCGCGGCTTCGGAGGTGACTGAGACGTCTGCAGTCATAGGCGCCAGCTTGGCCGGGACGAACGGCAGGTTGCACCGACTTTACGCGTACTGGGGCTTAACGGACGGCGCAGACGATCCTCGGAAGTGGGACTACCGCATCGACTGGGGACAGACATCGGACGGTCAGTTCACCGCCCGACTCACCGGCCTGACCAGGGGACAAACCTACTTCTATCGATGCCACGTCACAGGCCAGACGGAAAGCCTCTGGGCCCAGGGAACCCGTCAGTTCACGGCCGATGTCTCACCGACGATCTTCCGGAAGGGCGATCTCTGGAGCTACTTCGAAGGGTACACCCATCCCGGAATTGGATGGAACGACGTCGGGTTCACCACAGATGCGGCCTGGAAGACCGGAGCGACCGGGATCGGTTATGGCGACGGCGACGACGCAATGGTGCTGGACATGCTGGGCAAGTACACGACCGTCTACATGCGATATCAATTCGATATTCCCGATCCGACGGACATCACGGCCATGGAGTTCAAGGTTGACTACGACGACGGCTTCGTCGCGTACCTCAATGGAGGGGAGGTCCTGCGTCGGGGCGTTCCGGAAGGGCAGACCGAGAAGACGCTTGCGCAGGACCACGGCGCTTCCATCGAGGGTGGCCAGATCGAGACCGTGGACCTCAGCTCGTATCTGGACTTTCTCAGGGCTGGCGTCAACGTCTTTGCCATAGAGGTCCACAACTCGGATATTCGCAGCTCAGACCTGACGATGATTCCGGAGCTCACTTTGAAGGGGCTCCGAAGCCCTCAGCCGAACTTGGTTCCCAACGTACGCGAGCTGCATTTCGCGAGCGTGAAGCCTGGGGCGACGGCCGAAACCGTTCTGCGATTGTTGAATGAGGGACAGAAGCCACTCACGATTCGGTCGTTGAAGATCGTGGGGCTCATGCCGGAGGCTTTCGACGTCCAGTCCACCCTCGCGGCGCCTTTCGACCTCGAACCGGGGTCGGAGACGAATCTTCTGGTCCGATTCTCGCCGGGGACTGCCCAAACCTACGCGTATACGAACCTTGTGATCGGGTCGACGGATTGGGATGAGCCTTTGATCTCGATATCCCTATCCGGCCTCGGTGATTTCGGCCCCTGAGGGGAGCCTGAATGCGAACGGATCACCTATCACATTTGCCTGTCGTAGGGGTTCCCATCGGCATTCGCATTGACGAGGCCACGCGGTGCGTGTGCGTTGCGAGGACCCGAGGGCATGGAGGGGATTCCCACGCCGAAGCCGGTCCCGAGATTGCCGCCGAGACTGCCGGGTTGGCCCATGGCTTGGTTGCCGTAGAGGCCGCCGTAGCCCATGGGCTGAAATCCGTAATTGGCCGGCGGCGCGATCAGGTCGCGGATGTCGTAGACCCGCGTCTCGAATCTGGGCGATGGAAGGGCGGCCACTGTGCCGACGATGACAACCCCGCCATGAACGGTGTAGCCGATCTTGTCCACCCCACCGGCCGACAGGGAATTCACCAGCATTTCGAGATATTGCCGGACACGGAGTCCGGGCAGGCCGTCGATTCCGATTGGAGTGTTCTGGTAGATCCCCGCGCTGTCGAGGCTCCGCCAGAGCACCACGATGTTCAAGGGGGGCGTGGTGCAGTTGCGCAGGATGTCGATGGCTTCACTCAACGGCATCTCCGGCGTGAACGAAGAGGGGCTTCGAAGAGCAGGCCGCGTCGAGGTATGGGGGCTTGGCGACGTTGTCGACTGGATCAGCGTTTTCCGATTCGCGGTGGACCCATTCCAACGCACAGATGCTTTCGGCTCGCCAGCCCGAATCGATGGAGGCAGAATCGCCAGTACGATCAGCAGGGGCAGTACGGTTAGGACGACCGATTGCGAGCGTATCCGGCTCATCCTCAATCTCCAATTTCCGGCTCGCCGTTAAGTTTCGAACGTTTTCGAGGCCAACGGAAGCACTTTTCGTCACTGGTCATTCCATTAGACCCCAACGATATATGTGACGACAAACAAAAAAAACGGGGAAAAGGCCCAATCTTGTGGGCGTTCCAATACCAGTGGCTCATCGCTTGGGGAAGAGGCAATCACCCTGGGATTCCATACGGATCGATGACAACTATGCCGTTGGCCCTCTCGACCCTCACCGGGATCGCGACCTTGCGGCTGTCTTGCGCGAGCCGTTCGATGTCGTCTTTGAGATGGTCCGGGACGTAAAATGAGCAATCCGACAATAGTTTAAGACTGCGGGAGTACAAGAGTACCAAATCCTCCAGGACTGCCCTCTCCGAGACATTTTGGGCGTCCTGCTCTTGTGGGGGGACTGTCTGATCCATAACTTGCGTCCTCACCAGAAGAATCGTGTTGGTTTCGGGATCGTGTCTGGTCACGAAGATGCCCCCGTTCGACAAAAGGGCATTCTACCCTCGGTCCGCGTGAATCTCAAGGCTCGATTTGAAGAACCATCGTTGGAGAGCCGTCGTGGGGGCAGAGGCGTTCTTTGACAACAAAGGCGGATGTCCGCTTTCTGGGGGCGGTCAGCCGAGGCGATTACTTTGTGACGGATTTCAGAGGCAGCATATCCTCCGATTTGCGGAGGGATTCCGCACTGGCGGTAATCACGTGTGGCGCCCGCCTGATGTCGTCGAGGGTCCGACTGGCGGCGGTTACGACCTTTTCATTGGATTCCTGGGCGACGATCCGCTCCAGAAGGGCGACGGTTTCCTCGCCTGGGTAGTTTTTCAGGGCTTCGATCGCAGCGGTTCGTCCGTACTCGGCGGAGACCTCTTTGTTGCCTGCGGCCGCGTAGAGAAGCTGGCTGTACGCCTCGGGATTGCTGACCCGCGTGATGGCATTATAGACTGTCGATCCCTCACCCGGCGAGGTTGCCTCGAGCCTCTGTATGAGATGGCTGAGGCACTGGGCGTCGCCCACGTTCGCCAGCGCATCCACTGCCGCCTGTTGCAGGCTGTCCTGAGACGTGGAGGTGATACTCCCGGCCATCGACAGGAGGCCCTTGGTTGCGGCAGGCGATTGGATGTTGCGAACTAGTTGCGCCAGACGTTCGATTTCGATTTCGGTCGCCGCGGCTTCATATCGGGCGGCGATCTCGTCCAACACCGGCGTGTCCGCCATCCGGGCCAATGAGACGCTGGCGGCCCGTGCGACGGTTGCGTCGCCGGTTTGGGTCATTGCGTCGAGCAGGAGAGGCCAACTGTCATGATTGGTGATGGCCGAGAGGCGTCGGCCCAGTTCCTCTTTGTAGGTACCTTCTTTCGTCTGTGCCAGTGTATCGAGCAGGGCGCTGGTCGCCATAGGTGTCCCGATCCGCGCGAGAGCCTCGGCCGCCCACAACCCGGCCTCGCCTCCGCTGTTCATCAGATCGTTGAGACCGACCACCGCCAGATCGCCCAGAGTCTGGAGCTCCGCAAGGCACTGCTTGATCCGCTGGTGGTCTTTGTCTTCCACGGCCACAGCCAAGAGGGCCACGATCTTGTCGGCGCCCTGCAACCGTTCGATGGCGGCCATACAATCTTCACGACTAGCCGCCGGGGACTGAACAGGCTTTTTGTCCCCTTGTGCCGTTCGCGAGGGGCCGACGCCGGGACCGGCCGTGTCGTCGGTTTTCTGAGATGGCGTCACAGACGTCGTAGATACTGCGAAGGAACGGTTCGCCTCTGCCGGGGCAGGCGACGGATTCTCGCGGTTTTCCCCAGGGGTGGCTTGCTTCTGTGGGGGCCGTCGGCCGGAGGGATCAGGCAGCTTCTCTCGGATCGAACCGTTGACCCAATAGAGCGCGACCATGGCGGCCAGAATACACGCAGGGTAGAGCAGGAACACCGGATCAAACTGCTTTCGATTACGCAGTCCGGCGGCGAGTGTCGGTTCTAAAGATTCCTTTTTCCGTTTGTTGGACGGGGTGATTCTCATGGTGATCTCACAAATCGGAGCCCGGTTGGCCCGACTCACGTCGAGCCAACCGGGAATTCCATTCATTCATTCACGACTACGGCTTTCCGTAGGTTCCTGCACGCACTTTGTCCATCTCCTGGGTGGTGAGCACGTCATTGAACACGACGACCTCGTCCAGCAACCCTGGCAGGGTACTCCACCAGGAATTTTGCCACCCGCCGATCAGCAGCGATGCATTATTGATGACCATCGGACTGAAGTCCGTTTTTTGGGCGTCGGTGCCCAGGATCGCGCCGGCAGTGTCGTCCCAGATGCGAATAGTCCCCTTGTGGGCAGCATCGTCAAATGTCGCCGTGATATGGTACCACCGTCCAGTCGTAAGAGCAGATCCATGGACAAGTCGCTGATCCGTGCCTGCATAGAGAGCGATCTTACCCCCTTCGATACAGGTGATGCCGTAGGATTTGCTCGTAACCCAGTTCATCTTGGTGATCAGCGGCCACTCCTTCGTGACAACCGGGATCACGTCGAAACGGACCCAGAGGCTGATGGAGAACTTTTTGTTGCCGGTGCCGTTCTTGCCCGGGAAATTGGCCGCGAGATTGGCGTCGGGAATAGCCAGCCAGTTCCGGTCTGCCCAGCTGGGGGCGGGCTTGAACCGGGCGGCGGACTCCCCTTCCTTGAAGGTGATCAAATCCGCAACAACCCCGTTGTTCTCGTTGGTCAGCTTGTTGGTTCCGATGCTGTCCAAGGTCAGCTTGGTGCTTTCGAATCTCCATAGAGCTACGGCGTTGGGATCCTTGGTGAAATCGTTGCCCGGCAGGCTCACGCTGTATGTGGCGACCAAAGTTACGTTTGCGTAAGTCTGGTAGCCTCGCAACATGATGTACCACGTGGCGGCGGCGGGAGTGGGGACCTCGACCGTCTCATTGTTGCCGATGAGGTACGGACGATAGTCGTAGCTGACCAGCGTGGGTTTCGAGCCTTTGCGGACGTAGAGGTCCACATCGCCGGTTCCGCCGGATGTTGCGATCGCCAGCAGGTCCTGGCCGGCGGGAACGTCGATCTTGTAGAACTTTTCGCTGCCCGAAGCGCCGGACAGGCCGGTTACGGCGACGCCGTTCTGCAGCGTCGTGATCGGGTCGGGGGCCGCGGTGTGGGTGGCCTTGAGGGTCACGTTGGCGTAGGCGACATAGCCCTTGAGCATGATGTAGTATGTTGCAGCCAACGGGTCGTCGATCGTGACGGTTTCATTGTTGCCGATCAGGAACGGCCGATAATCCCACTCGGTCGTGGTGGGCTTGGAACCCCTGCGGACGTAGAGATCTGCGTCGCCGGTGCCGCCGGCCATCACGATTTCGAGCTTGGACTGGCTGGCCGGCACGGTGATCTTGTAGAACTTCTCGCTGCCGGCGGCGCCCGTGATGCCGGTAACGGTCACGCCATTTTGCAGCGTGATGACCTCTTCGGGAACCACGCCGCCGCCATAGGTGGCCAGCAGGGTCAGGCCGGAGAAGGCCTGATAAGCGCGGATCATGATGAACCAGGTACCTGCGGTCGGATTGTTCACGGTGACGGATTCGCTGTTGCCCGGCAGGTACGGCCGATGGTCGTATTCCGCGGTCGTCGGCAGAGAACCTCTGCGGACGTACAAGTCGGCGTCTCCGGTGCCGCCGGAGATGGTGATCTCCAGCTTGGTCTGGCCGGCGGGAACCTCGATCTTGTAGTATTTCGCGCCGCCTTGGCTGGCGGAGATGTCGTTGACCGCCACGCCGTTGACCAACGTGACGACGACATTGCTCACGGAGTAGTCTGCCAGAAGGGTTACGCCGCTGAAGGCTGTGGTACCGCGGATCATGACGTACCAGGTGCCGGGGACGGTGGTTCCGCCGATGCTGATGCTCTCGTTGTTGGTCGGTTGGATCGGGCGGTAGTCCCAACTGGAGGTCGTCGGCTTGCTGCCTTTCTTGATGTAAAGGTCCGCGTTGCCGGTGCCACCGGACATGCTGAACAGGAGCGTATCCTGGCCGGCGGGAACGACGATGCGGAAGTAGGTCACGCTGTTCAACGCGCCGGCCAGATTCGTGACCGGAACGCCATCCTGCAGCAGGAGCACGTCGCTATAGGTCGCTTTGAGGGAGACTCCGGTGTAAGCGGCATACCCGCGAATTACGATGTACCAAGTTCCCGCCAGGGGGTTGTTGATGTTGACCGTCTCTTCGTTGTCGGCCAGCGCGGGACGGTAATCGTAATCGGTTGTGGTCGGACGAGATCCATACTTGACGTACAGGTCTGCGTCGCCGGTGCCACCCCACATCACGATTTCGAGGCTGGTCTGGCCAGCGGGCACTTCGATGCGATAAAGTCTCTCGTTGTCCTTGGCACCGGAGAGGTTGGTCACAGCCACGCCGTTCTCCAGCAGGGTGCCGGTGACGCCGCCATAGCTGGCCAGCAGCGAAACACCCGAGAAGGCATTATATCCGCGAACCATGATGTACCACGTTGCGGCGGCAGGATTATTGACAGTCACGGATTCTTCGTTGCCGAAAAGATAGGGCCGATAATCATAGCTGCTCGTTGTGGGCAGGGCGCCTCTCTTGACGTACAAGTCGGCGTCTCCGGTGCCGCCGGACATGAGGATCTCCAGTTTCGTCTGGCCGGCGGGGACTTGGATGCTGAAATACAGCTCCCCAGCGGCCGCTCCGGAAAGACCGGTCACAGGCACCCCGTTCGCCAGAGGTGTAATCACCGTTGCGGCGGAATACTCCGCCAGCAGTTTCACATTTGCGTAGGCATTGTAGCCCTTGAGCATGATAAACCAGGTGCCCGCAGTCGGGCTTTCGACGGTGACCGTCTCGTTGTTGCCGATCTTGTAGGGTCGGTAGTCGTAAGTGGTGGTGGTGGGCTGCGAGCCGTATCGTACATAGAGATCGACGTCGCCCGTGCCTTCGGAGGTGCTGATCTTCAACTCGTCCTGGCCTGCGGGGACTTCAATTTTATAGAATTTTTCGCTGCCGGCGGCTCCGGAGATCCCGGTGACCGGAACTCCGTTGGTGAGGTTCGTCTGGGCGAATGTCGTCGTAGCAAGCATGCCCAACAACGCAACCAGAATCGCGAAGCTCCTGGTGTTTCGAATGTTCAAGCTGTCCATGGTGTACTCCTCTCTGGAAGGGGTTCGTACAGATACAGTATTGGTTGTTTTCATCAATGTCGGATGGTTCGCCATGTGGCATAAACGTTGCGCGCAGAGTGATTCATGGGGCTGATTCCATAGTCTTCCTCCTTCCCGACAGACTGATGGCCCACCCAGATTCCTCGCGGGGGTGTTCGCTGTGCCCAGTGAACCTCCGGTCCGAGAAGATGCACGGGCAAAAGCCTCTGATGGCCAAGGGTGTTGATGGACGGGATGTCTCAAAAAACAACGCATCGTGAATTCTGCGCAACTTCTGCGCCCAAGGGTCCAGAGACAAGCTTGGCAGGCTTGCCACCGGAAAAACCCCAAAATTCAACGCTGGTTGTTTGTCGGCAATTGTGATTATAGCGCCTTGGCTCAGGTGTGTCAAGTGTATGGTGCCAGAAAAAATATCTTTTTGAGGGAAAACACCCCCTTCGATCCCGGCGTCCGGTAATGGCGGGGGGGCTCCGATCTTCCCCAAAGCGATTTCGGTCGCAATCTCGCGACCTGTCAAGTTGACAGCAACCCGTTTGGCGCCAAGGCCGAAACGACAGGCAAAAAAGTCCTGGACGAAGCTACACTGTTGATGTTCGTTCTGGCACGCGATTTGCTCAGTGTACATCGAGATAAATCAATAAATGCAAGGCATGCGTTGAATGAGAAAGGAGGTAGGCAATTATGCTGGTGGATCAGTGGTTCCCGTTCTTCGATGTCGGAAAAACCTTGGAGGAAATGGACCGGGCCCTTGACCAAGTGGGCAGACCCTTGGGTCTGCGAAGTGTACCTCGCGGCACGTTTCCCGCCATCAACATCTACCAACAGGACGATGGAATCGTGATGATGGCCGAGGTCCCCGGCGTGGAGCCCGAGAACCTCGATCTGACGGTTTTGAACGATTCCGTCACGCTGAAAGGCCGGAGAGAGGAAAAAGATAATGCGGATGGAAATCGGGTCTATCGAAGAGAGCGGTTTCAGGGGGCTTTTGCGAGGACCGTCACGCTACCGGCTGCTATCAATCCGGATTCGGTCAAGGCTCACTACGCCCATGGCGTGCTGACGGTCCGCATGGAAAAGGCCGAATCGGCCAAGGTACGCAAGATCGCCATTCAGTCGTAGAGAACAAGACAGCACCACAAACGACAGAATCGCATCTTCAGGAGGTCTGACAATATGGTTACTCAACAGAGTCCCGCGAGAGCCGAACAGACACAGGCAATCCGTCGCCAGAACCAGGACCGGCGGTTTCAACCCGCTGCCGACATTATCGAAACACCCGATGCAGTGATCTTGAAGCTCGACATGCCGGGTGTTTCGAAGGAAAACGTAGATCTGACCGTCGACAAAGACATGCTGACGATCTTCGGCAAGGCCCAACCGGAGGAGGTCGGCGATCCGGTCTACCGGGAGACCTACGTCGGCGATTATCAGCGGCAGTTCAGTCTGACGGCCGATGTAGACTCAAGCAAGATCACCGCCACTATGACGCACGGCGTCTTAACGGTTCGGATCCCCAAGGCCGAGCAGGTGAAGCCTCGAAAAATCAAAATCGCTGCGGCCGAATGATCCGATCCGAATCGACGATATTTTCTGGGGCGACCTCAAGAAAAGGTCGCCTTTGTTTTTGTTCGCTCACGAGGAATTGAACCAGTCTCGGGAAGAAGTGGTGTCGCAAGACACAGGAGGGTCTCTACATGGCGGAAATGGTGCCGAAAGCTCGGCGGACTGTTCTGCATGTTGCCTGGCCAGTTGACTGCTCTTTGAGCCGTGGTACAATTCATGTTTTAATGCGGTAATAGACATAGCACACGGGTTGCGGTGAAATGACCGTACGGAATCATGCAGTTGAGGCCAGATGCACCGCCTGCGGAAACACTGGCGGCGTGGAGTTGATTCGGCTCAAGGATGGAGCCTATCGCCAGTGCTCCGCCTGCGAGCTGATCTTCACGTCGCCCATGCCCGAGGATCTCGAGCAACTCAACGAAGACGCGTTCACCAAGCGGCTGGATCAGTACGCAGCCAAGGTTCGCAATCGCGGGTGGCGGAATCGCTGGAAACTGCGGCGGTTTTCTCGATACCGGCGGACAAACAACCTACTGGAGATCGGCTGTAACGCCGGCGCCACGCTGGATGTGGCCCGTCGGATGGGGTGGAACGCCAAAGGAGTCGAGCTATGCGTCTCGGCCGGCGAGTTTGCCAGAACGCAGCTCGGCCTGGACGTCTTCACCGGCACCGTCGAAGCAGCGGCCTTTCCGGACAACCACTTCGACGTGGTGTTCACCAACGCGGTGTTGGAGCACCTTCGGGATCCTTTGTCCGTGTTGTGTGAATGCCGGCGCATTCTCCGCCCCGGCGGGGTTTT
>JAGPGT010000245.1 GCA_018055905.1 Phycisphaerae bacterium
CCGGGGCAGCGTTGGGGACAAATGGGGATTGTTCAAGCGGAACTGCCGGTTCTTGCGGCTGTGACCAATTGCGGCGAATCCGCCTCCTGCGGCGCCGCTTGCCGGTCGATCCGGATCGGTTCGGAGGCTGTCAACAGATCTTCGACCGTGAGCCTATCGAGCGAGATTGCGGTCTCCCGGCAGATCGCCTCGACCCAGGCGTCCAGCGCGACGACCACCGCGGGATCGAACTCGTAGCCACAGGAGTCCCGGAGCATAGCCAGGGCCGTCCGGACGGACCGACCCTCGTGGTAGGCCCGGCTGGAGGTCAGCGCGTCGAAGACGTCGGCCGCCGCGATCACCCGGGCGCCCAGCGGAATTGCAGTGCGGGCCAGGCCGTCGGGGTAGCCTTGGCCGTTCCACTTTTCGTGGTGGTGGCGGATGAGGGCGACCTCGCTCTCGAGAAAGCTCATCTTTTCGAGAATCTTGACCGCGATCAACGGATGCTGTTCGATGACGCGCCGCTCTTGGGCGGTCAAGGGGTCGGTCTTGAACAGGACCGCGTCGGGGATGCCGATCTTGCCGATGTCGTGAATCATCGCGGCCCGCCGGATCAAGTCCACATACTTGGGTCCCAGCGCCATCGTCCGCGCGATACCGACCGCGTAAACAGCGACGTGCTCGGAGTGTTTGCGGGCGTAGGCGTCCTTGGCTTCGAGGGCCTGAACTAGGCTCCAGATGCTCTCCATGAACAGCTTCTCGGCCTTCTCGGACAGGCCCAGGATGCGTCTCTGGAGTTTCTTGATCCGGTCGATCTCGATATCGCCGGCGGTGGCCAGGCGGTTCATCTCGGGTCCCCAGACCTTGACGCAGTTGCGACCGGCGTTCTTGGCCTCGTACAGGGCGATGTCGGCGCGTCGCAGGACGTCGGCGGCGACCTCCGCGGGATCGAGCAAACTCTCAGCGACCCCACAACTGATTGACAGTTGTACCACCGAGGGCACCGAGGCGTTTTGCGCATCACGAACCTTCTGCTCGGCTTCGAAACGGATGTCGCAGATCCGCAGTCGCAGACGTTCGAGCACCGTCGCGGCCTCCGAGGCGGTGGTCTCGGGCATCAGCAGAACGAACTCGTCGCCGCCGTAGCGGGCCAGCACGTCGGGCCCTCGCTTCTCCTGGCGAACGCACTGGGCCAGTCTGCGAATGGCCTCGTCGCCGAGCGCGTGGCCCAGGGTGTCGTTGACCATTTTGAAGTGGTCCAGATCGATGATCCCGAGGGAGAACGGTCGCTTGTAGCGCACGGCGCGGTCGTGCTCTTCGTGGAGCTTCTCTTCGAGCAGTTTTCGCGAGCCGACGCCGGTCAAGGCGTCGGTCAACGAGGTCAAACGGGCCTGCTGGTAACGGGTGGCGTTCGTCAGGTGGGCGACGAGGATCTCGCGGGTCAGCTTGGCCTTGTATTCGATCAGCTCACGGTTGGCCAGGCTCGAGACCGGCAGTCCGCACAGGCACAGAAAACCGGCCAGACGCTTGGGGCGACCGGAGCTGAATTCGGGCAGGCCGGTGATGTCCAGGGTCAGCATCACGCGAGGCGGTTGGCCGCCGCAGCGGGCACATTCGACGGGGATCCTCGCTTCGAAAGAACTGTCGTTCGGATCGCCGACGGACGCCTGGGGTACCGAGGAGGAGGCGTCGGAATTCGGTTGCGAGTCGGGCGTCGCTTCGACGGGGGGGGCGCCCGGCAGCCGCGCGCTGACGCAGGGACATCGGGGAGAGCTAAGCAGTTCGGGCTCCCGCCGGCGGTCGCCGTCGGGATAGAGGCACAGGACGGAGTTGACGGCGTCGAACAACTTGGGGACCTCGATCGCGACGATCTCCGCGGCCTCGGTCAAGTCGATGCTCTTGAGACATTGGGAGAGCATGGCGACCTCCTGGGCCGCAGCCCGGTCCTCCCGGAGCCTCTGGGACATGATGTCGCGGGCCGACAGGATCCCGACGACGGCACCGTTCTCGACCAACGGCAGATGGCGGATTCGATGATTCGTCATAATCCGCGTGGCCTCGCTGGGGGTAATCCCCGGGGAACAGGACACCACGCTCTGGGTCATGATCTGGCGGACACAGATGCCCTGGCCGAATTCGCTCTGCTGCGCGATATGGCGGGAGATGTCCCGTTCCGTGACCAGTCCGACGAACTGGTCGTGGTCGTCGAGCACAATCAGACAACCTACATTGTGCGAGAGCATCTTGGCGGCGGCTTCTTTGATGCTGCAACCGTGGCCGATCGTGATGATCTGCGAGCTGCCGGCGCCAAACGCCGGAGTGTTGGCGGAGTCAGACATCGTTTACCCTTTCGTCAGCGTCGTCATCCTCGTTGGTCGTCCATACCCATCGGGGATTAGGAGTATCGACCCATCCAACGACCTGCTTAAGTAGGAATCCGCCCGGACTGCCTTTTTCCAATCCGCCTAATCCATCGGCCTAATCCATCGGAAAGAATCGAGCGATACAACGAGCACCGGCGTGGATTGCCGCGTAGAATTGGAAAGTGTGGGCAATCTGAGAAAAACGTGCGAACGCCAGAAAATGCGTTACGAAGTACTCGTCGAGCGGCACTTATTTGCACAATGAAGACCATGGACCCAACAATTCCGTCCGCGATGGACCAACAACTGAACGAGATCGAGCTGGTTGAACAGGCTCAGCGAGGAGATCGGCAGAGCCTCAACACCCTTGCCGGGATCGCCAGGGAACGCCTCAGGACGTACGTGTACCGACTGACCCAAAAGGACGATCTGACGCAAGAAATCGTGCAGGAGAGCTTGTTAGAAATGTGCAAAATACTGGGCAAACTGCAGAAAACCGACCGATTCTGGCCCTGGCTGTACGGCATTGCGACGAACAAGCTGCATCGCCATTATCGGACAGAAAAGGCCCGCAAGCACGTCGCGGCCTCCGAAGAAAAGCGACGGGGGTCGCTGACCCAGCGCCAGGAGGGCTTCGAGGACCTGGTCGGCGAAGAACTCAAAAACATCGTCTCGGGCGCCATGCAGAAGCTCAAGACCCGTCACCGAGCGGTGCTGGTCATGCGGTGTTACGATAATATGGCCTATAACGAGATTGCCGAATCGATGGGTTGTAGCGAATTCAGCACGCGGATGCTCTTCGTCAGAGCCAAGAAGGCCTTGCAGAAGGAGCTTCTGAGCCACGGGTTCGGACGGGGCTCGCTCCTGGCGGCCCTGATCGTATTCGGCAAGATGACCGCCCCCAACAAGGCGGCGGCCGCCCAGCTCACCGTCCCGGCGACGGCCCTGAACGCGGGTTTGGCCGCGAGCGTCGTGGGCTTGGCCACCAGCACCAGCGGGATCGTATCACTCGCGGCCGCCGGGGCTCTGACGGTCGGGACCGTTGTCGCCACCTCGGGACCCGGCCTGCCGGGGATCCATCCCTCGAATCCGCAGGGGGGCGCGGTGGTCAGTCCGTACGCCACGCCGGTGGAGGCCTACGAGCAATACTGGTTCGCCTTCCCCGAAGGTCCACAGGGCCCCATGATGCTGCGAGCCCAATCGGCCAACTCGACTTCTCGCGTGTTGCAGAATGAAGAGGCCAACTACACCTACAGCAACGGCGTCGTCACCATCAACAATCATCGCCTCTGGCACGGCGATCTGAGCGTGTTCAAGCTCCCCATCGACAGCCAGGAAACCCGCAGTTTCTTGGCCCACGTCGAGGGGATCGACAACGACATTCAGCCGGTGTCGGCGACGAAGGGCAGAGGCCTGCTGGTGGTCGTCGAGCGGACCAAAGACGAGGCGGGGGTTCAGAAGCCCTGGACCATCACCAGCCGCAACATCCTCGATACCGATTACTTCCAGAACGACTGGCCGACGAACGCACGAATCGTGGACAACCGCGACGCGATGCACCGCCAGGGGTGGACGTGCTTGCGGATCCGTGGTCGGGTGGGCGGACGCGATGTGGTCGGAGCCGGTCAAATTCCGTTCGTCTGTGGGGCCTACAAACAACGTCAGCCCTGGCTGAGACTGACGGTGGGCGAGCTGGTCCTCCTCGACGGAGGCGGCGCCGCCACGATGCAGACCCCGCAGGGGGAGCTGCCGGCGCAGTATCGGCAGGGGGCGTTCTTTAGCGGTCTGGCCCGTCCTTGGATGGGTCTGCACGCGCTGGACACGGTCCGTCGCGACGCAGCCCTGCAAAGGGCGCGGTTCGAGACCCGTCTGTTGCCGGGCGGTCGGGAGGCGCAGGTCGTCGTGACCTCGGAGAAGACCAAACTCCTTTATACAATCGACATTGAAGCGGACCTGATCCGCAGGATCGATTTCACCGTCAACGGCGCCGAGGCCGGGTCGCTCGAATTCGAGTACCTCCCGGACGCGGACCTCCGCAGCAGCGAATTCACCGCACCGGTTCGACGCAATGAACGGGTGACGCTCGAGCGGGACCCGGGAATGCTCTGGCTCGTTCAGCTTGCCAACGGGGTCTTGGGCCAATAATCCGACATGACACACGAGCCAGGCGTACCACGCTCCTGGCCGGGACAGAGGCAGCGTGCCCAAGCGGCACGCGAGAAACAAACGACGACTCGGAAAAATGAAAGGCAGCAGGGGTTGGGTATGAAACGCAACAAGTGGTTTGGCGTCGGGATGGCGGTGGGGATCGCGGGGGCGGCGGTGGGGGCCGGGGATCCGGTCCGCAAAACCGAGGCGATCCAGATTGCCGAGGAGATCACGTCGGTCACGACGTGCACGGTGGCTTCGCCGAGGGCT
>JAGPGT010000246.1 GCA_018055905.1 Phycisphaerae bacterium
GCGTGAGACCTACGAGCAGATCGTTGGCGATGCGATCAATCGGGCTAAGGGTGTGGTCATCTTCTACAAGGGTCTCAAGGGATTTGCCCAGGATTTCGAGAGCCGTCGAATGATCGATAGCATGATCGGTCGGGAAGAACATCACATTCGGCAATTGTCCAACGCTTTTTTACAGACCTGATCTGGGCCTCACCTCTCAGTCTTCCTACCGGTCTTGAATCGTCGTTTTGCCGTCGAAGGGTTTGGTTGAAAAGCTTGAAAAACCCCGATCGTTTTTTTCTATGCCCCCGTCCCTTCGACATGGTATAATGACCCCGACGCTTTATGGAGAACGCGTGCCTGCTTCGTTGGGTATCGAAATACTATTTAAGGCGGTTGGTGGGTGACCGAGTGTCACGTCATTTGCGTCATTTGGGAAGTGAGGGGTGTGCACGATGATATCGACTGCTCGCGGGGACCATCGCGGTCTGCGCTCGAGCAGGCTTGAAGAAGTGCGGCCGAACTGGCTCCGGGAGGTCCTACAATCGATCCGTTGGATGCATCAGGAGCATGTGAAAGATCTCCGTAGTCTGGGGTATTCTCCAAAGGAGGCTTTCTGGCTGGATTTCGCCTGTCTGCCGTTTCTCCCCTGGAATAAGACAACCGGTCCCGAGTTGCGATTGAGCATGATTCTCGGGCTCTATGCGGATATTCATCGCTCGACCGTTGGCTCCCAGGAATCGGTCAATACCCAGGCATTCCTCAGTCTCCTCAAACAAAGATATCGTACAATTCGCCAAAGGGTCGCCGAGTCAGGCGGACCTGCTGCTGCCCCAAACCCGCGTTCCCAAACCCCGACGGAGACCAAGCCGACGACTGGCGACTCCAAGGAGATGTTGGCGGGCCTGATCGTGATGCGGACCGCATCCGAATGGGGACAGCACCGCACCACGTTTCCGTGCAGGCTCGTGGAAGATATTTGAAATCGAAAAAAACGCACCGTTCGGTGAACAGAGCGGCCGGATTCGGTCGTGCCTTGAATCCAGGACATCGGTCGTGGAAAGACTGCGACAAGTGAAGCTTGCCATCCCATGGGTTCTCCTGTGGATGTCGGCGGTTCTGTGGCCTGTTGCCGCCGGTTCCACGGCAAACGCGCAGGAGGCTCAAGATCGCGATTCTGCCCTGAAATCTCCCTGGGTTCCGCATTTCGACTCCTCGACGGAAGGTCGCGGCTGGCGGCTCGGCGTCTTCCAGAGCAAGGCAGCCCGCGCCCCCGTTGGTTACTACTACCATCTCCCGCCGGACTACGATTCCGACAAAAACCGCCGCTATCCGGTGGTCTACTGGTTGCACGGGTTGGGCGTCGGGCCGGACGGCGCCGATCCGGTCGCCTCTCGGTTGGATGCCGCCGTCAGGGCGGGGACCGCGCCCTCGATCGTTCTCGTCAGTTGCACGGACCCGACGAAACAGAGCTTCTGGACCGATTCCTGGGATGGGCGGATCCCCGTCGAGACGGTGGTCGTGAGGGACCTCGTGACGCACATCGATGCGACGTTTCGCACCATCGCGAGCCGTGAGGGCCGGGCGATCGAGGGGCACTCCATGGGCGGCTACGGGGCGGCTTATCTGGGTTTCAAGTATCCGGACACATTTGGTGCGGTTTCGATCCTGGCCGGTGCCTTGCGGTCCGCGGAAACCATCGCGGCCCAAGGTGGCCCGACGTTCCGCGACGTCTTCGGCGGCGACATCCGGTACGCGCGGGCCAACTCGCCCTGGACGCTCGCGAGGCAGAACGCCGACCGCCTCCGGGGAAGAACCTTCATCCGCATCTGCGTCGGCGGTAAGGACGGCCTTCTGGCCATGAACGCCGAGTTTCACAGGATGCTGACCCGACTTTCGATCGACCATACCTGGTCCGTCGTTCCGAACTGCACACACAGTCCGGAGGAACTGTTCGCCAACTGGCCCGGCAATCCGTTCGAGTTCTATGCCGCGGCATTCCCGGCCCAGGCGCCCGGCAAACCACCGGAGCAGCAGACCGGGAACATCAGAGACTTCGTCTACAAGCGAACCGTGCAGGGAGAACTGAAACTCTGTGTCTACTTGCCCGAAGGCTGGACCTCGCAGGACAGGCGTCCCGCGATCGTATTCTTCTTCAACAGCCGTTGGACGGGCGGGTCGGTCGAACAGTTCCGACCTCAGGCCCGGTACTTCGCCCAGCGGGGCATGGTCGCCGTGCTTGCCGATTATCGGGTGCTAGGCCGTCACGGCACCATGGCCGAGAAATGCGTCGAAGACGCCAGAAACGCCGTTCGATGGCTTCGTGAGAACACCGGGACGCTCGGGGTCGATCCGGATCGGATCGTCGCCGCCGGCGACTCGGCCGGGGCTTGTCTCGCCGTGTGTACCTCTTTCCTCGACGAGTCCGACGCGCAGGGTGAGGACGCGTCGATCTCGTGCCGCGCGAACCTGTTGATTCTCCTCGACCCGGTTCTGGACTGCGAGTCGGTGGCAGGCCAGTTTGCCACCGCGGAGGCCGCCCGGCGGGCCTCGCCTCGTTTGCATCTGAGCAAGGACCTGCCCCCAACTCTTGTTCTTTGGGGGGGAGACGACGAGGGACATCGCACGATCGCCAGGGAATTCGTCGAGAGGGCGGCTGGCTTGGGTGTCGAGATTCAGATGGATGAGGCACCGGGGCGAACGGAGGGCTTTTTTAACGAGTCGCCGTGGTTCGAGCGCACGACCGTGCTGGGGGACGAATTCCTCGCGTCCCACGGCTGCCTCGAAGGCAAACCCACGATCAGTTTGCCCCCTGGTGGATTGTCGATGACCCGGTACTCACCGTCGTCGAAGTAGTCGGCGTAAGTCTCCCAGCGGGACCGAGACGACCGCAATGTTCCCATCGAAGTCACGACCGACCGCCAGAATTCTGGCCGTCCTGTCCAAGGTGACGCTGTGGCCGGCGTACGTTCGGCCGGCCCACGGACCGTGCGTGATCTGGCCGATCAAGTTCGTCCCGATGAGCCGCACGCCGATTGTCTTGGCGGCGTTGGCGACGACCCGTTCGAGCTCTTTGCCATGCTCGGGCCACGCCTCTTCAGTCGCCGCATACCCATAGGGTACGAGCACGAGATCGGGCGTCCGCTTCGCCATACGTGCAAGAATCTTGGGCTCGTGTGTATCGGCGCAGATCAGGACGCCGATCCGGCCAAACCGGGTCTCCACGACTTGGACGTCCCGTCCGGCCGAGTAAGGAGGTGTCATCAACTCACTGAGAAGGATATGCTTGCGGTGCTTCAGAAGGATTTGTCCATTGTTGTCGATCAGCAGGGCGAAATCGTAGAGGTTCTCACCGACTTTTTCCTCCAGCCCGATACAAAGAAACGCCTTGTGCCGTCTGGTCAGTTCGCAAAGACGCTCCGCATCCTCCCCCGAGATCGACCGCGCCCGCCGATACGCCTCAGGGTTCACTCACCCCAGGGCCGCTGATTCCGGCAGGCGGAAAGAATTCCGGCTCGGGGAGAGTATTTTTGTACTTGACAGGAACCCTATATGGATGACCCCGTTCTTTCCTGCTTTCCGCGCAACCCACCGTGCTTCTGCAATAACTCGATCATGTCCTTGTGCGCAGGGTTGACTGTGAGTATCTCGTCCAGAGGCGTCCGACCAGCCTCGTCCTTCTGATTTACATCGGCACCATGCGACAGGAGCAATCCAAGGATCTCCGGTTCGTCGGCGTCGACAAACCAGTGCACAAGAAGCCCTCGATGGATATCAGCACCTTCAGCCAGAAGCACTTCCACGGCGTTCCGGCTCCAACGGCGTGCATACTGGAGGGGCACCCATCCTCTCGCATCCCTTTTATCGACATCGGCACCCGCAGCGATCAAGAGCCTGACAGCTTCGGCGTCACCAAGAGCCACGGCTTCGCCCAGAACGCTCCTACCAGTACCGAGGTGGCTCACTGTATTCGGACTAGCTCCGCTAGCGAGCAACTTCTGCATAAGCTCGTGCATACCACGCTCGACGGCAAAACACAGTAGTGCTTCGTTCTCACGCGTATCGCCAGGAACAATTTCAGCGCCACTAGCCAGGAGTAATCTAACGACATCTTCGTGATCCTGATTGGCCAACAGGCCGCCGGCTGCGTATAGTGGCGTGTAGCCACGTTCTTTGCCGGCATTCACATTGGCACCTGCGGCAACAAGCAGCTTAGTGATATCGGCCCTACCACTACTGGCCGCGACGAACAAGGGGCCATTTGATGTTGGTGTCTGCGCATTTACATCGGCGCCTCTAGCGATTAGGAACTCCACGACTCCTACCTGACCGTGTTTTGCCGCCGTGTGCAGAGCCGTGAAGCCGTTCTTGTCTCGAGTGTCAGGGCTGCAGCCGTCTGCAATCAGCGAGTGGAGTTGTGCGAGATCACCTCTTTCAGCCGCCAAATGAAAACGGATCGCAGTTGTGACTTGGTCTCCCTCGGAAGAGGTATCGCCCGTTCTCTTGTCCTTGCACCCGCCCGCCACAATCGCCAGGGCAAACAGGAGCACACGCAACTTGGTTGCCATCATCTGAGACTCCGTTACCGAGTCTATGGATCGCCGTCGTATCAGGCACGGGATCGACCTACGCACAGATGTCAGGCATTCCTTATAATACTCCCGCTTTTGTGGACCAGTGGATAAGGTAGTGTGCCTGTGATATGGTGGCGTCCGACAGGAGGTTCACATGACACAGCGCAAACAGCGGAACGGGGCGTTCAAGACGCCGGTGGTGGT
>JAGPGT010000049.1 GCA_018055905.1 Phycisphaerae bacterium
ATCTCGCCGGCAGGGAACTGCTCGGTATGGACGTTGACATACGCGCGGCCTTCGCGGATCGCGGCCAGCAGGTCCGCCATCGTCTTGCCCGCCAGGGGGCCGACGAAGTTGGCGGCCGTGACGTTGCCTAGGCCCAGGGGTCCGGTGAATTCGCCGGGGATCAGCATCGCCGGCGGGGCGGCGGGGAACAGCCAGACGGCCGGCGGGCCATCGGCGCCGGGCTCGGCCGCGACGTGGATGTGCGCCATCGTGACGTTCGCGAGGCCCTGGACCTTGAGCTGGTAGGCCACCGTGTCCCTGGCGGCGTTCAGTTGCAGGGTGGCCAGGCCGGTCGCGGCGGAGTTCGTCCCTGCGTCGGCTCCTCTGAGCACCGCGGTCAATCCGGTCCTGGCGGCCACGAGCTTCAGGACCAGGCCTGTCTCGCCCACCGGTCCCAGCGCGGTGCTGGCCAGCAGGTAGACCTCGCCTTCGAGGTCCTGGCCGAAGCCCTTGACGAACAGTCCGAGCGGATCGCCCGTGGGACCGATCAGGAGCTCCTGGATCTGGCCGGTGAAGAGGTCCGCGACGAAGAGCCGGCCTTCGGGGATGGAGAACTGGCGGGAGAAGTCACCGCAGACGTACTGGCCCCACAGTTGCGGAATCGCGGTCCCGTAGTAGGTGTAGCCTCCGATGATCGACAGGCCGTCGTCATGATCGTATTGAACGACCGGATCGGAGAATCTCGGATCGTTCAAGACCCCACCGATCGCCCCTGTGGCGGGCACGAAGGCGAACGTGCCCTCCTTGACGTTCCAGCCGTAGTTGCGGCCCTTGCGTACGATATTGATCTCCTCGACGCGGTTCTGGCCCACGTCGGGAACGATCAACGCCCCGCTGAGCGCGTCGAAGCTGAAGCGATAGGGATTTCGCAAGCCGTAGGCGAAGATTTCGTCGATGCCGTCGGCGCCGACGAAGGGATTGTCAGCGGGCACACGATAGCGACCGTTGGCGCTCGCCGGGTCCGCGCTGTTTGCCGTAAGGTCCGGAGGCAGCGGATCGATCCGTGCGATGGCGCCCAGGATGGTGTGGATGTTCTGGCCGTTGCCGGTTGAGCCGTGACCGACCGCGGTGTCGTTGGCGCCGCCGCCGTCGCCGAAGGCGATGTACAAGTAACCGTCGGGTCCGAACTCCATGTGTCCTGCGTTGTGGTTGGACTGAGGTTGATCGACACGCAGGATCTCGCGGGACGAAGCCGGATCGACCGTCTCGCTGACGCCGTCCCAGAGCCATTCGCGGACGACGCTCTGGTGGTTCATGGCGGTGCCGGCGGGCACTTCGACCGTGAAGTCCGCGGGTCCCTGCACCGGCTCGCTGGTGTACGTGTAGAACCGACCGTACCCGATGCTGCTGGGGTCGGCGTAGCCCGGATGGAACGCCAGGCCGAGGAATCCGCGTTCGTCATAATTGACGCGGACGGGCACGACGAGGCTCGTCAGATCCAGCAACGGCGCATCGCGAAGTTGTCCGTGATCGATCACGCGGAGCAGGCCCACCTGATCCACGATGTGCAGTCGCCCGACCCGGACGGGGTCCGGCACGAGCAGGACCGGGGCCGCCAGACCCGATGCGACCGTTTGCAGATCGACGCGGACGGGCGACGGCGCAACGCGTTCGGCGATGGGCAGACCGGCGACGGTGAATTCCCCTCGCATGGTCGCCGAATGCGGCCTGCAGCGATAGCCGGGCTTACGGCCCCCCTGGGTCATCGCCTCGTAGAGAGCCCCGGTGAGCGTGAATCGCACGGTGCCCTGACCGTTGTCGGTCCAGGCGACGCCTGCATTGGATTCGAACGAACCCTGCACCGACATCGACAGCAGGACCGTGTCCTGAGCCGGCGAAGCAGCCAAGGCGATGATTTCCAGCGGGTGAGCGCCGGGGTTGATCACCCGAATCTGATAGCGTTTGCCTAGTTCCAGGGGCAGGGTCGGGTTCTCCGTGCCCAGCGGCGGGAACTGGAGGCTTGTCGGCTCGAACCCGTCCAGGCGGTAGGCCATCATGCCTACGTCTCCGAAAGTCCAGGCAACGTCGTAGGATTGGGCATGGGCCGGCCCGAAGGCCAACGCCAACACACCCAGTACAAAATACGCGAGCTTTGAAATCTGTTTCGAATTCATAATGTCCTCCCGATAGATCAGTCTCGATGGCGCCTCAATGCGAAAGAGCGTGCGGAATGAACTTCTGGACAATTCATAGAGACGTACTGTGAAAACTGGCCCAGGTTCGCGCCGTAGTGTTTTTATGTTCTCTCGCGCAAAAAAACTCCCGCTGTGGAATCCCCGGTCTCCACGAGGGTGATGCCGTCGGCGCATGGGGGTGCGACCGGGGCGGATTCTCTGTAAGCGCATGGGAATGCGGCGTACTCTACAGGGGTAGAGATCTCAGGTTGCATGCAGCCGGGCGCCGTTGACCCGTCTTTTTGCTGCGCAGCCGGAGTTCTTGGTCCGTCGCGGGTTTGCCGCTATCGGTCTTTTTGGACCGGGGCGCCCTGGTGTTTGTGGCCCGCGGGAATGCCGCGGATTTCCGTGCCGGAATCATAATGATGGGTTCCGTGCCGGCGGCGCAGCAGATCGCGTTTCTGATAGCACTGCTCCTTGAAGACCGCGATTTCCGAGGCCAAGTTCGCGCTGGCGGAGTCGCCGAAGAAGGCGTGGATGATCGGGAAGACCAGGTCGGGCTTCTTCTTGCGGTACTCCTTGACCATCGCTTCGATCTTGGCGGTCGCGACGCCTTCCTGCATGCAGGTGAAGGGCCCGACGTGGAAGATGCCGGAGATGTAGGCGTCGCCGTGCGGATGCACCATCTCGTGCATGAGGTAGTAGGCGATGCCGGTGCTCAGGGGCGATTCGCCTTCGATGTTGCCGTGCGTTTCGTGGGCGGCTTCGAGCGTCTCGATGATCTCCATCGGGTGCGGCAGGACGTGGCGGCCTTCGAGGACCTCGTGGAAGGGTTCCGCCAGTTTTTCCGCGATGTGGGCCATGTACTTGCCTTTGAGAATCGATTTTCCGGCTTTGCCCGTCGAACGCAGCATCCGACGGAAGTCGCCGGACCTCAGGCCCATGCCCAAGTCGCGTTTGGCGTTGCGGAGGTTCATCTTGTTGACGTAGAACAACCAGTCGGTGATCGGGTCGCGGACGACTTCCAGGCCGTTTTCTTCCAGACGATGGATGACAAAGTCGGTGTAGGGGTCGTGCTGGCGCATGTAGATCTCGCCGATGTAGAGGATCAGCGGGAACCGCTCGTGGTGGGCCAACTGGATCGCCTTGAACCTCGAAACCGTTTCGCGTCCCCATTCCTGGAGCTGTCTGAGGTCCGCGCCGGCGGCGACGAGCTTGCCCAGGTCTTCGAGACGGGCGGCCTTGAGGGCGTCGACCGCGGGGCGGTCTTGCGCGTAGGGACGGAACCGCCGGACGATGTCCTCCAACAGGTCCGCGGCGTGGATCCCCTTGAACAAGATCTGCTGCATCTTGACCATCGCGGAGGACTTCAACCCGTCGGGCAGGGGGATGTCGATGTAGTCGGTCTCGGAAGAAGGTCCCACCACCGGGATCTTTTCGAGGCCTTCGATCTTCATGAAGTGGCGCAGGACCTCGCTGTACTTGCCGAATCGGCAGGGTCCGCTGGTCGTCGGGAGCATCACGAGGTACTTGTCTTCCACCGCCGGGAGGCTGGTCCGCTCGATCTGCTCCTGGAGGAATCCGATGGCGTCGCCGACCACGCCCTTGAGAGGGTAGCAGACCTCCGTCGAGACGTGCTTTCGCGCGACTTCGTACCCGCGGGGCGTGTTGGTCGGCAGGACCTGGCCGTCGATGCCGAAGTATTTGAGCCCGGCGACGGCCACGTGGCTGGCGTCGCCCATGTAGGGGACGAGCCAGATGCGCTTGTCGTAGGTGTTCGAGGCGCGGATCTTGAGTTTGTCGATGTCCAGCTTGACCGGGTTGCTCTGGTTGACGACCCGCTCGTGGGCTTCGGTCCGCGTGACGAACGGCGCGTTGTTGGTTTGGCCGTCGGTGACCAACACGAGCAGGGGTTTGCCGGCCGCCAGATGAATCTGCTCCTCCTGGTAGATCTTGAGACTGTCGGGACCGCAGGCGAAGTTGATCATGCGAATCGCGAACAGGTTCGGATGGTCGGCGACGAAAACATTGGCCTGCAGGATCTTGACGCTCTGGTTCCAGAACTCGTTCTCGACGAACTCGTCGAGGGGGATGTTCTGGAATCGGTGTTCGAGGAACTGCTGGGGAATGTAGTCGAGCCCGCGGATCTGCGAGAACATCGCGCCGGCGCTGGAGCTGGCCTCGGGATCGAGGATCACGTAATCCCGTCCGATGCCGACGTAGGCGCGAAGGTTCTCCCGCTCGACCCGCTGGAGGAACCTGTCGCCCTCGGCGTAGAGCTCGCCCTTGAACTGCTCTTCGGCGTCGTCGGCGAACCGGATCGCTTCGCGCATCTGCCGGTCGCTGTAGCGGAAGCCCAGGCGGGCGAACTCCTTTCGCAGCTCGCGGACGAGCAGGGGCATATCGCCGAAGTGGAGGATCGGATTGATCTGGCGGTTCTTGTCGAGCGAGAGCACGTCGTTGAGGACGTAGCCCTCGGATTCCGTGTAGATGCAGTACTTCAGGTCCGGCGGCGTGGGCTTTCGGACCTCGATGAAGCTGGGATTGAACAGGTACTTGAGTTCGGGACTGTCGTTGAGGATGGCCGCGTGGCCGGTGGCCAGCTTGCGGGCGATGCAGAACTCGGTTCGCGAATTGTCCACACCGATCTTGGCGATGTCCTTGTCACTTCGCGGCGAGACGACCGGATAGAACCCCAGCTTTCGGAACAACGCCGCGCTCCAGATGCCCTTGGTGCCCAGGGTGGCCATGCTCCGCTTGATGCCGACGGTGGGAGCGTCGGGACGGACTGTGGCGGCGCCCAGCTCGTTGAGGAGGCAGCCTTGCTTCTTGAAGTGCTTTTCGTAAATCTTGTGGTAACGGTCGACGTAGTTGGTTTTGGGCTTGCGGGCGGATTCGGAGTTGCCGCGCGGGCAGAAGCCGCCGGTCAAGATCTCGTCGTCCTCGATGTTGAAGACTTCGAGCTGGCAGTCGCGGATGCCGCAGGATTTCTCGGCAAACAGCTCCCGGCACAGAACCTTCCTCTTGCGGAAGGCCATCTCGACGATGCCCCAGCCTCGGAAGGCGGTTGCGTATTTCCTGCCTTCCCGCTCGAACTGCCGGATGGCGCCGATGATGTCGAGGGCTTGGCCCCAAGCGCCGAACATCTCGCGATGAGGATAGGCTTCGATCTGCTTTTCCGTCACCTGGGCCAGGGCCGCCAGAAACGCTTTGCCCAGCGCCGGACCGCCCTGGGCGGAGCATTTGTCGCCGGCGTGCTGAGAGCCGCCGACGAACTTGTAGAAGTAGCTGGCCGCCGTGCCTCGAAGGATGGCGGCCGCGATTTCGTCTCGGCTGAATCCTTCCGCAATCAGGCGGTTTTCGTCCATTTCCATGAACACGCCGCAGGTCGAGTCGATGATCGGCACCCGCTCGGCGCGGAGGGCCGCCTCCTGGAGCGTGCTCTCGACGTTCAGGTTGATCACGTCGGCCATGTTCTCCAACGTTTGGCCCGATCCCGCCTGGCAACTGTAGTTCATCTTGGCTTCTTTGACCGAACCGGTCTTGTCGAAGCTGGTGAACTTCATGTCCTGGCCGCCGATTTCGAAGATCGTGTCCACTTCGGGATTGTTGTGCTTGACGCCCAGCGCGTGACAGGTGATCTCGTCGGTGATTCGATCCGCCAGGGCAAATCCTTGTTGCGTCAGTTCCTTGCTCTTGCTCTTGCTCAAAAGGATCTTTTCGTAGAGTTTCCGGGCCGAGCCGGTGGCGCCGACGCCTTTGACGATCACGTTGGCCTTGTGTCGCGACAGGTACTTCAGCACGCGTTTGAGGGATTCCTCGGGATTGCCGTGCGTTTTGATGTAGAGCTTGTCGAGCAGTTTTCCGGTCTTGATCTCGACGAGGGCGCCTTTGGTCGTGGTGCTGCCTCCGTCGATCCCCAGAACGACTTCGGTGCCTGGGGGGATCTCCGACGGCAACTCCTCGGTCCTGGCTCGCACCTGCGAGAGGCTCTGCGACAGCGGGGGGGCGAACTTGCGTTTCTCCCGACTGTACTCCGCAACGTTGCGGAGCTGGGCCAAATCCATCACGAACGTGTTTCTCTCTTCCAGCGCCTTGAGGGCCGCGCCGATCGCGGCGATGTTCTGATGATGCGCGGGCCGCTCGATCTCGATATGCAAAAGGTCCGCCAGGTTCTGGCGAACGAGGTCGTTGGAGAAGACTCCGCCGGTGGCGATGGCTTCGCCGGGCCGGGTGGTCGCGGCGAAGTCGCGCGACCCCAGGACGTCGATCATATAGTTGCGCGCCACCGTGCGGAACAGACCCGCGAGGTTGTCCACCCGGGTGGCGCCTTCATTCTGCTTGTGGATCAGGTCGGACTGGACGACCACGCCGCAGCGGGCCAGGAACTCACTGGGCTCCTTCGAGCGCGAGGCTTCTTCTTCCGCGCGTCGAAGCATTTCCTCGAGGCGTCCCTGGAGCCGGCCGCGGTTGCGCTCGACGATCAGTTCTTTCTCCGCCTCGCTGCGAGCGGAGGCAGGGTCCTCCAGTTCGGGAGCGACCACGTCGCCCTGGAACATTCTCCGACACTGTTTCTCGACGAGCATGCCCGAGCCGCCGCCGCACTTGGTGCCGGTCCGCCACTCGGTGATCACCTTGCGGTTGTCCACCGAACCGAGGCTGAAGAAGTAGGAATCCTTGGCTCCGATGTGAAAGATGCACTTGGCCGCGGGCGCGACGACCTCCGCGCCTTTGGGGATCGCGACGCTGTCGTAGACGTACAAGGCGCCGCGCATGACTCGCGGAAACGGTTCGGCGGCGCTGCCGGTCAGGGAAGTGCTCTTGACCTTCGTGAGCTCACAGTGGGCCGCGATGTCGCGCCACGCCTGGCCGATGGCGCCGAGGGGGTTGGCAAAGTGCATGATCGGGTCGGGCGAATACACGACCGTTCGATCGGCCCCCAGAACCGCATAATGAACGAAACTGCTGCCGACATCGAAGCCGACAAACAAGTCGCCGGTCCCGGCGTACGCCCGCTGCTGTGGTCGTAAAATCATGGTCCCTACCCATCCAGGGAGAATTTAACAGCCCCTGTTAATACTGTCGCACCATCTTGTGAATCATCCAAGTCCAAACCCGTTAGATACTCCCCCCCTGTGAATTTGTCAAGTCCAGCCACAAGGGCCTTAACAGGTTTTCCCCAGGGACGATCCGATAATAAAAACCCTATCTGGTTTGACAGCAACGATTTATGGAACTGCAAACCCAAAACTGACAGAACCTAGCGCCTATATGACTTATCCTACTATCTCTTTCTCTTTGAGAACAGCTATTTATATACCCTTGCTTTTGCTTGTGACATTGGGGTTGCGGCCCGAGGGCATCTACAGCGGTGGTGTCCTGGCCGGCAAAAAGGGTTGTCGAGAGGCGGTGTCCCCGGTACACTAGCACGAAATTCTGGATCGTGGGGCGCATGGGGCGCCTGTGATTTTTCAAGAGGTATGCCATGAAGGTCACCTTTAACCGTTCCGCGCTGGCAGAGGCCTTGGGATTGATGACTTCGATCGTTCCGAGTCGGACACCCAAGCCCGTGCTCCGATGCGTACGGATCGCAGTTTCCGGCAAGGAGATGCGGATCTGCGCGACGAACCTGGAGCTTGGCCTGGACTACCAGATCTGCGAGGTCGAGGTCGAGGAAGAAGGCGAAGTCGTCGTTGAGGCTGAGAGGCTGGCTGCGATCGTTCGTGAGAGCGTCGAGGACGTCCTGGTCCTGGAGTCCAGCGACACGACCTGCGAGATCCGCGGGACAGACAGCCATTTCAAAATTTACGGCCAGGACCCCAAACAGTACCCGCGAATGCCCTCCTTTGGATCGGGCGGCGGGGACCTGACCGTTCTTCTTGACCTTTTGCAGGCGGGCATTTCCCAGTGCCTGTTCGCGACCGCCAGGGAAAGCAGTCGGTACGCGATCAACGGCGTGCTCTGGGAAGTCAAGGGCAAAAAGCTCCTGCTTGTGGCGACGGACGGCCGTCGGTTGGCAAAATGCCGCGTCGACTTGCAGCAGGCCACAAACGAAATCGCCGAGCGGAAAGTCATCGTGCCGTCCAAGACCATGGCTTTGATCGAGAAGCTGGGAAGACGGGAAAAAGAAACGGTTGCGGTCAAGCTTGTGGACAACCAGTTGCTCTTCAGTTGCGCCAACATGGTGATCAGTTCAAATCTGGTGGAAGGAAACTTTCCGAAGTACGAGGACATCATCCCGACCGATTACGATAAGAAATTGACGCTTTCCACGGAGACGACCTTGAGCGGTGTTCGGCGGGCGGCGCTGTTGACCAGTGAAGAATCCAAGGGCGTGAAACTGTCACTCACCGCCGATGCCCTGGTCTTTTCGGGCAGCTCGCCTGAGGCCGGCGCCGCGGAGGTAAAGATGCCCATCCAGTACGACGGAGAACCGATCGAGATCGGTTTTAATCCGCAGTTCTTGATCGACGCGTTGCGCGTGATCCAAGCGCCGGAGTTCCAGATGGAACTTGGCCAGCCCGACCGCCCGGGCGTGCTCAAGAGCGGCAGCGATTTCCTTTATGTTTTGATGCCGATCAGTCTCGGCTGACGACGACGGAGCGATCGGAAAAAGACCCCAGGGAACCAAGGAGTGGGGATGAATCAAACAAGGACGTCCGACGCATGCAAGATGAGCGATCTGGTGGCCGATCTGGTGGCCCGGATGGCCCCGGTGCATGCGCGATACGGTTCGCTTGAGGAAGTCTGGGCGACTGTGCTTCCGGACCATCTGCAGTCTCATTGTCGGATCGGGGGGCTGAGCAACGGGTGTCTGAAGATCCTTGCGGATGATTCCACCTACCGATTTGAGCTGCAACTATGCAAGGCGGTGCTGCTTCAAGAGCTTCAGAGGCTCTGCCCCTCGGCCAGGATCCACCGGATCGACGTGGCCATGGCAAGATAAAGAACATTGGACTTGCGGCCCGCGTACAAAATGAGTAACTTTGCAGGCGAGAGGGGACCTTTTCCGATAAGATTCAGGGTTCCAGTTCTGCATTTCGACAGGTCTGGTTGTATACGTAAGGTTGACTTTTGAGGGCCGGTATGGAGGCACATAAATACGACGCTAGCAACATCAAAATCCTCGGGGGTGTGGACGCCGTCCGCAAGAGGCCGGACATGTACATCGGCGACCGCGGCATCGCGGGCCTGCACCATCTTGTCTATGAGGTCCTGGACAACTCGATCGATGAGGCCCTGGCGGGTTTCTGCGACACGATCACCGTCCGCATTCAGGCCGACGGCAGTTGCAGCGTGGAAGACAACGGGCGAGGCATTCCGGTCGAAATGCACAAGGAGGCCAAGGTCAGCGCGCTGGAAGTCGTTCTGACGACCCTGCACGCCGGCGGCAAGTTCGATTCCGACAGCTACAAGGTGGCCGGCGGTCTCCACGGCGTCGGCGTCAGCGTCGTCAACGCCTTGAGCGAGTGGCTGCATGTGGACGTTTTCCGCGACGGCGCGCATCATCATTTCGAATGTCGTCGGGGCAAGAAAACCGGTCCGGTCCAGCTCGTGGGTCCCTCGACCAAGCGGGGCACCAAAGTCACCTTCATGCCCGACGAGGAGATCTTCGGCGACCTCGAATTCAATTACGACACGTTGCTCAAGCGGATTCGCGAACTGGCCTACCTCAACGCAGGTTTGAAGATCACCTTTCGCGACGACCGGACCGACAAGAAGGAGACGTTCCAGTACGAAGAGGGTATCAAAGCCTTCATCAAGCACCTCAACGAGGGCAAGAACGTCCTGCATGAGAGCATTATCTACATGGCCAAGGACGATCCCGAGAGCAAACTGAGCTGCGAAGTGGCGATGCAGTACAACGACAGTTATGCCGACAACGTGCTGGTCTTCGCAAACAACATCCGCAACATCGACGGCGGCACCCACCTATCGGGTTTCCGCACCGCTCTGACGCGAACGATGAACTTCTATGCCAAGGCCAACAACCTCGTCAAAGAAGGCCAGGCCACCACCGGCGACGATCTGCGGGAAGGTCTGACCGCGGTTGTGGCCGTCAAACTGCCCAATCCACACTTCGAGGCCCAAACCAAAGTCCGACTCACAAACCCCGAAGTCGGCAGCTTTGTCGAAACCACGGTCAACGAACAGCTCTCGCACTACTTGGAAGAACATCCCGCGGACGCCAAGCGAATCCTGAACAAGGCGATTCAGGCGGCCGCTGCTCGCGAGGCCGCCAGGAAGGCCCGTGAACTGACCCGGCGCAAGGGCGCCCTGGGCAGCGCGAACCTCCCGGGAAAGCTCTGGGACTGTGCCAGCAAAGAGCGGATGGCCACGGAGATTTTCCTGGTCGAGGGCGATTCCGCAGGCGGGTCCGCCAAGGGCGGACGCGACCGGAACATTCAGGCGATCCTGCCGCTGAGGGGAAAAATCCTCAACGTGGAGAAGGCCCGCATCGAGAAGATGCTGGCGCACGAGGAGATCCGCACGCTCATCAGCTCCCTGGGCACCGGCATCGGCACCGACGAGTTCGACATCTCCAAGTGCCGTTACGGAAAACTCATCCTGATGACCGATGCCGACGTCGACGGAGCGCACATCCGCACGCTGCTGCTGACCTTTTTGTTCCGCCAGATGCCGCAATTGCTGGACCATCGAATGGTGTACATCGCCCAGCCGCCGCTGTACGAGCTGAAAATCAAAGGCCGCAAGAATTCCGAATACGTGCTGACCGAACAGGAAATGCGTCGGCGGATGATCACCCGCGGCCTGGAAGGCACGCAACTGTTCGTTCGCGACGAGCTCCCGAAGGGCAAGAAATCCGCCAAGAACGAGGCGCGCGAAATTCCCCGTCCCAAGCTCGAGGAATTGCTCAAAATCCTGGGGGACATGGAACGCACCGTCAACGTCCTGACCCATCGTGGAATCCGCTTCGAGGAGTTCCTCAGCGAGCATTACGACGGCAACAGTCTGCCTCACTACATGATTCGCTGCCAAGGTCGCGAAAAGCCCGATTTCTTCCGCGAGGCGGCCGAATACGACAAACGTCTGGAGGAACTGGGGATCTCCAAGAACGGCAACGGTCACAACGGCGCCGCCGAAAAGGAAAAGTCCAAAGGCAACGAGGAGCCGACCGCCGTCGGTGAGGAATTGCATGAGGTCGTGCGAATCGAGCAGATTGCGCAGAAACTCAAGAATGATTTCGGACTGGACCTGACGGATTTCCTTCTCAAAAGCGAGAAGACCGATTCCGGCGAGGCGCTGCCCACCAAGTTCTACATCGTCCACGGCGAAGAACACTATGAAATCCCGTCGCTGGGCGAGATTTACACCGCCATCCGCCAGATCGGCGGCAAGGGCGTCGAGATCAAGCGGTTCAAAGGTCTGGGCGAAATGAACGCCGAGCAGTTGTGGGAAACGACCATGAATCCCGCCACCCGCACGTTGTTGCAGGTCAAGCTCGATGACGCCGGCGAGGCCGACCGCCTCTTCAGCGTCCTGATGGGCGACGACGTCGAGGGACGACGCAAATACATTCAGGACCACGCCCGCGAGGTCCAGAACCTCGACGTTTAACGCTCCGAGGATCGACAGAATGACGCAGGCCGACCCGCGGGAGTCGGCCTGCGACGCTTTTGTTGTTTACTGTCCTGGGGTTCCGGGTCACCGGCTCTGCAGGGGTATCCCGAATCCTCCGCCGGCGCCCGTCCCCACCGGGAGCAGGCGTGGATTCGTCCACGACTTGAGGGTCTGGACTTTGGACGCGAACTGCTCCGGGGTCAGACTGCCGTTGGCCACAGCGTCCACGTCGGCTTTTGTGGTGCGAAGAATCAGAACCGTCGGCGGCTCCTGCGGATCGGTCGTCTCGGTTCGCGCAGCGCCGCCGTATCCCGGCAGCGGGAAGTTCCCTCGGAATATTTCGTTGCGTCGGGCGCGCTGGCCGATCACAACGCTGATCGCATCTCGGGGTCCACAGGTCCGTAGGTTCGCCGCGTGGCGGAGGGTCCCGATCAGAGCGATCTTGAGGTTCTCCACCTGCTGGGGGTTGTAGGGAAGATCGGACGGTCTTGTCGATTCCACAGGTTCGCCCCGAAGTTCGTTGGCGGTCTGCGACCACAACGGATCCACGCAAGAGTCGGTCTTGGGGAGCGTTGGCTCCTCTCGGCGCGCCGCCGGCGGGAAGTCCACCGGATGGAAGAAGATCGCGCCGTAACCGTCGAGATAGAGGGCTTGCGTCAGGATCACCTGCTGCGAAATCTCCACGCCGGAGATGTCGATCGGGACGGTCCTGTCGATCGCGCTGTCGCCTGTTCGTTTGGCCCAGATCGAGGCTTTGTCGAAGATCCGACACATCACTGCCAGGTCCTCGCGGATCTGAGCGATGGCCTCAGGCGCCAAGTCCGGCCCGGGGACCACGAAGGCCGTCCGCGCGACGCGGTCCTGCTGGCCGGCGCCGAGTGAGGTCGGGAGCCCGAGCAGGAGAATTGCTGTGGAAATGAACGTTGTCATAGGTTGTCTCCTCTTGTGAAACCTCACCGGTCGTCAGTACGCAGTCACCTGCACTCGCTGCTCGAATTGTTCGCGTGTAAGCTGGCCCTTGGCGTAGGCGTCCACGTCGGCCTTGGTCGTCCGCAGCGTCATCGCGCTCCTGTCAAACCAGGGGGCGTTTCTTACGGTCGGAATGACTACTCCCGGCTGGCTGCGTTGCGGACCCGACGCCGGAGAACCCTGGCCCTGAACCACGAAGGTCACCGACTGGGTGGGCTCAAGGTCTCGGATGTTCGCTGCGTGTTTCAGGGTCGCGGTCAGAGACCTGCGGAAGCTGTCGACCCTGGCTTGGTTGTAGGGTTGTTCCCCAGCTTTTCCTGGCAAACCCGTTGCACCTGGACGCGGCTCCAGGAGCGACCGTTTCGTCTGCGTCCAGACGGGGTCTTCCTGAGACTCGGTTGGTTTCTCCGGCGCTTGGGTCGGGGGCAGCAGGGGGAAATCCACCTGGATGAAGAACGTTACGCCGTAGCCGCCGATGTAGAGCGGCCTGGCCCGACCCACCGAAGAGAACAGGGCCTTCGGACCGACCGCATCCGGCGACGCGAATCGACCTATGACGGGTTCTCTCCAGCCGCCCCGGTCGATTCCGTGGGAGGCCAGCACATTGTTTTCGATGATCCGCGACATGATGCTCAGATCTTCCATGATTCGGCTCGTCGTCGCGAAATCGATCTCCTTGTCGGGGATCACCAGGGCCGGTTCCATCGAGGGTTCGCCCTCGAAACCGATGTAAAACCAGTCGGCGAACCGACTCGGCGCGGTGTTCGTCGCGACCCCGGTGGAGAGGGGGGCGCCGTACATGTTGACAGCGCCTGTTTCCATAAACTGTACCGGCTCCTGTGCCACCGAACCGCAGTTGGCGTGAACGTGGCCGACCGATGCCGTCAGGAAAAGCGATAACGTCAGACACATGCGTCTCTTAGGGAAGGCGATCATAGTTCATTCCTTTCCGGAAAGCTCTGGAAGGGTCGCGGATCAGCCTCGAACCCTCCCGGTTGGTAGTTGGCGAACAACTGAACGACCTGCTGTCGCGTGCGAGACAGCTCATCCTCGGTCCGACCGGCCAGACGCACCAGCAAGCCCTGCAGATTCCGCACCTCCTGACGGCGCGACAGCTCCAAGGCCGTCAGGAACGTCTCCTGAAAGCAGTCTAACGTCCTCGTCGAATTTGTGCGTCTGTTTTTCTGCGCGAAGCCTTCCATCCGGCGGCAAAGACTCCGCGGAAACTTTTTCCGCCTCGCCCGTCGGCTTTTTTGGAAAACGACGATCGACCTTTGTGAATCGCCGTCGGTTTCATACGTATGTCGCTTGGTACGACCGGTTTATTACATCGACCGCGATCGATTTCCGCAATCCAGATCAATGTCACTCGGTCCGCGAAAAGTGCAACTTTCTTTCTGTTGTCACGGTTTTTTACTTGCATTCCCATGCACGCGTTGGCAGAATACTCGCGTCGGTCCCACGGAGGTTTTTGCATTGGCAAACTGTGGGATCTCCGTGGAGGCGTCAATGACAGGCAGACAAAGGAGCGCGAAACCGGTGGCGAAAGAGATTCTGCTACATGTGCTCTTGTGTACAGCCTTGTTCGCTCTCTGGGGGTGTGGTGATGGGGCCCGAACGGTACGACCGATCGATACGATTCCGGTGCCCCCGTCCGACAAGACCGAGGCCCAGTTGTTGGCCGAGCTCGACAGGAAATTCGAGAACCCTCAGGCGCATTATGAGCTGGCTCGGTTGTATCACAAGTCTCAGAATTGGAACAAGGCGGAGTATCACTACAACGTCGCACTGGGGTTCCAACCGTCCAACCGGGCGGCGCAGGCGGGCGTGGTGAAGATGAACATCGATCGCGGTCAGACCGCCCAGGCTGAGCAGTTCGCCAATACTTACATCCGACAAGCCGGGGTCGCGGTCAGCGAAATGCTTCGCCTTGGCTGGGAGTTCGAGCAGGTGGGACTGGACGCGTACGCTCTGCGATGCTTCCGACAAGCGCTCGAAGCCGCTCCGGATTCCTTCGAGGCCAACCGCCAGATCGGGTTTTACTATCTGGGCAAAGGCGACAATACGTTGGCGAAACAGTATCTGATGAAGAGTTTCCAACTCAACCCCAGGCAGCCCGACGTAGCGGGGGCCTTGGGTCGTCTGGGAGTTGTTGTCGAGGCGCCGGCCGAGCCGGCTCCGCTGTCGACAAGACCAAGATAAGCACAGTGCCGCAGCGATGCTGGGCACAGTGCGAATGAATGAGGACTTTTTCGTTGCCCCGTGGCGAAAGGATGCGCTGCGGGGTTTTTTCATGCCGGCACTATCGAGGGCGGATCTCTATGTCGCCGACGCTCTGGTTGTCTATCCTCGTTGTGATCTGCAGCTCGATTGTCCCCGGTGCCGGGGTTCTCCACGACATCCGCGACTACGGCGCAAAACCCGATGGGCAAACGCTTTGCACGCAGGCCATTCAAAAGGCCGTCGACGACTGCGCCGCAGGCGGTGGGGGAGTCGTGTATGTGCCTCCGGGGAAATTCCTCTGCGGGACGATCGTGATCAAAAGCGGCGTGACGCTTCGCCTGGACGACGCGGCCACGCTGCTCGCGACGCGCGACCTCGCGCAGTACCCCTCCAAGGTTCCCGCCTACCGCTCGTTTACCGACACCTATACCGACAAGAGCCTGATCTACGCCGAGAAGGCTCAGCGGATCGCCATCACCGGACGGGGCGTCATCGATGGCCAAGGCGCCTCGTTCCAAGGGCCTTACAAGGTCCGTCCGTACACGATCCGATTCATCGAATGCCGCGATGTCGTGATTGAAGGCGTCACGATTTACAACTCGCCCATGTGGGTGCAGCATTATCTGGCCTGCGACGACGTCCGCATCACGGGCGTCACCGTCAGAAGCCATGTCAACCATAACAACGACGGCATCGACATCGACTCGTGCCACCGGGTCCTCATCACCGGCTGCAACATCGACTCCGGCGACGACGCGATTGTGCTCAAGAGCACCTCGGCCCGACTGTGCAAGGACGTGGTGATCACCGGTTGTGTCCTACGCAGCACATGCAACGCCCTGAAGCTGGGCACCGAATCGAACGGCGGTTTCCAGAACATCGTGATGAACACATGTGCAATCTACGACACCCGGCTGGCAGGCATCGCTCTGGAGATCGTCGATGGCGGGATGATGGATCGCGTTGTTGTGACCGGCATCACAATGAGCGGCGTCGGCGCGCCGATCTTCATCCGTTTGGGCAATCGCGCCCGGCCTTTTCAGGAGGGCATGCCCAAGCCCGGCGTCGGGACCCTGCGGAACGTCACGATCAGCGACATCGAGGCGACCGGGGCCGACCGCACGGGCTGCGCCATCGCAGGCCTGCCCGATGCGAACATCGAGAATCTAACCCTCAGCAACATCCGTCTGTCGTTCTCAGGCGGGGGATCGCTGGAGGAGGCTTCGCGCCCGATCCCTGAGAACCCGGACAAGTACCCCGAGTACTCCATGTTCGGCAATCTGCCCGCCTATGGATTTTACTGCCGCCACGTCCGGGGCCTCAGACTCGCCAATGTGCAACTGCAACTGGCGGGCGAGGACAAGCGACACGCCGTGATGTTCGAGGATGTGCGAGATGCAACGGTTGACGGATTGGACGTTCCACATTCAAATGGAGCCGCGTCGTTGCTGCGGTTCATGAACGTGCAGAACGTTGTGGTCCGTGGTTGCACGCCTCCGGCGGGCACGGGCCTGTTCCTAAAGCTCCAGGGCGCTGCCAGCAGGGCGGTCACGCTGACGGGCAACGACTTTTGCGGCGTCAACGCGGTGACGCAGATCGGAGCTGACGTGCCGCGCGGCGCACTGGCGGAACTGGCGAATCGAACGAACTGACAAGACCGAGGACGGAGAATTCCGTATACCCATGGGCGTACGACAACACGAAATGTGTTTTGGCAAATACTCGATGGGGGTCGGCGACCGCTTCGGTCGCCAAGGCAAAGCCCAGTTGGCCGCTTTGATGAAGGCGGCGCAGCAGGGCGTGGGAATCACCCCTGTCTGGAACAAATCCAATCGCGAGCACACGATCATCGGCACGCAGCCCGCGGATGTGCGCAAAGAGGCGGATGCCGCGGTCAAAGCCGTCGGTTGGAAAGGGCCGTACTACGTCGACGCCGACCACATCGGCCTGGGCAATGTCGACAGATTCATGGACGCCAGCGACTTCTTCACGCTCGATGTGGCGGACTTCGTCGGGCGAAGCGCAAGCGCGGTCGACATCGACTCGTTCGTCGACAAGTATTTCGACCTGCTCGGCTCTCATCGGATCGAAGGCATCTCGCAGCCGATCGAGATCGCCGAGTCTGCCATGCGGTCGATCGCAGGCAAGTACCTCCTGGCGGTGCAGCAGGCAGGCGAGATCTTCCGCTGCATCGAAGCAGTCAAGGGCCCAGGCCAGTTCGTCACGGAAGTCTCGATGGACGAGACCGACGCGCCGCAGACGCCGGTGGAGCTGCTGGTGATCCTGGCCGCGATCGCCGAAGAGGGAATTCCCGCCGAGACGATCGCGCCGAAGTTCAGCGGGCGGTTCAACAAAGGCGTGGACTACGTCGGCGACGTCAATCAATTCGCGGAGGAGTTCGAGCAGGACCTGGCTGTGATTCGCTTCGCGGTCCAACAGCTTCCGCTGCCCCATGCGCTCAAGCTCAGCATCCACTCGGGCAGCGATAAGTTCTCGCTCTACGGCGTGATCGGCCGTGCGATCCGCAAGTTCAACGCCGGCCTGCACTTGAAGACCGCCGGCACCACCTGGCTGGAGGAGCTGATCGGCCTGGCCTCCAGCGGAGGCGATGGGTTGGCCATCGCCAGGGAAGTCTACACGACCGCGCTGGGCCGGATCGACGAGCTCTGCGGACCCTACGCCACGGTGATCGATATCGACAGGACGAAACTGCCCACGCCGGAAGAGGTCGGCAGGTGGGATGGCGAGCGATTCGCCGCGGCGCTGCGGCACGACCCGTTCTGCCCACACTACAACCCGAGCCTCCGCCAGCTCCTGCACGTGGGCTACAAAGTCGCCGCCGAGCTGGGTCCGCGATTCCTGGACGCGTTGGAGCGGTACGAATCCACGATCGCAGAGAACGTCACGGCCAATCTCTTCGACCGCCATATTCGCCCGCTGTTCATCGAATGACAAGGGCCTTTGCCTCCGGCTGGACCTTGTTCAGGATGGACGTCCCCGACGCAGCCTCGAAATCTCTTGTCGGTCCAGGTCGATCCCCATCTTTTCGAACCGCGCCGCGGCGTTGAGGAAGTGGGCCGTGATGATCGCCCAATGCTCCGCTTGCGAGGTCCGCCTCTGGGCGGTATCATGTCCGCCCGACCATGGTCGTCTGGCCTGGAGGTCCGTGAGCAGGGATTGGATGGAAACGCCCCACGGACAGGAACGAAAACGAAGGAGAAGGTCATGCTCTACTACGATTGGCAATTTGCCGAACGCATCCAGTGCAGCATCGAGGACAAAAGAGAGTGCTTCGAGCTGATTATCAAGCTTCGTAAGTATGCGTCGATCATCCGCCAGGAGGGTTTCTTGGCCCTGGAAGAAGAACTCAAGCACATCGACGACGAGTTCCTGGCGACCAGCATTCAGATGGGGATCGACGGCCTGTCGCCTCAGCTTTTCCGAGACATCCAGGAACGTCGCATCCTCGTGGACAACTGCACCGGCAAAGAGCTGCTTCGTCGGGTCATCATTACCGAAGCAATGGCCTCCATCCTCAGCCAGGACACCTTCCTGACGTTCCACTACAAGCTCCTGTCCTACCTCGGCGCGCACGGCTACAAGTGGGCCAAAGAGGAGAAACTCGACCTCATCGGCAAAGGTCGCATAAATGCCGGTTAGTTAGAATGCAGAAATCGCGAAGCGACTGCCGATATAAAGCGAGTTGGCGCTCGACGGAGGCGGTGCCGACGCTTACAATGACACGATTATAGGACGAGGTCGCCGCAGGATACGTCCGAGGCGACCCGCAGAGCATGGAGTCGATCCGGTGAAGAGAAACGGTGGATCGCGTGGCAGGAAGGCAAGGGAAGTGATCTTGGGGCCGGGGGCGAAGGCCGCGGCGTTGTGCTTGGGGGTCGCTCTGTGCCTGATGTTGCTGTGCAGTAGTATCAGCTTCGATATCGCGGACCCGCCCAGTCCCTATGTGGTGCCGGCCAATGAGCCGCCGACGAACTGGTGTGGCTCGGTCGGAGCGTTCCTGGCGTTCTACCTTTTTTACTACATCGGGCCGGGGATCTATGTGGTCCTGGTTTCGGCTTTGTGCTACTTTGTGGTCCGGCTGGCGCATCGGCCTGTGGACCAGATGGTGTTTCGGATCATCGGCATGGTGCTGGTCACGGCGGCCGCCTCCGCGACGTTCTACAGCTTTTGGCCGCACAGCACCTACCCATTCCCAATGGGTTCCGGCGGCGTGCTGGGGATTTCGACGCTGTTGTTCCTCAAGAGTACGTGTGGTCGGCTGGGGGCGTTTTTCGTGATTCTGGGGATGTGGGGGTTCGGACTGGCCCTGTTGGCCGACAGTCTGATCGTCGGTCTGTTCACGGCGTGTGGATATGCGGTCCGTCGAATCGTCGGCGTAGTCGTGCCGGCTTGGGCGGTGGCGAAGGAACACTCCGAGGCCCTCACGGAAATCTGGCAACGACTCAGCGCCAGTCAGAAGAGCCCTTCGTCGGCGAACGAACCGCGGACGATGTCGGTCAACGGCAAGACCTCGGTGGTCGAGCCGTCGACGGAGGCGCAAGAAGATACGATCTCCCAGCCCGAGGGTTGGGAAGAGAGCCAGACGCCGGCAAAGACCGTGGAATCGGCCCAGCAGACGCCTGTCCTGGCGCAGACGACGGCCAAGCCGGCCGAGGCCAAGCCCAAACCCGCGCCGGTGAAGGTGGAGAAACCGCCCGCTGCACAGCCGTCGTACGACGACTACACGCTGCCGCCACTGACCTTGCTGGCCGAGCCGGAACGGGGTTACGAGCAGGTGCAAGAGAGGGTGGTCAAGTCCAAGGCCGCAGAGTTGGAAAAGTTGCTGGGCGAGTTCAACGTCAACGCGCGGGTCGTGGCGGCCGAGACCGGACCGGTGGTGACGATGTTCGAACTGGAGCTGGCGGCCGGCGTGAAGGTCAGCCACATTTCGAGCCTCTCGAACGACATCGCCCGTGCGCTGAGCGCCGGGGCCGTGCGCGTGGTGGCCCCGATCCCCGGCAAACACACGATCGGCATCGAGGTGCCCAACGGCGAAAAAGAAAAAGTCCGCATGTCGAGCATGATGGAATTGGCCGGGGACAAACCGCGAGGGATGAACATCCCCCTGTTCCTCGGCAAAGATTCCTCCGGCGAGGCCTTGGTCTCGGACTTGACCAAGATGCCGCACCTGCTCATCGCCGGCACCACCGGCAGCGGCAAGTCCGTCTGCATCAATACCATTATTGTCGGGATTTTGATGACCAAGCGGCCGGATGAGGTCAAGCTCATCCTGGTCGACCCCAAGATGGTGGAGATGACCAGTTATGCGACCGTCCCGCATTTGATGTGCCCGATCGTGACCGAGACGCAGGTCGCGGTCCAGATCCTCGAGTGGGCAACGGTCAAGATGGACGAGCGGTACGCCCTGCTGGCCGAGGCCCGTGTCAAGAACATCGCGGAGTTCAACAAGCTTGGCGCCGAGGAGATCATCAACCGGTTCTCGCCCAGCACGCCCGAGGAAGAGGCCAAAATTCCCAAGAAACTCCCGTATATGGTCATCATCATCGATGAGTTGGCCGACCTCATGATGACCGCCAGCAAAGAGATCGAAAGCTACATCGTCCGCCTGGCCCAGAAAAGCCGCGCCGTCGGCATCCACATTGTTTTGGCGACCCAGCGCCCGCAGGCGACCGTCGTCACCGGCCTGATCAAATCCAACATGCCCTGCCGCATCGGTTTCCGTGTCGCGGCCCGCATGGACAGCCGCATCATTCTCGACCAGAACGGCGCCGAAACCCTCCTGGGCGAAGGCGACATGCTCTTCCTCAAACCCGGCACCTCCGACCTCATCCGCGCCCAGGGCACTTTCCTCGACGACGCCGAGATCCGCCGGATCGTCAAATACCTCAAAGAAGTCGCCGAGCCGCAGTTCCACCCAGAGCTTACCCAGCTCCGCAAGGTCGAGGCCGGCGAGCTGCCCCAGGACGAACTCTTCGACGAAGCCGTTCACGTGGTTCTCGAGACCCGCCGCGGCAGCGTCTCGCTCCTCCAGCGGCGCCTCGGCATCGGTTACGCCCGCGCCTCCCGCATGATCGA
>JAGPGT010000247.1 GCA_018055905.1 Phycisphaerae bacterium
GACGCTCTTGCGCTGCATGGCGTGAATCTTCTTGTCCTTCGGGGCGTCCTGAGGAATCCGGCCCATGCGAATCGCTTCGCCCAATTCCAGACCCAGCAGTTCCTTGTCGGCGTCGAGCAGGCTGCCCAGCTTGCCGACCTTGCGACCGAGGAACGCCTTGGCCAGCACGCCCTCGATATGGCTGACGGCGTCCATGCACCCTTTGCCGTCGTACCGTCGAGACTTCTTCCAAAGGGCCATCAACTTCTCGTCGTTCTTGGCCTTGATATCGGTGACCTTGACTTCCTTCTTGAAGCGGAAGGTGCCGTCGCCGACCGCCTTGAACAGGTCGGGGTATTTCTTGGTGGTCTCGGAGACCTCGATGATGCTGTCGACATAGTGGATGGCCTCGTCCTCGCCGGCGCTGGTGCCCAGCGGGGTCGAACCCTTGAAGCGGATGATGCCGCTTCTGCCGAGGAAGAGGGAGGCAGCCGCCGACGGGATACCCGCGTTGGTCGCCTCTTCGGTGCCGCTGACGGCCTCGATCGCCAGCATCTTGATGAACAGACCGGTGAGGTCCACATCGCCGGCGTCGGCCTTGAGGGCGACGTCCTGACCGGTGAGGCTCTTGACCAGTTCCTTGATGGTTTCCTGGGCCTCTTTGCGTTCCTTCTCGGTCATTTCACGCTGCGAGGAGCGGGCCAGCGCCAGAATCTCCATGACACGGCCGTACTTCTGCAGACGCTCGGTGTTGGCGCCGCCGCCGCACTTCAACCCGACGGCGTTCATCGCGGTGGCGATCTCGGCCTCGAACGGGTCGTTCGGGCTCTTGGACCGGTGCGAGACCACCAGTTCGGCGCCGTAGCCCAGCGAGGTCAGCATGGCCAACACCGTCTCCGACAGCGTACCGATCTGGTTGGCCTTGATCAGGGTGGCGTTGATCTCTCCGTTCTTGGCGCACTTCTCGATGTTCGAGTCCTTCGTGGTGACCAGGTCGTCGCCGATGATGAAGATCTTGTCGCCAAGCTCCTTCATGATGTTCTGCCACCCCTGGTGGTCGCGTTCGCCGAAGCCGTCCTCGATGGAGAGGATCGGAATCCCGTCGTTCATGGCCTTCTTGTAAAGGTCGAGGATCTGATCCCGGCTCATCTCGACCTTGTCCTTGTCGCGCCAGAAGCGGTACATACCGACGGAATCCGGCTCGCCGCGTTCCTCCCGGTACGCGTTTTCCAGCTCGGAGCAGGCGGGGTCCAGCGCGATGGCGACGTCCACACCCGGCACGAGCTCGCAGTCCAGAATGGCCTGCTTCATGAAACGCCACATCCGCTGCTCGGGCACCTGGTCGGTGGGCTCCTTGTCGATGTACGGAGCGATACCGCCTTCGAGACCGACACCCATCACCTTGGCGCCGGGGGCCGACTCGATGATTTCCTTCAGACGGCTCTGGAGCTTGACCGTCATTTCCTGAGCGTCTTCGTAGGTCTTGGGCGAGAGAGGCATGAACATGCTTTCCTGCATGCTGATGTTGCTCTCGGGATACTCCTTCTCGGTGTGCCGGCCGCCCATGGCGCAGTTTCGGAACTGCCAAGGGGCGGTGACGCGGCTGCCGTCCTTGAGGGTGACCTGCTGCATCCGGCTGGTGAGCATGGTCTTTTTGACCTGGGCCACGCGAGTCGTCCAGGCCTCGCCGGAAGCGGCGATCGCAGCGGCGCGGGCGGCGGCCTCCGCGGCAGCCTTCTCGCGGTTGCGGAACTCCTTCAGTTTGCCCGGATCGGCCAGGAGCCGGTCAAGCAGCCCGACCACGCCGGGGGCCAGGAAGAACCGGCCGATGTAAATCATCCAATCCTGACCTGCCGCCAGACCCACGATAATGAAGAACGCCGCGATCGGCAGGCAAATCGTGGCCAGCCACTGGCTCCAGATCGGAGCGGCGGCCGACACCGCCAGGTTGTACGGTGCATCGGGGGCGAAGTTGCCGTTCTCTTTGCGGACGCCGTAGAACTTGCCCCACGGGATCAACAGGAACATCTGGGCGTAGTAACCGAACTTGTTGCCGCTCTTGAGGGCGGCGTCGGCCTTCTCCTGGGAGTCCTTGTTCAGAGCCGTCAGCTTCGCGGCCGTCAGGAAGTGGCCCATTTCATGGACCGCGATGGCGATGTGCCAGGACAGATAAAGAATCGCCAGGGAAATCCACAGCTCCATGTGCATCGGCGAAAACATGAACTGCAAGACCACCGACTTGATGTTCTCCCCGGCGGCGGCCCGCGCGGTCAATTCGGCAGCCGGCAAGCTCAGAACCGACGAAATAAAGGCGGCATGAAACGAGACGAGCTTGTGGTTCGCGATGACCCAGCCGCGCTCCAGATACCCTGCGGGACCTTCCACAAGGTCGTGCATGCTTCTGTTCTTTTCCACCGCTGACTCTTTCATTCTGAACTTCTCCTTTTTACGTTATTTTCAACTGTCGAAGCAGGGTCGTACCTTCCCCGCGTTCGGGAAACGCAAGAACATACCGCCTTTGGAGAATCAAGTCAAGAGAGATTCCGTCGAGAAACCTGAGAGTTTTTGCCGACGGAAGTCGCTCTTGCTCTGTTGAATCCATTGCGAAAGCAATTCCCAGAGGAGCTTTGCTTTCTCCTTCTTTTCATTCTTTTCATTCTTATCATTCTTGTTAGTGGTTGGCCGATGGTTGCCCGTTGGTTGGTCGTTGGTGGACGGTTGGTTGTTTGAGGGTTGACCGGGGGTGTCGTTGATGTCGTAAATCCTGTGGTCCAGGAAAGTTGCGACCGTTCCCCGGCTGGTTGGCTTGAACGCGGCCAAGCCCCGCTGTCCCAGGTGTTTCACCGCGGTGCGGTACCGATGTCGTTTCAGGACGCAGGCACGGCACTCGCCGAGATCTCAATCGCAACGGCCTTCTTCGAATGGGTGGGGAAAATCGCGGAAGATCGGAAAAGACGGAATCACTCAGGGCATGGCGGACCGATTCTGAAGTCGTGGTCGGGCCGGCGCAAGGCCGAGATCCCGATGGGAGTTACTCTCGGCCGTAGGCGAAAATCAAGGTCGCAAGGACCGCGATATGGAGTATGACGAGCACCATGTTCATTCGAATACCCCTTCATTCCATGCCCTTCACCTCTAATGAGGCACAGCCTGGAGATGTGGTAACAGCGGCAACCCAAGAATTCGAATCGCTGGCCGGGACACTTATCCCGAAGGCCCCCCTTGCCCTTCCGAACCGACGTACGTGAAGGAAGACGCCCGTAACCGAAGCGGTTGCTCCGGCCGTCTGTGTATAAAATATAAAGTAGAATTGGATACCAGGGAGGTTCCCGAATCATTTTTTTGGAAAATCCCTCAAAAAGACCGGGGGAGGCTCGAGCCCCGTGGCTTGTCGTTGAGAACAGGCTCGCCCTGCGGAGATTGTTTGCCTTTCATCGGCCGGGCGGTTACCATAAGTCGTGTCGAAAACAACGGATTTCCATACGGAGGTGACTGGCGTCTGGTGGCGCTCCTGGTCTTCAAAACCAGTGCAGGGCCGAGAAGGTCCTGGGTGGGTTCGATTCCCATTCGCCTCCGCCATTTTGCCAATGAAATCCGCGGCAGGACAACCGGGGTTCTGGACGACCGGCGGAATCAGGCCCGGACGCAGTTGTGAGGTGTGGCATGGAAAAGCAAAGGGCAATCTTCTTCCTCGTGTTGATCGTCCTGGGCGCGGGCCTGCTGACCTACGGCCTGTCCTCGACGGCAGCCCCCGTTCCCTCCGACCGACCCAGTCAACTTGGGGGCAGGTCCGAACCCGCGGCTGCCCAGGAAGCGACCCCGGCCTCCGACGGGTTGCAAGCGTCAAGCCCAGTCCAGAAGAAAGAGGCCGAACCGGCGAAGCCCCCTGCGGCCTGCCCGACCTGAGCGAGGTAACCACCGCCGTGGTGTCCACGGCCTGAACGGACCCCCGATCGACCCGCCTCCAGAAAGGAGCCATGGCAACCATCGCCGAAAGAAAAAGGACCAGATTCGCGGGCGTTTTCGCCAAGTTGCAGCCGTACCGACTGTGGATTCAGACCGCATTCCTGGCGGTTTGGTTGGCCCCCCTCGGCGCCCGCCTGCACGGCTATTGCGCCCCGGTCTTTCACTGTTATGGATGCCCGCTGGCGACCTTCGGTTGTCCCATCGGCATGCTTGCGCACTTGACCGCGCCTTTTGTCGTCGTGGGCATGTTGATCCTCTTTGGAGCTCTGGTCGGAAGCCTGTTCTGCGGCTGGGCCTGCCCTTTCGGGTGGCTGCAGGACCTGGCGGCCAAGGTCCCCACGCCCAAGTTCGATCCCCCTGGCGGGCTGGGGTATCTTCGCTTCGTGACGCTGGGCGTCTTCGTCCTGGCGATCCCCGCCCTGCTGGGCGTCGAGCACCCCCTGTCAATCTGCAGGATCTGTCCGGCCGGCGCCCTTGAAGCGGCGCTTCCCGGCATCGTCCAGCAACTGCGGGCCGGCCAAGACATCCTCTGGCCGAATGCCCTGAAACTGACGATCACCGGGCTGTTCCTGATCGCGATCTTCTTCATCCGCAGACCCTGGTGTCGGATACTCTGTCCGCTGGGCGTGATCCTCGCCTCGTTCAACCGGGTCTCCGGCTTCTTCCTGCGGTTCGAACCGGACAAGTGCACCGCCTGCGGCCGATGCGCCCGGCTGTGTCGGTACCATATCGACCCCCAGCGCAGCCCCAACGACCTTCGTTGCATCCGCTGCCTGGAATGTACCCGCTGCCAGT